>JBATWM010000147.1:0-32806 GCA_049672605.1 Sulfurimonadaceae bacterium
CAGGCTGTCAAAGCGGTTCCCCATGAAGAGTGGCATCATCTGCAGGTCGGCGGATTGATGCAGCCGCAAAGTCCGGATAATTCGGTTGCTCCAGACACTCCTGTCAAAGAGGCACTGAGCAAAATGAGCGGGATCGGACTCAGCCGGTTGCTGGTGCTCGAGCACGGAAAGATGGTTGGGATCGTTACGCTCAAAGATCTGCTCGAATTTTTGGCGTTAAAGATGGAGTTGGAGGCGTAGTGTTATTATTAGAAAGTTTCAGATAATTATCAATTTCTTAGAATTCTGGTAGTATTATTAAGTAATGTCTCGTAAACTGATTTCTAGTAATTAAAAGGGAGAAAAAGTCATGGGAATTTTAAACAATATTATCGCAGCAATAGATACTTCTGCAATGGCGGATGAAGTTTTAAAGAGAGCAATCTCTTTGGCAAAAGAGGAAAATGCCCAGATAACTGTTATACACAGTATCGATATCCCGCTGTTTGAAAAGCTTTTCGGCGATGTTAACGGTGAAGAGAAGATCAGGAAAAAAATAGAAGAAAAAATGGATGCCTTAAATGCCGAAGCAAAGGTAGAGTACTTTGTAACGATTACAAGAGGGAAGCCTTCTGATGAGATCGTCTATGAATCCGACAGACTGCAAAGTGATCTGGTCATCATCGGAGCGCACGGAAAAGAGAGTATCAAAGATACATTTTTCGGTTCCACTGCCCATAACGTTGCACAAAAAAGCCATTTGCCGGTTTTGATCATTAAGACGCCTGTCACGGATGATTATAGAAACATTTTGGCGCTTACCGACCTCTCAGAAGCCTCTCAAAAAAGTATACGATTTGCACAGAGCCTCTTTAAACACGCAGAGATCAACATCTCTTATGCTTACACGCAGATCAGCGATTTGAGTGTGGACTTTTATAACCTTGAAACTGAGAGAGAAAATTATAAAGAGATAGTCAGAGCAAAAACAGAGCAGGATGTAGAGAAGTTTCAAAAGAGTATCGAAATTGACAATACAGAAGTAATCGAAGGGTTCGACCCTGTCAGCGAAATGTTACTTGAAACGGCAATAGAGCACAAATGTGACCTGGTGATCCTTGGTACGCATGGCGTAAGAGTATCAGACACTGTAGTCTATGGTTCAACAGCCTCTTATTTGATGAAAACAGTACCCTCGGACGTATTGATCTATGTGCCGTTGGAAAAATAGAGATTTTAAACTCTACTGTAGCGACGCCCATAAAAAACAGCCGCTTGAGGTGAAGATGCTCTCAGATCAGCGCTTATCCTGCTTCAATTGATACATAACATTGCCGGCTGTTAATACATAAAATGTGCTTATCGGAAATCCTGAAGAGCGGATTGCATCGGCACTCCAATCATTGCAGTTGTTGAACAGATAAAATGTCCCTTCGGCACGGTAGAACCTGCTTCTTCCATAGAGACCGCTTCCCAGTCTGATGATCTCTCTCTTCTCGTCCAGAGCAAAACTGTTGTCGATGAACTCGACCAGCCTGATAAAGCCTGTTTTGGACAGTTCCAACGCAACGACTTCACGGTTGTAAAAATGTTCTAGGGGGTCTGTCTGGAGTGCAACCACATGAAGGACCGAGTCGGTAGGCCAAAATGCTGCTCTAATACTCAGCCAAAGGGTTATCTCCTTCGCCTGATAATAGGCCGCATCTCCCCATCCTATCTCCAGATAGCGAGCACTTTTAAAATCATTAAATGAATGCATATAAGGGTCTGCATCTTTTCTGGGTAAGACAATGCCGGTATGCCCGCCATAGTTGTTGACGATGTATACTGTTTTATTATCACTTCGATCCGGATCAGGTGGGTACAACGCACTAACAGGTTTTGCGCAACCGGCCAACAGCGCGATAGAAAAGATTATCAACGTTGTAAGTATGCCTTGTAGACAACGGTTGCATTCCATGAGAGACCTTTGTCAAACATTATACCTTTTCCTAAAACCGTTCTACTTGACTTTCCGTTTGCTTCTAGGCTATCATGATTTATAACTATCTTTAAATACCAACACATAGGTTGCTTAGATGAAACGGTTACTGTTTCTGTTGTTACTGTTACTTTTACCGCTTTTCGCAGCAGAGTCCGTCGTTATGAAAGTGGAAATCAGAGGGGCTATAGGTCCGGCTAGTTCCGCTGTACTCAAAGATGCGCTAGCGGCTGCACAAGAGCAGCATGCTGAGGCTTTGCTGATAGAACTCGATACCCCCGGCGGATTATCATCATCGATGCGTGAAATGATCCAAGCCATTACCAACAGTTCCATTCCCGTTATCACCTATGTTGCGCCTAGAGGTGCGCGTGCCGCCAGTGCGGGAACGTACTTGTTGTATGCTTCACATGTAGCGGCGATGTCCCCCGGAACCAACCTGGGCGCCGCGACACCGATCAGCCTGATGCAGCCGCCCAAACAAGCCGATACAAATACAAGTGCCCATTCAACAGCCGAGAAAAAAGCGATCAACGATGCCATTGCCTATATCACCAGCCTTGCACAGATGAATGATCGCAACGTCACCTGGGCGATCAATGCCGTGGAGTCAGCCGAAAGTCTCTCTGCCGAAGATGCTCTAAGATTGGGTGTCATTGATCTGATCGCGGACAACACGGAAACACTGCTCAAAAAAGTTGACGGACGAAGTATCAAACTCTTGGGAGCAGAAGTAGAACTGCGTACCAAAGAGAGCGTTATTATGACCTTTGAAGCAGACTGGAAGAGCCGTTTTCTCTCTATCATTACCGATCCGAACATCGCTTACATACTGCTTCTCATTGGCATTTATGGCATCTTCTTCGAACTGATGAATCCCGGGGCTATTATTCCGGGTGTCATTGGCGTGATCTCCGGCGTCATTGCACTCTACGCCTTAAACATGATCCCTTTTAATTATGCCGGACTGCTGCTGATCATCTTGGGTATCGCCTTTATGGTGGCCGAGGTCTTCGTCTCCGGATTCGGTATCTTGGGTATTGGCGGGGTTGTCGCTTTTGCCTTTGGTTCACTGCTGCTCTTTGATGCCGACACCCTTGGCAGCAGTGTCTCTCTTCCTCTCGTCATCGCGTTTAGTCTGGTCAGCCTCGCCTTTTTTATTTTGGTGATGCGCCTTTTTATACGTTCGCGATCGGCCAAAGTGGTCACGGGGGCAGAAGAGATGGTCGGTGCAGTTGGCGAAGTGACTGAATCGGACGGGAAAGAGTATCGTGTTCTCTGCCATGGCGAGACATGGCGTGCCACAAGTGAGAGCACCTTAACAGTCGGTCAAAAAGTTCAGGTTGTCGAACTCTATGACCTTATCTTAGCAGTTAAACCAATTGAGGAGTAAACAATGTTTTTAGATTTACCTATGATCATGGTCTATATAGCCATCTTGGTCATCCTTTTATTAGTGATGGCTATCCGTATCTTACGCGAATATGAGCGTGGCGTTATCTTCACGCTGGGGCGCTTTACCGGAGTCAAAGGACCGGGGCTCATCATACTGATCCCCTTCATTCAACAGATGGTTCGGGTTGACCTTCGTATCATCGTTCTCGATGTCCCTACACAAGATGTTATCTCACATGACAATGTCTCGGTGCATGTCAATGCCGTCGTCTACTACCGTGTGCTTGACCCGGAAAAAGCGATCATTCAGGTGGAGAATTTTAATAGCGCTACCAGCCAACTGGCTCAGACGACACTGCGTTCGGTTTTGGGCGGGCATGAGCTCGATGAGATGCTGGCCGAGCGCGAACGGCTCAATTTCGATATTCAAACTATCCTCGACAAACAGACCGATGCCTGGGGCATTAAGATCTCCAATGTAGAGATCAAGCATATCGACCTCGATGAGAGCATGGTCCGGGCCATCGCTAAACAGGCGGAAGCTGAGCGTGAACGCCGCGCGAAAGTCATCAATGCGAAAGGGGAGCTTGAAGCGAGTGAGAACCTGCTTGCGGCCGCTGAAAAGCTCAGTCAAAATGACCTGGGGATACAGCTTCGCTACCTTCAGACCATGAGCGATATTTCCAACGACAAAACCAGCACGCTGATCTTTCCGTTCCCGACAGATCTGAGCAAGTTTTTCAAAGGGAGCTCGAAAGAGTAAGCGACCATGGCACAACCGCAGCAGCTTCTCCGTAAGATCACTATGCCGATGCTGCTCTTTTACGGGCTGGGTAACATTTTAGGTGCAGGGATCTATGTCCTCATTGCCGAAGTGGCCAACACCTCAGGTATGTACGCGCCTTTCTCCTTTTTAGTGGCACTTATCATTGTCTCGTTTACCGCACTGAGTTACGGAGAGCTGGCGTCGCGTTATCCCGATGCGGCGGGTGTGGCGCTCTATGTAAAAAAGGGACTGGGCTCAACCAATCTGTCGATTATCATCGGTTTGACGATCGCCTTGGCCGGTCTGATCTCTGCCGCGACCATAGCAAGAGGCTTTACCGGTTATCTCGCGGAACTGACACCTCTGCCAGAGTGGCTCGCCCTGCTAGGGCTGATCACAATATTGGGGCTGATCGCCATCTGGGGCATAGGCGAATCGGTTGCTATTGCCGTCATACTTACCTTTGCCGAAATAGGCGGACTGCTTCTGATCTTGTGGATTGGCCTGCCGGTCTTGCCGACCTTGGCAGAGAGAGCACATGAGCTGATACCGCCATTGGAGTGGGATGTCTGGTATGCCATCTCCGTAGGGGGTTTTTTGGCCTTCTATGCCTTTTTAGGTTTTGAAGATATGGTCAATATCGCCGAAGAGGTTAAGGCCCCTTCCAAGGCCTACCCTAAAGCGATACTGCTCTCGTTGATCATTGCCACACTCCTTTATCTGAGTGTATCACTGGTCAGTGTACTGCTTCTCTCTCCTGAGCAGCTTGCAACGACCGATGCACCCTTTGCGACCATCTATGAACATGCCACCGGTCAAGAGGCTACCGTCATTACGGTTATCGGCATATTTGCCATCATCAACGGGGCACTGATACAGATCATTATGGCGTCGCGCATGGTCTATGGCATCAGTAAACAGGGGTGGCTTCCATCGCCTCTATCTTATGTCAATAGCAAAACAAAGACGCCTGTTGTAGCAACACTTCTGGCGAGTGCAGTGACCTTGGGTTTTGCCTTGTGGCTGCCGCTGCTCACCCTTGCCACTTTGACTAGCTTTCTGATCTTGATCGTCTTTACTGTGGTCAATGTGGCCTTGATCCGTATAAAACTTCAAGATCCTGATCCTGAAGGGGTCTACCTTATCCCTTTGTGGGTTCCTGTCACAGGTGTTGTCGTCAACAGCACATTTTTGCTCTTGCAGCTCTTCTCAATATAATAGAAAAGATCGTAACCTACCGTGGTTCAAGCGCTACCGATACTTTAGCGCCCTGCAGCGATCAGTGCATCTTCAAAATGGTGGGTGATACGGCATAAGTGCCAATTGACCCGTTTAAGCCAACGCACTCCTTCAAGATAAGCGGTTCCTTTTGGTACGTCGATCTCACCACGAGCAATCTCCACCATCACCCTCTCTCGATACGGCCGGAGATGCTTATAAAGTTTTGCTTTTGTCTTAAGCGCACATCTGCTTGCTTCATGCCACCGCTTCTCTTTCAGTGCCAAAATCATTTTACCAATGGCACCCGTCATCAAAAGCCGTTCGGTCGCAAACGTTTCACTGTCTCTGACCGTAATGGCACGCTCCTCTTCCTCTTCGCACCGTTCATGCAGCCGCTGCAGATGATCAAGCGTATGGATCATGGCAACCAGGCGCTCCCACTGCGCCCCAGAATCGGCATCGAGGTGGATACGGTCAATGTAGGCATGAGTCTTGTCCAGTGCACGCTGCAACTCCGCCAGATTGGCACGCCGTCCGCTCTTGCTATCGCCTAAAATCGCGTTGAGATGTTCAAACAGCGCAAGCATCTGTGCGTCAATACTGTTTTGGACCGCCGTTAACGCCAAAGCAGGCTGTTCAAGAAAGATATCGTCGAGTTTGCGGGTGTAGCGCGGCATTTTGTCCGGGATCAGCCGCATCATCAAATGTGCGAACTGATGCGTGAACGGCAAGACGACAATCACTCCGATGATATTGAACGTACTGTGAAACGCCACAAGCGAGATCTCGGCGTTTTGAACCAGTTCTCCTGGGAACAGAGCATCCACCACTACCATATATGGCGTGATCAGAAGCAAAGCCCCGACCCCGGTGAAGATATTATAGGTGACGTGTGAAAAACCTGTGCGGCGGGCATTGACAGAGCCGCCAACCGTTGCCAGTGCTGCGGTGACCGTCGTTCCGACATCCATGCCGATTACCAGTGCTGCTGCCTGTTCAAAATTGATCGCCCCGCCATAAAGTGCCGTCAGTGCCATTGCCACCCCGGCACTCGATGACTGGGCCATAAGGGTAAATAGAATACCAAATGCCACCAGCTGTAAACGTCCTATAAAGGTATCTGAAGGGAGTTGATCAGGGGTTATCAATCCTTGAAATCCGCTCATCCCCTCCTGCATAAAGGCGATGCCCACAAACACCAGCGCAAATCCCGCGATGGCATAACCCGCCTGTGCAAGGCGGCCTTTCCCAAAGAGGCGCATGATCGCACCGATGAGGACAAAGGGGAGCATAATCGAACCCACTTGCAGTTTAAAGCCCAGCAGTGCGACGACCCAGCCGGTAATCGTGGTACCGATGTTCGCCCCGAAGATAATGCCCAGCGATTGAGGAAAGGTCAGCAGCCCTGCCCCTACAAAACCGACTGCCGCGACCGTCGTAGCACTTGAAGAGCGCAGCATCGCCGTGGTTATTGCCCCTGTGACAGCCCCGCTGAGAGGGCTTCTGGTAAAACGCATCAAGGCGGCACGCATGCTCTTTTCACCCAAGGCGCGCAATCCATCTGTCATAACAGCGATACCGAACAGAAACAGGCCTAGTCCTCCGACCGCCTGTAACAACGCTTCAGAATGTTCAAACACCTTCACCGCCTTTCGCGAATATAGAGCTTTTAGAGCTGCTCTGAATTTATTGTAGCACAAAGCTATTACCCCGACAGCTAAATACCCCAAGATCAATGAGAATGATTTTGTTCGTAATCAAGGCAGATGTTCTTTAGCGTAGTCGTAGCTACGGTGAAGGTTATCTAACACAGAGTATGGTCAAAAGCATCTCACCCTTCGGGAAGAGCGATAAGAGGCAATCTTCAAGCAAGTAGATATTTCAACTTAGCTACCGGGCTAGGCTTCATCTCTCTTCGTTCAAATCTTACCTCTTCTCCCTCTTTTGATCTTTTGGGTATTTAGCTATCGGGGTAATATGTTAGAATAATAGAGAGACAAGGTATGTACAAGAAGGAGATAGTTTGCCGATTATCGAAGATAAAGATACTCAACTGCCGGCATTTATCGCCGATTGCCATCTGGGAAAACTTGCCAAATATCTTCGGTTGATGGGGTTTGATACACTCTATTTTTCTCAGATCGATGATAACGATCTTGTCACCCTTGCATTAGAACAAAGTCGCATAATTCTGACTCGCGACAGAGCCTTGTCCGAACGTGACAATGCTCCGGTCCTCTTTTTAGAGTCCAAAGAGACCAGGGAACAGCTTCAGACACTGATCAGCCACTTCCGTCTCAAAGAACATCCTGCCCCATTCAGCCGCTGCATCGTCTGCAACACCCCGCTGCAAGTCGTAGAAAAGTCCAAGGTACTGCACAGACTGCCGGAGAAAGTCAAACGCTATTTTTCCCACTTCGAGTACTGCCCGGTTTGTGACCGCATCTACTGGCACGGCGACCACTACCGCCGAATGAAGCAGTTTCTAGAGAACGTGTTAAAGAGTTAGGACTCTAATCTTTACTCTTTTTCTTAGCAACTGCCTGTCTCTTAGTACCCGGTTTTGAATGATTATACTGCCTGATGGTTTCGGAGAGCACTTGCAGACGTGCAACAACTTTGCCATTGACGGAATCCTTCGGAAAGTTACCTTTTTTATCCGCTTCGCCGGCTTCAACGCCTGTCAGGATCGAGATCCCCTCATCGATTGTTTTGACGGAATAGATGGAAAAGGTCCCATTTTCTACGGCTTCGACGACTTCCGCTTTGAGCATAAGGTGTTTGACATTGGTGTGCGGGATGATGACGCCGTAAGAGGCGTCAGGGTCTTTGCGCATGCAGATATCAAAGAAACCTTCGATCTTCTCATTAACACCGCCGATGGGCTGGACTTCGCCAAACTGGTTGACCGAACCGGTCACAGCGATATTCTGTTTGATCGGCAGTCCGGCAAGTGAGGAGAGAAGCACGTAGAGTTCAGCAGATGAGGCGCTGTCGCCTTCGACCTTACCGTAGGACTGCTCAAAGACCAGCGACGCAGAGAGACTGAGCGGCAGGTCCGGAGCATATTTCGATCCAAGATAGGCACTTAAGATCATCACCCCCTTGGAGTGGATGGGTCCGCTAAGCTCCGCTTTACGCTCGATGTCGATGATCTCACCCTTGCCGATGCGAGTTCTGGCGGTAATACGCGAAGGAAGACCGAAATGGTGCCCGCCGATCGCAATGTAACTCAGTGCATTGATCTGACCGACGGCACTGCTGCTGAGATCGATCATGATCGTACCTTCGTCGATCTGCTCATAGAGCTTCATCTGAATACGGTTACGACGTTCAACCTGAGCATTGAGCGCATTTTCAACATCACTCTTTTCTATGGCGGCATGGGCACTCTTTTTCGACCAGTAGTCCGCCTCTTTCAAAAGGTCAGCGAGTGTGCGGAGGTGGGTAGAGAATTTCAAGGCGTGCGAGACATCACGCGAACTCTGTTCGATGACTCTCGCGACAGCTTCAGGGGCAAGCGGAAGCAGCTCATGTTGCTTCGCAATGGTGCCGATCATGCGGGCATAGAGCTGAAGATTCTCATCACTCCGCGGCATCTCATCTTCGAAGTCGGCACTTACCTTGAACAGCTCCCTGAAATCGGGATCGTAGTGATACAGTAGGTAATAGAGGATGCGTTCGCCGATTAGTACGACTTTGACATTGACAGGTATCGGTTCAGGTTCGAGTGAGGTGGTACTTATAAGCGAGTACTGCTGCGCCAAAGATTCGATCCGTATCTCTTTGGATCGTAAAACGCGTTTGAGCCCTTCATAGGCGAACGGTTGCATGAGCAGTTTTCTGGCATCAAGCACCAGATAACCGCCGTTGGCTTTATGCAGCGCACCGGGCTTGATCATATTGAAATCGGTCACCAGCGTACCGACCTGGGAAAGGTGCTCGATTCTACCTATTAGGTTCTGGTGGATTGGGTTGTCTTCATAGATAACCGGCGCAGCCTTGTCTCCATTGTGCGCAATAAAGAGGTTGACGTTGTAGCGGGTAAAGGAGGGGGTATAAAACTCCTGCATAAACGGCGGCATACCCATCTCTTCGGGTTTAGCCAAAAAGTCCTGCACATGGCGGATCATATCGTCTTGCAGACCTTTAAGATAATCGATGATCTTCTGGACACCGGCATACTTTCGACGGACTTCGTCAATGACGGACTCGACCGCCTCTTTCGTGATCTTCCGATCGAGTACTTTAAACTCTTTTTGCTGAGCTTTGTTGAGTTCGCCAACCTTACGCAGGCCCTCTTTGACGATGAGCTCAAATTCGCCCATCTTACGCGTAATTTCCTCTTTTTGCTTACCTTTTATAGCCTTGAACTCTTCGGAAGAGAGCACTTTTCCATCGATAACCGGTACGAAGGTGACCCGGCTTGCAGAAGAGGTGTTCATCGCGACATCATGATTGCTTGCCTCTTCTTGCAGATGCCGAAAGATCTCTGCCTGTGCATCAACATATTTTTGGTTGATCATCTCCCGTTCATTACGGTAGTTGTCACTTTCGAAAACAGCGGGAAGGATCGCTTTTAACAGCTCTATGAGCTCATCCATATCATCTTTGAACTCTGCTGCTTTTCCCGGTGGCAGTTCGATGGCGATGGGCTTACGCTGGCCTTTGAAATTGTTGACATAACACCAATCGTTGGGCACGGCTTCACTGCTTGCCTTCTTCTCTAAAAACGTCATAACAGCAGAGTGTTTACCGCTTCCGGAAGGGCCCATGGCAAAAAGGTTATAACCATCTTGTTGGATGTTGGTACCGAAATCAACCGCTTCGAGGGCAGTTGCCTGGCCAATGGGTTGTTCGAGCAGTTCCAGCTCTTCGGTGGTCGTAAATGACAAAAGTGCAGGGTCACATTTGTGATAGAGCAGTGAGCTATCAAGCGGAGTGTGCATATTCTACCTCTTCAAAAAATCGATTATAATAAAGTATAGCGTAAAGATGAAGAGATTTGATTATTGTAATATGCTAAATATGCAAGGTTACACTGTTATCGCAGGAAGGACTTGCTTTAATGTTCTGCGAAGACGGTTGAACCAAGTTCAGAACATAAAGCTCTGATTCTAGTTCGTTTTTCTACCGGCTTTGTAGTCGATCTTCCAGGATCTGTTATGTTTGGAGAGATAGAGCTGTTTTGCTTTTGTATCTTCCATAAAGCGCACCATAAAACGGTCAGATCCCATCTTGCTCTCCTGTAAGGCTGTCGCCGCTCTTTTTGAACGACTTCGAAGTTTTTTCGCAACCTCTTTTTTGACAATTTCTCTGGCTTCGTCACTGTTGGCATACTGCTTTAAGATGGTGTGAAAATCCGGGTCTTTGAGCGCAATAGAGAGTGCATAGACCTGAACATCCATGTCAAATGACTCTTGCACCATGATCTGTTTAAGTGCAACAAGATCACCTTCATTCATCGCATCATAATAAGAGGTCACCGCCGAGCTGGGAGAGTGAAGGTCCACTTCACTTGCAAGCGATATGCCTGCAAGGAAGAGGATGAGAAGAAACGTTTTATACATTAACGGTTGTTGTAAGCATCGATCGCATCACGAAAAGCCGCAAGGTGGTTTAATGAACCGGCTTTCAGGTTTTCATAGGTGTTAACCACATCGCTTGGCATACCGATCTCAGCATGTTCAAGATCATCAATGTCGGTAATTTCTACATATTCGCCCACATTCAACGCAGCCAGTTCACTCACACTGCCTTGTGCCACTAATGTATCGTAAAGCTCTTGCAGTACCGGGACAACAAACTCACCCACTTCTTGTTCATTGATACCCGATGTGTCAGCACCATACTTGTCACAAAGACCTTCAGCCTTGTCAATATGCTCTTGTTCTGACTCTTGGATGTTGGCAAATACAGTTTGGTTCGAATAGATATCACCTAGAGTGATATACGTGTCACGCGCCACTTTCTCTTCTTGATAAATAAACACAAGAGTATCCAACTGTTCAGCAGTCATAGTTACTGTTGATGTCACTTTTTTTGCTGCCATTGCACCTGTTGTCATTACCGCTGCAGTCAACCCTGCCATTACCATTTTTTTCATCATCTGTGTCGCCTTTTGTTTTAATTTCGGGGTAATTCTACAGATATAAAATGAAAAAATCATGAAATTACTATTGTTTTATATTATATTTGTATTTAAATTTTTATGGCATTTTTTAGCGCTACCTTACTCATGTAAAGTACCCTTTTAATGGCCTATCTGTTGATGACCTCTAATGCAGGAGTTTAGCAAAGATCTCTTCTACAGATTCGACTTTTCTAATACCTCGAACACTTTTTCCCGCCTGCCAAAACTCCTGTTCGCCCTTTTTGGAGGTCATCCCTTTTTTCAGATTTTTTAGTGATCTTAAGGCGTAGATCACCCGCATGAGATGTTTGAGTTTAGGATGAGCTAACATCCATTGTACAAAGCTGCTTGGAAGAAGCCCAAGCTTTTTAATGTAGCCTGTGTTGATGACCGAGACAGGTATGCCGGTGATGTTCTGAGTCAAAACGATATCCTCTTCATCTGCCTCTACAATAGCCTGTTTATAGTCATCAGAGGCCTTACACTCCTTCGACGCTATAAACCGTGTTCCCATCTGCACAGCGCTGTAGCCTAAAGAGAGAGCTTGTTCATACCCTGCTCTGTCACTGATCCCACCGGCACAGACAATGGGCAATTTATAAACCTGCAACTCATTGAGCAGTTGAGACAACTCTTTTAACCCGGCATGACCCCCTGCTCTGTTGTTGACAGCGATAAAACCATCAACCCCTGAAGAGAGTGCGATCTCTGCCCATGTAGCATCCGTTACATCATGATAGACTTTGCCGCTACAGGCGTGTACTTTCGCCACCACCCAGTCAGGCTTGCCTAAAGAGGTAATAAAAAAGCGAACACCCTCATCCAAGGCGATGTCGATCCACTCTTCCATCTTCTTTTGATACTTCTTTGAACTCTTTTCGATCAGTGCATTCATGCCTATCGGTCTCTTAGTCAGTGACCTGATGTAACGCAACCCTTCACGAAACTCATACCCCTCGACATAGGTCAAGGTCAAGGGCTGCACGATCCCTATCCCACCGGCCTCTGAAACTGCAGCAACAAGTTCAGGGTTGGAACAAGGATACATAGGCCCACCGATTATAGGGTATTTGGCACCACTGTCTTTTAAAAATCGCGTTTGCATAACAGCTCCTAACATTCATTATAACGCCTCCCGCAACGACAAGGCAAAAGTCTAAAAAGTTAAGATGAATTTGTCATGGTACTTTAAGAATGGCCACAATAAATATTCTCTAAATACGAAGTCTGTTGACCTAATCGCTCTTACTCTTTAATCTGCTTAGGTTACAATGTTTACATGTTTAATTTCCAAAATATTTTAGAAAGTGGTCATACGTTTAGTGACCATGAGTTACCTCTCAAGTTTAAAGTTCGCTTGATCAATTCCGTTATGATCATCATCGTCTTCACATCAACCCTTTACGGTCTATTACACTACCTAAAAGTAGCGCCTCTCGGTGATTTTCATGCCAATGTCAACTTCTTGTTCGCCTTCTCAAACCTTCTGTTCATCCTCTGGTTGCGTAAAGATAAAGAGGCATACAATATAATTGTCTCACTGATGCTTTTGTCTGCTTTAGCATCCTTTACCTCTGCCTTGATCACGATACCAAATGATGAGTTTCGCATCATCTGGTTTTACATCACCGTTTTTTTAGCATTTTTTATCGGTGGTATTTGGCATGGATACAGCACGGCAGCCGCCTCCATTTTCATCATCTTGCTTTCGAACTACTTTTTTGACCTTAACCTGAGTGGGCTTGCCGTTTCCACGTCTATAACAGGAATGATCATATTGACGATCACCGTTAAGATATATACAAAAAAGATGATCGATCTTGAGAACTCTCTACTATCGCTCAATGACTCCTTACACTCAAAAGTACAGATCGGTGTCGAAGAGAGTCGAAAAAAAGATGAGTTTATGCTGCAGCAGGCCCGTATGGCTCAGATGGGTGAGATGATCGCCATGATCGCCCACCAATGGAGACAACCTCTCGCCTCTATTGCCGCTATATCTGCAAATATCCAGCTCTCCATTGCCTTGGATGAAGAGATCAAAAAAGAGGCGTTAAGGGAAGAGTTACGTTCCATTGACAACAGAACCACACTGCTCTCAAAAACCATAGATGATTTTAGAAACTTTTATAACACCAGCAATCAAAAAAATGTGTTTAACCTTGAGCATACTATCACGCAAGCTATAGAGGTGCTTACGCCTGCTATTAACAATGCCGATGTAACAGTTACATTTGGCAGTGACCTTACAGCAGAGATCAGCAGCTTTGAGAGTGAGATCATTCAAGTGCTGATGAACATCATCAAAAATGCCATTGATAAATTGAAAGAGCAAGAAGGTGACAAAAACATATCTGTCCGAGCCTACCAAGACAACAGATCTGTCTATGTTGTGATCGAAGACAGTGGCGGCGGTGTTGATGAGAAGATCATCGACAAAATATTTGAACCCTACTTTTCTACCAAAAAAGAGAAAAATGGGATGGGGTTAGGTCTCTATATGTCTCAACTGATCATACAAGAGCACTGCAGCGGCATCTTAAGTGTCCACAACTCCACTCAAGGGGCTCTCTTTACAATTACACTGCCGCGTTAAAAGTTTAGAGTTATCTATTAACACTACACACCCAATAACGACTTGATCTCACTGATAATGCGTGCGTCCCCGCTCTCTTGGCGCAGGTCAACCAGTTTGTCTGCTGCCATGATGTTTCCCATGTTCAGCAACAACCCTTTCAAGGCATGCAGAGAGAGGTTGACAACATCAATCTCTATAGGTTCTCTCTCTAACAGTGTCCGTAGTTTGTTTAACTCTTTTGTCAGGTCCCGTCTTCCAGCTTCAAGCAGTGAGATGATCTGCTCATCTTCAAAACCAAACCCTTTAAAGTGTTGACGCGCGATCTCCACCGTTTCGTCGATAAGTTTTTCCATAATAAAGCTCCTTCATTCTTACTATTCTCAGACCTGTCAGGATCAGGTCACCTAGCTGACTATTATCTATCACCGGGATATATCTCTTAGCCTGCCAATTTTTACGTTAGAACAGGGAGAGAACTGCCTAAATGACACTACAAACAATATAACAAAAACAGATAATCTGAACTATGATAACATAATTAAAACAGATAATCTGAACTCTAATCACATAATAAAAATTAATGACTGACAACTGATAACTGATAACAAATAAACTTTACTTGAAAGAACATACAAAGAGTAAATACTATATACTTATATACTTAGATATACATTATTTACGAGAAGGAGGAGGTTGATTATGATTCACATAGCTATAGCAGATGATCATGAGATTGTACGCAGCGGGCTGGCCATGCTCATTGATCAGCAAAAAGAGATGACGGTACAAGCCGAGGCTTCTTCTTGCTCCGAACTTCTTTTACTGCTTGAAAAAGAGCGCTTTGACCTTCTGATCCTGGATCTCAACCTGGGTGACAAAAACGGTCTTGAATCGATCGAAAATGTCAGCAGGCTTTTTCCTACACTTCCTATACTGGTCTTAAGCACCTATCCTGAAGAGCCATACGCTGTACAGGCGTTTAAAGCCGGAGCGTCCGGTTATCTCAATAAAACAGTGATCTCATCTGAGCTCATCAAAGCCATCCTTAAGATCACCGAAGGTAAAAAATACATCAGTGAATCTCTCGCTGAGAACCTGGCCTATGGGTTTAGCCTTGAAAAAAGCAGTAAAAATCCGGTTGAACTGCTTTCTAAACGCGAGTTTGAGATTTTAGCGCTCATCGCCTCAGGACAGGCATACAAAGAGATCGCCAGCAAACTCAATCTCAGCCCGAAAACCGTCTCGACCTATCGTACACGTATTTTAGAGAAATTAAACCTGAGCAACACCTCTCAGCTTTTACGTTTTGCCTATGAACAAGACATAACAAACTACTGATCGCTTTTTAGCACCATCGTAGAGAACTCAAGCGTGGCTGAGTACTATCTTAAATAGTGCGCCTTCTCTGCTGTTACTGACACTCAATATACCGTCACAATGGTCTTCTATGATGACCTTTGACATATAGAGCCCCAGCCCCGTACCATTGTGTTCATCTTTAGTCGTAAAATATGGTTCGAAGATCTTCTCAATAACCGAGTCATCGATACCTCCCGCATTATCTTCAACCTCCAAGGTTGCCTTCTCCTCATCGGAGTAACATCTAATCGTTATGGTCGGATCTGCTGTCTTATTCTCCAAGAGTGCATCTTCAGCATTTTTGATAAGGTTCATCACTACCTGAAGCAGCTCATTAGTGTAAGAGAAGAGGCTCTCTTTACTGTTGCACTCTGTCTGCACCGTAATATTTTTACTCTCCAATCCTATACGGACAAAGCTCAGGGCATTGTCAATGATCTCAGAAAAAGTCGTCTCCTGTTTCGCCTTGTCAGGTTTGAAAAAGTCTCTGAAGTCTTCAATAGTTGATGAGAGGTGCTGCACATAATCAGATATTCTGCCGAGCCTGCTTTTAAAAAATGTTTTATCGTATTTATCATCTTCGATTTTAAGCTCTAATGCAGCGGTCGTCAAAGAGATAGCATTGAGCGGTTGGCGCCACTGATGTGCGATCATACTGATCATCTCTCCCATCTGGGCAAGACGGGACTGCCTGAACAGCATCTCATCTTTATGTCGAAGATCCTGTACGGCTGTCTGTTCGGCCGTGATATCTTGGATGGTACCCACTGACAGCAATGCCTTTCCGTCAGCATCAAAGCTCGTCTCACAGTGCTCCTTGACATACTTGATACGTCCATCAGGCATTAAAAGCCTGTGTATGATCTCGTAAGGCTCTTGTGTCTCAAGACTCTCGGTGTAGGCTGCATTGACACTCTCTCTATCGTCAGGATGAATAGCATTTAGAAAGTTTTCATAGGTAGCCATCTCTGATGTATTGGGAAGGTCAAAGATCTTATATGTCTCATCACTCCATAGCAGCCGGTTCGTTTCGATGTCAAGCTTCCACGAGCCGAGTTTTGCCTGCTCCTGCGCCTTTTTCAGGCCGCTGACAGCCTCTTCGATCTTTGTTTCGAGTGAGTGGTTAAGCTCACTGAGCTTATTTGTCAAGTTGATCTCTGTCGATAGGTCTGTATGGGTACCGATCATCCGGATCGCCTTACCGTTTTCATCAAACTGTGTTTTCCCGCGGGCATAGATCCATACCCAGTGGCCATCTTTGTGGCGGAGGCGGTGCTTGTTCTCATAAGTCTCTGATCTACCTTCACGGTTGCGTTGTACATCTTTAAGTGCTTGTTCCAGATCATCAGGATGTACCCGCTCTTGCCACGTGCTCAAGTTGTTTTCAAGCTCATCATCTCTATAACCCAACATCTCTTTCCAGCGCGGTGAGAAGTAGACCGTATCATTTTCAAGATCCCAATCCCAAAGACCGTCGCGGCTTCCGCTAAATGCCAACTCCATCTGTTCTTTCAGGCTAGTATTGTCATGCTCAAGTTCTTTTCGTTTTGAGATGTCTCTCCAGACAACATGGAGGAGCTTTTTATTGTCGATGACAATGGGTGTGAGTGTGATCTCTACCCAAAACTCTTCACCGGTCGCTTTTGTATGTATCCACTCAAAACGGTGAACCCCGTTTTTAAAGGCCAAAGCCATCATCTCATCCGCTTTTTCAGATGAGAGTCTGCCGTCAGGCTGATAGGTCGGAGAGAGTGCTGAAGGGGTGAGGTTTAATACCTCCTCTTTTTTACTGTATTTCAACATCTTTACTATGGGTTGGTTACAGTCTATAAATTTGCCGTTTTCTAACATGAGTACACCATCTGTTATACCGTTAAAAACAAGCTCGTAAACAGTCTTCTGCTCTTTTAACTTTCTCTGCTGTTGCTTTATTCGAGCATAAGCCGCTTGCAGTTTTTTATGTTCTCTTTTTAATAGCTGCTGACGGTAGACAAGGATAAAGAGCACTAAAACAGCTGCGAAAAGTATTTTCCAGAAGAGACTGTAGTCGAAGGCCTGTTCTTGTCTAACACTGATCCAGTTATTAAAGATCTCTCTGCTTGTTTTAGGGTCAAGTGTGTCGATTGTTTTGTTGAAAATGTCAATCAAAATCGGCTCGCTCTTTCGGACACCGATACTGCCGGTGAGCTCAAGCTCCATAAATCGGCCATTGATCTTTAACTCTTTAGGGTAACGCTGGCTGATCTCGAATGTTGCAGGCAGCATGGTGCCAATATGGGCATCGGTCTTCCCCTCCACAACACTTTGCAGACCCTCCTGCAGATCACTGACAAATACCAGATCAAGGTTTGGATAGTTGGCTCGGACATAGTGCAGATAACTGTCGCTGCCTCTGCACAGGGAGACCTTAATATTGCCTGCTTCTGAAATATCGGGTATAAACGGTTTTTCAACTTTTGAGACCAAGACCAGATGTTCTTTACCAACCGGTTTTGTAGGGGTCAGATGCCGGTGATGGTTTGGTTTTGTCATGATAGGGACGGCGATATCTATCTCATCCTCTTTGGTCCGTGCGATACACTCTGCCCAATCTTTTGTTCTGACAAATCTAAGAGGAACGCCTATGATCTTTTCATACTCTTTGGCAAGGTCCACAAAGAGACCTTGCGGCTGTTCACCGGTAAAATCTATATAAGGCCGCCATAGACGTTGCCCACAGACGGTGATCTCCTTTTTTTCTCGAAGGTAGTCGCGCTCTTGCTTTGTAAACTCGGCCTTGGTACTTTGATCGTCTGTCAAAATAAAGGCATCGAGGTCTATATCGTTTTTGAGCAAGCCGATCTTTTTATAGGTGTCATAGAGCTGCTGCATCTTTTGACTGCAGACCGTTCCCACCTTTTCAGTTTTATAATAGGCCAATTTTTTAAGCGCATTTGCTTCGTAGGTAAGCGCTTCGCGTGTTTTGCCATGGCTGTTGTATTTGTCGAGGATTATCCCAACCGTTTCATCGATATTCGAAAAAGCGTACTCCCACCCTTTTAGGGAGGCTATTTTAAAGGCAGCCGCTCTTTGGGGGTGCCTTTCAACCTCAGCTTCACTGCTGAAAAGAAAATCGCTGTAAAAACTAAAGCCGTAGTCTTTGGGATGGAACAGCCTGTATTTGACACCCATCTTATCCAACTGGTAGGGTTCGTTTGTATTGTAGACAACAATGGCATCGGCATGATCCTCTATGAGGCTTTTGATGTCTGATGCTAAATGATTGTGTTCTGGCGGGTCTACGGTGATATTCTTTTCATTTAACAAGGCACGAATGGAGAGGGAGTCTATCATAGTGCCTGAAGCATCAATGTGCTTCCCTGCAAAATCTTCAATTCTCTGGATATCCGGACGCTCTTTTGCCACGATAACAATAGGCGAAGCCTGAAGGATCGCCGCGAGAACAACCACTTTTTTTCCATGCGATCGATCGACGATCAGCGACGTTCTGCCTGTTGCATAGTGCGCTTCTTGTTGCAGAACACTCTCCACGATATCTTCAGAAAGATCGACCTCTCTGATCTCGACATCAAGCCCCGCCTCTTTATAAAAGCCTTTCTCCTTGGCGATGTAATAGCCCGCAAATTGAAACTGATGATACCACTGAAGCTGCAGTGTCACTTTTTCAAGGTCTTGTGCCGAAAAAAGGTGGCTGGCCAGCAGTGCGATTACAATTATATATCTCATACCTATTCCTTTAAGGCTATCGCGATCCCTGTGCTATCCGTTTGGATAAGAAGCAGTTTGATCCTATGCACTTCTAAACGATCTCTATAGATGGACCTGTCAAATCTTTTCACCGTCTATATTCTGTTTTACTGTTTTGCAAGGTCAGCTTCCAGAAAACTGCGAAGGACACTTAGCAGCTTATCCGGCTCTACCGGTTTACTGATATAATCATCCATACCGGCCTGCAAGAAACGCTCCCGGTCACCCTTGAGGGCATTCGCCGTCAATGAGATGATCGGTGTATGTTTTTGACCTCTCTCTTTCTCCGTCTGTATGATTGCCTTAGTGGCACCTATGCCCCCAAGCTCCGGCATGTTCTCATCCATCAAGATCAGGTCGTATCTTCCGTTTTTAAACTTTTCGACCGCTTCAACACCGTTATTCGCTGTCTCATACGTTATTCCTGCATTGTCAAGAATAATACCGACAAACATTCGGTTCGCCTCATAATCTTCGACAAGCAGGATATGGCCGCTTAGCTTAGCCTTCTCTACCTCATCTGCATCTAACTCTTTTTGAGGCTCTTCTCCGATCGGCATAACAATAGAGAGCTTGAACGTACTCCCTTTTCCCTCTTCGCTTATAAACGTGAGTTCACCTTCAAGCATTGTTGCCAGCTCCCTGCTGATCGCTAAGCCGAGACCCGTTCCCCCATGCTCTTGTGTCGTACCTTTTACCTGATAGAAAGCGTTAAAGATAGAGCTCTGTTTCTCTTTGGGAATGCCGACACCATAATCTTTGACACTTATGTTCAACCTCCCTTTAGCATACCAGATAATGCACTTTACGCTAAGGCCTTTAGGCGTAAACTTTATGGCATTGGAGAGAAGATTGGAGAATATCTGTCTGATTCTGAGCACATCACAGAAAAGCGTTTTTGGCATATTATTGTTGTACTGGATCTTCAAGACAACACCCTTCTCCGCCGCTTTGACCTGAAAGAGCTCTGCGACTGTGATCAGGTCTTCGTAAGGGTTGAAGTTGGCGGGTTCGATCTCCAGTTTTCCATTCTCTATTTTACTGATATCTAAAATATCACTGATGATCTGCAGAAGTGAGTCGGATGCGTTTTTGACCACTTGAAGGTACTTTAATTTTTTCGGGTCTCGCTCCTCTTCATTCAAAAGGGAGATAAAACCGGTAATGGCATTGAGCGGCGTACGGATCTCATGCGACATATTGGCCAAAAAGAGGCTTTTTTGCTCAGACGCATTTTCAGCGATCTCTTTAGCTTTATGCAGTTCAAGGTTCATCTCCTCCATTTTTGTATGATAATGCTTTAGCTTTTTTTGATTCACAACACTCTGAATAGTACGAGATACCACTGTTTGAAACATGGTGATCTCTATCGGTTTTAGTATAAAGTTCGATATCCCCATATTGATCAGTTTTAAGAGATACTCTGCTTCATTGTGAGCTGACATGACAATGACATTTGCTCTTGTGTGCAGCTTGAATATCGACTCGAGCATCTCTATACCGTTCATCTTCGGCATATTGATATCAGTTATGACAATATCATAAAACGTGTTGTGCGCTTCATAAAACTCTTTGTACTTCTGAAGACCCTCTTCTCCATTTACCGCTACGTCAATATTGTCAAAATACTCATCTAATATGTCGCAAGTACTTTCACGTACCATCTCACTGTCTTCAACATAAAGAATCGTCAACTCTTCACCTAGTTCCAAGAACGTTTGAAGTTTTCTATCCATTTTGCACTCTCATCTTATAAACAGTTATTATATATATCAATCATACTATTAAAGCTATTAAACACCCCATCCTATACAGATCCACTCTATTATTACCCTATAAGCTCCCCAATTTTTTGTATCAGCTGTGCAGGTTCAAGCGGTTTGGCTAGATAGTCATCCATTCCTGCATCAATAAAGAGTTGCCGATCGCCGACAAGTGCATTAGCCGTTAAGGCGATTATCGGAGTATGGGCCAGCCCTCTCTCCTGCTCGATCTGTAATATCGCTTTTGTCGCACCGATACCGTTTAGTTTAGGCATGTTCTCATCCATCAAGATCAGCTTATATTTTTCAGTTTTAAACTTTTCAATGGCTTCAACACCGTTGTTGGCCGTATCATACGTCAGTCCTGCATTCCTTAATATGATACCAATAAACATCTGGTTGGCTTCATTGTCTTCAACGAGTAGAGTATGGCCGCTCAGATCTTTACTTTTCTCTACACTTACCTCTATCTTCTCATCCTTTTCTTGACTTATTGCAAATGGTGCAAAGAAAAAGAACTCGCTTCCTACCCCCTCTTTACTCTCAACGTTCAAATCACCGCCAAGCAGTTTAGCCAGCTTAGCACTAATAGTCAGTCCGAGCCCTGTTCCCCCGTATTTTCTCACTGTCGAACCGTCAGCTTGTGTAAAAGATTCAAAGATCTTTTTCTGCTTGTCTTCAGCTATTCCGATGCCGTTATCTTTGACATTGAGACAGAGACGACCCTCTTCATGCCGGAACTTACAGAAGATCTCCCCTCTGTTATCGGTAAATTTGATAGCATTGGAAAGTAAGTTTGAAAGGATCTGTTTTAATCGCAATGCATCTCCGTGAAGAGTAGATGGCAAAGTATCACAACCATCAACGTAGAGCCTGATATCTTTTTCAGATGCTTTAAGTTTAAAGAGTTCGATCGTACCTGACAACTCTTTGGCCGGGTTAAAATCCAACTGTTCGATGCTCAGTTTCCCGCTCTCTATCTTACTGAAGTCTAGAATATCATTAATGATCTGCAAGAGCGATTCAGAAGAGCTGTTGATGATCTCTAGGTAGTTTAATTTCTCTGAATCAGTTTCATTATCTTTCAGCAGACCGATAAAACCGTTAATTGCATTGAGTGGCGTACGGATCTCATGAGACATGTTGGCCAAGAATTCACTCTTTGAACGTGAAGCTTGTTCGGCATCCGATTTTGCTGCCATCATCTTACTATGACTTTTTTCTAACTCTTTTTTTGCCTCTGTGATCTCTTTGGTCTTTATCTTCTGTTTCTTATAAGATTCGACAAGCATACTGTTCATCAAAGACAACTGCTCTTCTGCCTCTTTGCGTTCGGTGATATCTAAAAACGTTCCCTGAACATAAACGATCTGATCTGCATCACGAATAACTTTTATCGTGGCCGAAATAGTACGGGTTACGCCGTCCTTACGAACAATATTCCAGGTATGCTTCTGATCCGTTTTTTCATTATTTAAAACATCTCGTAAATTTTTTCTATAGCGCTTTTTGTCCGATACAGAGAGATAAGAGAGAATAGTTTTATACGTCGGCTTGAAACTTTGCGGTTCCTCACCCAAAAGACGATACAGTTCATCGCTCCAGGTTATTTTATGATTTAACAGGTCCCATTCCCAGTTTCCGAGGTGTGCGATCTTTTGTGCCTCAATAAGTCTGGCCTCATTTTCGGCCACCTTGTCTTCAAGTGCTTTTTTCTCTGTCACATCTGTATTCATTCCGAGCATTCGTATGGCATTGCCCTCATCATCAAAGATAGTTTTTCCACGGTCAAGTATCCATATCCAGCGGCCATCTTTGTGTCTAATTCGGTGCAGGTTCTCATATCTCTCTGTCTCTCCCGCCATATTTGCCCTAATGTCAACCATAGCTTTTTGCAGATCATCGGGATGGACTCTATCATTCCACTCATAAAATACATTTTCGATCTCATCCTCTTCAAAACCAAGCATCTCTTTCCAACGTTTTGAAAAATAGATCGTATCATGTAAAAGATCCCAGTCCCAGATACCATCGCCGACCCCGGCAAGCGTCAGCTCATAACGTTCTTTGAGCAGCTGATTCGACTCTTGCAGCTCTTGTGTTTTTTCATTGACATGATCTGCGATCTCTTTTCTACGGTTTATCCTGATCAACACAAAAATAAAGAGCGCTGCTATCAAGAGCGAACCCAACAGCTGCACAACATGGTAGTTACCAACTAAAACAGCCAGTTTTGGGTCGTCTTTGAAATAGACAAAGTAATCGACTCTCTCTTTTGCTTTACCTCTCATGAGAGCCAAAAAAGTAACACTCCCTACATTCTCATCATCATGAATAGAGATTGAAAAACTTTCGGAAGATTTTATCTTTCGAGCAATCTCATCCATCGTCTCTTCACTAAAAAAGTACTGTTGCGATTGTCTCTGATCATCCTTGTCAATACTTTTCGTATTACTCTCTTTTTCCAAAAGAGAGGGGATCTCTTTGTCTTGAATAAAATGCAGCTGCGCATCCAATAATTTTCCCAGCTCTTCTTTAAATGTTTCTGACGAAACAAAAAAATCCACACTGTAGGTATTATTGTTATCATCGTTAAAAAGAGGATGGCGAAAATGAAATGAACTTAGATCTTCACCATCTCCGGCTCTTTCTTGTGCTTCAGGATAAATATCAGGCAAATCATCTCTAAACAACTCTTCTTTATTCAGATGCAAATAACTGTGGCTATTTGGCAAGAAAAATTGAAGTTCTTGAAAATACAAGTTATTTAGATTAAAAAAATCTTCTTTTAAAAGGGCCCCTACTTTATGATGGATCACCTCTTTTTTCTGTTCACCGACTCTATCAGCCTCTTTTAACAATTTTTTGATTTTATCGTTGCCCGCCATAGAGACTGAAACGATTTCAGATATTTTATAAAAACCGTGATGGACAGTCTCATAGTCACTCTTCGCTTTGGCAGTCTTTAGATCTAGATAATGCTGAGTCCTACTCTCTTGACTGACAGTAAGTACGATTAAAAAAAACAGCTCAAGCAGTATAAACACATAGATGATCAGGGCATATCTGTTTTTAATGCTGAGCATCTCCAGTCCCTCAGACAGACTCTTTGGCACAGACACCATAGCTTGCAGTCTCTTGAGCGTTGTTAGTAAAGTGTGCGGCATGTAGATTCTTTCATGAACGCAAGATACCTATTTACTCTGTTCATGTCTGTAGGAGAAATCCTACATCATGTAGGCCTATTAGGACTGGTATAAATACGCATTTTTTTATATATTATGGTCTAAGAAAACCGCTGCTCAACACTTGCGCATTAGAAAAGGAGCCTACAATGTTGGTAAATCGAGACCTAATAGCCGAACGACTTGGGTTTAAACGCAGTGATATCGATATGCTCCTTGCTATGTTCAGCAAAAATGCAACGAGCTCTTTAAAAGAGATGCAGCAGATGATAGATGAGAACAACATGCAGGGTATCGCCGATGCAGCCCATGCCATAAAAGGGAGCGCCGGCAATTTAAAACTGGATGATATTTATGATCTTGCTATGACCATAGAGACAGCTGCAAAAAATAGCGAAAATGCCGATTACCGCTTATATTATCAGCAGTTAAAAGCACTGCTTGAGCTGTTCTGATGGAAAGAAAATCAGCAAAGGGGTGCCGTGAATAAGCTTTTGACACATCAGCTTGAAAAAAGTTTTGGAAAAGAGTTTGATACCAGCACCTTTCCGGATGCGTTTAAAGATTTTATCACCCAAGTAGAAGCTTCATACTCCGGTTTTACGAAAGAGACTGTTGTACGCGACAACGCACTGAACAACATCTATAAAGAGCTAAATGAGTCAAACAAAAATGTTATAGAGAGGAACAATGACCTCTATGAACTTCTTCAAAGACGTTTAGAAGACCTGGCTGTCCAGACAGAAGAGGCGGATAAAGCACACAACCTTCTCAGTCAATACCGAGAAGCGATAGACAACACACTTATCGTCACGATGACTGATCCTCAGGGCATCATCACCTACGTCAATAAAAACTTTTGTAAAATCAGCGGATACTCACTCGAAGAAGCTCTCCACCATTCCCATAATATTATCCGGGACCCTGATACGAACCCGGCACTCTATAAAAAGTTATGGAGTGACATCAAAAACAAAAAGATCTGGAAAAACACGATGCGTAACCGGAGAAAAGATGGCAGCAGTTACTACGTTAGTGTAAACATCATCCCTTTCCAGGATATCCATGGAGAGATCATCAGCTATATGTCCATCCAAGAGGATATCACGTCAAAGATCCTTGGCCAACAGAAACTTAAGGCGGAACAAGAGAGAACTTCGATTATATTCAACCATCAAGAGAGCGCCGTCGTCATCTCCAATAAAAGTTGCGGTCTGGTCGAGGTCAACCACTCCTTCTGTACCCTCTTTGGTTTTAAAGACCTCCCAGACTTTAAACAAAAACACTCCTGCATATGCGAGCTTTTTCAAGCCAAAAAGGGCTATCTTAAACCAAGTACTCCTGAACGCTACTGGGCTGAAGTGATTTTTGAAAACCCAGGTCAACTGCATCGTGCACTCATTCTCGATGACAAGGGAGAAGCCCGTACATTCAAGGTCAATTCTCGCTATATTGACCTCGATGGTGAAAAATCAATATTATCCACATTCACAGATATTACCGAATCTGAAAGGCTCAGGGTCAAAGCAGAAGAGGCCAAACAGGCCAAATCAGAATTTCTCGCAAACATGAGTCATGAGATCAGAACACCGCTCAACGGTATCTTTGGCTTTTTACAGCTCTTGGAGACAACTGAGCTTGACAATCTGCAGAAAGAGTATGTTGACATAGCACAAGATTCTATGCAGACACTGCTTAGTGTTGTCAACGATATCCTTGATTTTTCTAAAATTGAGAGCGGTAAAATAGAAAAGAACCTTATCGAGATCAATGTTCATCAACTGTTTGAAACGCTCTATGAAAGCTTTTCGCCTATTGCCCAGAATAAAAACATCACCTATGAACTGGATATCGACTCGCGTATTCACGAATCTTTAAAAATCGATGAGCTGCATATCCGCCAAATCCTGCAAAACTTCATCGATAATGCTCTTAAATTTACACCTGAAAATGGCTCTGTCACGATTGACGTTGCTCTACTCAACACACAAAAAAGTTCACAACACATCAAAATCAGTGTACAAGACACCGGCATCGGGATTCCAAAAAATAAACTCGAGACCATTTTACAGCCTTTCTCCCAAGCAGACTCCAGTACTACAAGGAAATTTGGCGGAACAGGGCTGGGACTGAGCATTAGTAAGTCTCTGATCGAACTCTTAGGCGGGGAGATGCAGATCATCAGTGCAGAAGGCAAAGGCAGCACATTCTCCTTTGAAATTGATGCCGCAATATGTAATCTCTCGCAACCACATAAGCAAAAAGAAGAGAGCGTAACAGACACGCCGGTGCCAACAGTTGCAAAAACAGAGCCCGACTCCAAAAAGAGTGAAACCTTAAACATTTTAATCGCTGAAGACTATGAGGTTAACCGGATGTTTATCGGAATGCTACTCAACAGCTACAATGATCTTACTTATGATTTTGCCAATAATGGCGAAGAGGTACTGAACATGCTCAACACCAATCATTATGACCTGATTTTAATGGACATCAATATGCCGGTCATGAATGGTTATGACGCCACTGTTATCATTAGACAAGAGCTGAAACTTGATATCCCGATCATTGCTTTAACGGCAAATGCCCTTGAGGGAGATAGAGAGAAGTTTTTAAACATCGGTATGGATGATTACCTGGCCAAACCGCTGGAGATCACAGACATGGACAGGGTACTGAAAAAGTACAGACCGCATTAAGCGATCAACAAACACGGCAGCGATAAGAAGCTAAAGAGATGAAAGTATCTGATGGTATTTTTTGAAAGTGGTGCAAACGCTTATCGCGTTAGCAAGAGCAGATCAGTTTAGATCCAGTACGGCTCTAATCTGTTTTGGCATATAGTATTGGAACTGTTTAGGATAGATGAAAAAATCGATCTCGCCTTGTGCCTCTTCAAGTTCACTCCATTCGTCTATATCAAAATTGATAGCAACAATACCTAAGGCAGGTATCTTCGATATATGCTCCTCTGTCAGCATATTAGCCAATTCGGTCACCTGAGGGTTGTGACTAACGACTAAAATGCTGTCAAAGTGGTTCTCTTCCAGCATCAAGGTCTCTTTGAGCGTTTCAGGCTGCGAGAGATAAAGCTCTTGAAGATAATGCCTGGGCCCTTCAAATGCAAGTCTATCTGCCAATCCATCTGCTGTCTCTTGTGTTCTAAGCGAACAACTCGCAAGAACCAGATCCGGTAAAATACCGCGTAACTTCAGGTAAGAGCCCATCGTGTTGATGTCACGTTGGCCCTTCTTTGTCAGGCCCCGTTCAAAATCACTTGCTCCGGGATCTTGCCAATCTGATTTCGCGTGTCGAATAAGGTATAAAGTTTTGATGCTGGCACCTTTCTATCAGTTCTATTGTAAACTTAGATCTTTCCTAGTTCTATTGACATAGATTTGGAAGCTTTATCCATGATCATCTTTGCCAAAGCAACATTTCCATCATCACGGAAGATAGAGAAAACATTCAGTTTTGTGTTGTTGTCTGAGCTGAATTCACCCGCACTGTTGATAAGAAATACGTGTCCGTCAAGTGTTTTTGCTTCAATAGAAGAAGCTTCGCTGAAACCAACATCCAGAGAAGACTCTGAAACCATACGGTAGGCATCATTGAAGATACTTGCAGAGTAAGCGATATCTGTACCCGTGTTGTCATTGTCAATGTAGAGTGTCTCACCAGAGTAGTTTAGTACGGCAGAGCCGAGGTATCCGTTAACTGAACGGAGTTTTTTCATAGAAGTATCGAAATCGATCATTTGTTATCCTTTTATTTTATATCTTTATTTGTTAAGCTGCATCATGAAGTCGTTAAACGTTGCAGTACTTTGCCCATTTTCCGCCAAGAAGTCCATCAAAGCTTTCTCTGACGCTTCAACACCGTCACTCTTCTCAATTTCCAACAGGTTGGCGTAGAGACCGCCGATAGCCTTTTTTGCACCGTCTGTGATACATTTACGAGTCGAAACATAGTTTCTAAATGAACCGTCAGGATTTTTTGCAACTCTAACCTGTGCTAATACCCAGTAGTACCCGCCGTCTTTACAGAGGTTTTTAACATACGCGTTAACATCTTTACCCTCTTTAATGTTGTCCCATAGATATTTGAAAATGACTTTCGGCATATCCGGGTGACGAAGAATTGCATGCGGTTGGTCAAGCAGCTCTCCCTGTGTATATCCTGATATCTTCATAAAGATAGGATTTGTATAGGTAATATTACCCTCCGCATCAGACTTAGATACGATCATGTCTACACTGGTTACTTCATGTTCAACATCTGTTGGTGTTGGTCTTTCCATCTGGTCACTCCTTAGTTTTTCGATTTAGAGCATAATAACAGAAAGGTAATCTTGAAGTATGTAGGATTTCTCCTACACCTCAAAGAATTTTTTTTCATTATAATTAGGTACTTGAAAATCACATATAAAGAGATCGCAAATGGAAAAGATAGACGCTGCTGAGTTAAAAGATCTACTCAATGACACAACACGGAAAATTAAATCGGCCAACGATAACCTTGCGATCAATACTATTATTGAGACCCTTATTACCTCAGTGATGCATTCAGAGTTCGCTTCACTATGGGCTTTCGATGAGTCGAAGGCGATACTCCTTCGTGAGCGCAGTGACACAAGCGTTCGTGAGCTCTCTATGCTTGGCCAGCGTGGTGTACTGGCAAAATGTTTCTTGACACTCAGCGGCGGTATCTACAACTATCTTGCCAGTGAAAAAGAGTACCTTCCCGAAACTGACAATCCCGATGAGATCAGAATGAAGTCCAAGATCATTGTGCCGCTGCTCGATGGTGAACGGCTCATAGGCATGCTTACTGCCTACTCCTCTATCAGAAAGATCAAGAACTTTGATGAAGACGATATGGAGATTCTTGAAGCGATGGTACCGTTTTTGATCAATGTGATCTACCGTATGCATCCGCAGATGAAAACAGATGACTCTGAAAGAGTGTATATCGGTGAACGTCTTATTGAAGAGTCGAACAACGTCGTCGAAAAAGTCGAAGAGATCCAGCAAGTTCAGAAGACAACTGAAACATCTGACGCAACACTAACCTTTTTGTCCAATACGGTGCACGATATTCGGACACCGGCCAACACCCTCTATGGGTTTCTTGAACTGCTCGAAGACCAGCTGGACAACCCGCGTCTGCTGCAGTACATCCATAACGCCAAAGAGAGTGCCCAGTTCATCAATGATCTGACCACCTCTATTTTAGACAGGGTCTCGAGTCAAAGAGAGCGTACAAAAGCAAAACCGGTTCAGATAAGTCCGGCAAAATTCTTCGCGAATATTGCTGAGATCTTCTCTGCCAATATGTTTAATAAAAAGATCACTTTTAATGTCTATGTCGATCCCTTAATAGCTAAAGAGATCGTTGTTGAGGACATTATGCTTAAACGGGTCGTCATGAACCTTATCGGTAACGCCTACAAATTCACCCCAAGCGAAAAGACGATCGACTTCTCTGTCCAATACGAAGCGTCTAAGAAGCGTCTTCGTATCTCTATCAAAGATACCGGTATCGGTATCGCAAAAGAGAAACAGAGTGAAATTTTCAAGGCCTTTGCACAAGCAGGAGATGATACCAATGTACATTTTGGCGGTACAGGCCTTGGTCTCTCGATCAGCGCACAGTATGTCAAAGATCTTGGCGGTGAGCTGAAGCTTGAGAGTGAACTCGATGTCGGCAGTACATTCTACTTTGATATCCCGGTACAAGTAACTAACAAAGAACCGGCATTCAAACCACTCCGCAGTAAAAACATAGGTATAGGAGTTTTACTGGCTAATCAAAATGTCTTCAGCGCTATGAACCTGACACGCCATCTTCAGCAGATGGGTCTTGCTAATGAGAGTATCAGTCCGATTAAGAGCATCGCTGAATCACCTGAAAAGATGACACATCTCATCTGCTTTCAACATCAACTCAATGATGATGTCATCGCCTTCACTCAAGATAAAAAGATAGCCCTTCTTATCGTTGAAGAGTCATTTTTGTCACTTCTTCAGACTGAACAAGACGACCATTATACGGTGATCTCACAGTATGGCTATTATGCCAATATACTGCATGCCTTCATCTCAAACAAAGGGCAGATGAAAGTACTGGTCGTGGATGATGACCGAATCAATATTCAATTGATCAGAGCAATACTCGAAGAGGAGTTCTGCCAGGTTGAGACAGCAATGGATGGTGAAGTTGCACTTAAGATGCTAAAAACAGGTGTTAAAGAGGAAGAGCCTTACGCTCTGGTCTATCTTGACAACCATATGCCAAAACTCTCTGGTATTGAAGTGATCAATGAATTTCGTACATTTGAAAAGAGCGAGAGTGCCACGCCTGTTTTTGCCGTTTCCATTTCTGGGGATGCCGTTAAAGAAGAGCAAAAGAGTAAACACTTTAACATGTATGTCGGTAAACCATTCAATAAAAAAGCGATCAAAGAGACACTGCAGCAAGTCCGTTCGACTAAAGTAAAGTAGCGTCTTTTATAGACTCTCCCTAGGGAAAGTCAATGAACACCATGCATCAGCTCTATTGTCTTTATTGGCCTTGTAGCTTATCTAGAAATATGGCACACTCTGTCGGTTTACTATAAAAATACCCCTGTACCGTTATCGACTCAAATGTTTTAATAATATCATCTTCTAACGCTGTTTCAACACCTTCGGCGATCACATCGATCTCCAAAGCATGCGACATGTCAACAATCGCTTGAAAGAGCGCCTTGCGCTTTGTATCTTGATCAAGATCTCTGACATAAGATCTGTCCACTTTCAAGGTGTTAATCGGAAGGTCCGCAAGATATTTCAATGAGGTGTAACCGGTACCGTAGTCATCTATCTCGATACCGATACCCATCTCCCTGATCTTCTCAAGCAGTTGAACCAGGTTCTCTATATTTTGGGTCAGGGTCTCTTCCATGATCTCAAAGTTCAGTTTTTTTCCGGCTAGATTATAGTTGCATCGTAAAAACTCAACTGTTTCGATAAAATCGCTTGCCATCAGAACAACAGACGAAATATTAACAGAAAGAGAGAACTCCTCAATACCCGCTGCTTCCAGTTTTGCAAACATATTGGATGCCTCGATAAGCGCTTTCATGGTCAGCGGTCCGATCATACCACTCTGTTCGGCTAGGGGAATAAAAATTGCGGGCGACACTTCGCCATATTTAGGGTGTCTCCATCTGGCAAGAAGTTCAGCACCGTTAAAACGCTGTTCATCGTGAGAGTACTGTCCCTGATATACAAAATAGATCTCTCCATTTTCAAGGGCAGCCGGCAGGTCTTCCATAAGACGTATACTTTCCTGGAAAGAGGATTGTATTTTATACTGGGTAAATGCTATGTGATTTTTACCATCTTTTTGCACTAGCCGCATCGTATTCTCTGCTGTTTTAAGTAGTCTATATGCATCATTCTCATCAGCCGAAGAGAGGCTTATACCGATAGAAGCACTAATATAAAACATATGGGGATCAACTAAAAACGGCTCATAGAGCATGGAGATAATACGCTTAGCAAACATCTCTGCACCCTCCTCGGACTGCACGTTCTGCGAAACTATAGCAAACTGCTCATTCCCCACTCTTGCCAAAACATCACCCAACCCCAAAAGTGACTTGATCTTCTTACTGAGCTGTACGATCAACTGGTCGTCGATATCAAAACCAAAAGTTTCATTGAAGCGGGCAAGATCATCAAATTCAATGAACAGCAGAGCCGTAAGCTCTTTGTCTTGGTTAGCAGAAGAGAGTTTTTTGTCAAGTGCTTCAATAAGATAGGTCCGATTGGGAAGCTTGGTAAGCGAATCGATTTGTGTCGTATGCAAAAATGTCTTATCGGTATGGTTTAAAAACAGTGTGTAATACACTATCTCTTTTGAACTGTTTCTAATAGCATAAGCTCTTACCTGAAGTGAAGCATATTCACTGTTGTTATGATAGTGCTCAATTGTACCTTGCCACATACCAGAATCTTGCAGTTTAGAGAGAGCATTTTTCGTAAAAAAGCGGTTGTTTCTTGTACAAAGTGTGTCAAGCGGTTTGAGCAGGAACGCATTTGTCTCACCAATCTCTATGTTGGAACCGTCAGACATACTCACGATCATCATCTGATCATCAGTAACAATCATGCTTCCCATTTTAGAGTCATGTCTAAAGCAAAGGGCATCTGACTTCATCAATTTATCTTTATAATAAAGTACTAGACTTGGAGGAGCTGGCGTATATTCTGCTTATATGAAGTTGGTAAGATCGGTTTTTTAAAAAAAGCATCAAAATAGGCACTGTGCTCTTCATATTTATGCGGATAAATTGTCAGAGCTGCAATGCGGGTCTCTTTATTTTTCTGCTGCGCGGCTTTCGCAATATCAATCCCTGAGCCGTCAGGAAGGTTCATATCCACAACCATAGCATCATAATCATTTTGAGCTATCTTCTCTAGTGCTTTTGCAACACTGTTTACTGAATCGACGTTTATCTTTACTGAAAGTTCTTTCGCGAGTGCGTTAATGACTTTCTCTTCAAACTCTACAATAAAATCAATATCATCAACCAGTAGGATTCTTTTACTCATAAGGCACACCTTTAAAATTTCGTATATTATAACCCGTTGGATAATATATGTATGTAGGAAATTTCGTACAAAATATAGCTTGATCAACGAGTTCTCTTT
>JBATWM010000148.1:0-2909 GCA_049672605.1 Sulfurimonadaceae bacterium
AGCTTCAGCAGTTTCACTTAAGGGGTAGAGTCTGTCTACAACGGCTGAGACTTTGCCGGATGCAATCAGCTCTGTCATCAGCGCCAGATCTTTGTTCGGTTTATGCAGCAATAGCCCCATTCTCTTGTTCCCTGTCATGGAGATCAACGGTCCCATAAAGATGGCTTGAAAAGCTCTGGCATCGGTACCTCCGACAAAGGCGTAAACCCCGTTGGCACGCAATGAGCGCTTGCAGTCGAAGATGGAGTGATGTGCCTGCATATCCAGGATCCGGTCATACTGCTGCCCGTTCTTGGTGAAATCTTCTTGCGTGTAGTCAATGACATGGTCTGCACCGACCGAACGCACAAAGTCCATCTTCTTCGTACTGCAGACGCCGGTCACTTCCGCCCCGAACGACTTGGCGATCTGCACTGCAAAGGTACCGGCACCTCCGGATGCACCGTTGATCAACACTTTTTGCCCTCTCTGAAGCTCTCCTTTAGTGCGGAGACCCTGAAGCGCAAGGAGCCCGGCCTGAGGAACGGCCGCAGCATCTTCGAATGTCATTGCTTTAGGCTTTAACATCAATGCATCTTCACGAGCACATACATACTCTGCAAACCCGCCAAAACCGCATCCGGAGAGGTCGCCAAACACCTCGTCGCCAGCATGAAACTGTTTTACGTTTTTGCCGACCGCTTCGACCTGCCCCGCTATGTCACACCCGAGTATCTTGATCTTTGTCGGCTTGAACAGCCCGGCCATCATGCGGTTCACGAACGGTATCCCCTGAAGGAGCTGCCAGTCCCAGTCATTTACGGATACCGCATGAACTTTTACCAGTACTTCGTCATCTTTGGGCGTTGGTTTTTCAACTTCTTGCAGATGCAGTACATCCGGTTGACCGTACTTTTCGAATACAATTGCTTTCATGAGTTTTCTCCTAGGTTCTTGTGAGCAGATTCAAGAGCACGTTTATCCCACTGCTCGACGTTTACACCCTTGACCAAAAGCCACAGGGCAAGCAGCAGTTCACCCCAAAAGGTATATAGGACGATAGGTTTAATGTCGGGGAAGAGAAAGAAGGTAAGAGAATCTATGAGGTAACCTAAACCTCCAACCACTAACAACACGCCTAAGATTTTCGGAAGGAACCCTGACGTAAACACTAAGTAAGCCATAGGAAGCAGCCAAAGCCCCCAAAATATTCCGGAGATGTGCACCCCATGCTCATGGAGGTCAAGAAACAGCATCAGCTGCGCATGCAGCTGGTCGGTTTGATAGACACGCAGGTAGTCAGCACCGCTTAATAGCAGCAGCGCGGCAAATTGGTTAAGTTCATTAAGCATCGTGATAGGGACACTGACCAGAAAAAAGACGACCATTAGTACTGCATAGTTTCGGCTGACATTTTTGAGCAGCTTGTATAAGACGAGAACCAGCACAATATTGACTATCTGGACGACCAGAGCGCTCATAATGCTCAGACGGAACAGTGACTCAGATGCCATGATGTTTTGGACAGTCGTTGCGGCATCTCCGGGCACAATAAGGTTGGAGTGACCATACATACCGAAGAAACCGAGCGGGACCATAATCAGATAGAGGAACCCGGCAACTCTTGCATAAATAAGCGGCGATAGGAGCTCTCATTTCGCTTCTTCCTGATTGTAAGGTTTAGTGTCATGTTCTACCGTTATGACGACATTGCCTTTCTTGTGCCCTTTTTCAACATAGAGGAATGCCTCGACTATCTGCTCCAGTGAATATTCTCTATCTTTCACGGCCTTGAATCTACCCTGTTCTATAAGACTTTTGATCAGCAGCAGGCTTCTTCTGATGTTTAGAGGTGCAGGAAAGGCGGTCTTTTTATTGGCGATCATCGGTTTTATAATAGAGGTGATAACAGGTAAGTAGATGTTCTGTGCCATATAACCCAAGTCTGAAGAGATGTAAACGCCTCCGGGCTTCAGGAGATGTCTGCACTTAAAAAATGAACTTTTGCCGACCGTGTCAAAGACAAAGACATATTTTTGTTCATCGTTTGTAAAGTCCACTTGCGTGTAATCGATTACTCTGTCAGCGCCCAGTGATCTTACTAACTCTATACTTTCGGTAGCACACACCGCAGTCACATTGGCATCATAATATTTGAGAAGTTGAACAGCAGCCGAACCGATAGCCCCTGTCGCACCGTTAACGAGAACGTGGTCTCCTTTTTGAAGGTCTACCTTATTGATAAAGTTGTACGCATAATGCGCCCCTTCAAAACTGCCTGCTGCCTGCTCATACAGGAGGTTATCCGGCATTGTGACAACGTACTCCTCGCCTATCGTCATGTACTGTGCATGAGACCCTGCGCCTTCGTCATAAAACCCAAAGACCCTGTCACCTGCATTTAGTGATGAGACCCCTTTGCCGACCGCTTCGACCTCTCCGGCAAACTCCGTTCCGGGCGTCTGTTTTTTTGGTGTGAACAGCCCTGTAACTATTCTCATAAAAAACGGTTTTGCCCTAATAGTTGCGCAGTCTGTTCTGTTTACTGTAGTTGCATGTACTCTTATCAGTACTTCATTGTCTTTGGGAACCGGTTTTTCTACCTCTTTTAATTGAAGAACATCCGGTGGTCCATATTTGGTGTATACAACTGCTTTCATGAGTTTCCTCCAAACTATCCTATAAGTTTGCAAAACCTAACTAGTTATTAGAGTACATTCTATACCTATTATCTTGAAACAACATATAAGTATAAGTATTACCTTTTCTCATTCGCATTTGGTTTTATTACGCCACCAACTGCAGCGGCTGGCTGTTGTGGAATCTGTCCAGCCGCTACAACCGCGGAGGGCTGATAAAAAACAACTAGTGCGCTACATTCTTGGTATAATAAAATATACAAAGGATCATACTAAATGACACTTCAAGAA
>JBATWM010000149.1:0-8614 GCA_049672605.1 Sulfurimonadaceae bacterium
ATCACTACATGAAAAATTCGGCTCAGGTTCTCTCGCATATCGTTCATCAACCCCAATATAAAAAATTAGCACAACACCAATGTATCAATACTATTAAAGCACTCTTACCGCCTCATCTGCAGACGATGGTCAGTTTTGCTTATGTCAAGCATAAGGTACTCTATTTTGTTCTCAACCATCCCGGCGCTAAACAAGAGTTCGATATTATCATCGCTTCAATTAAAACGCCTTTAAAACTTCACCCACCGCAAAAGTGTCAGGAATTGGATTTTGACGATATCCGGGCGTATGTCTCCCATAAACCCGTAAGCAAAGAGCTAGAGGTCAAAAAAGAGACGGTTCCTTTTTATGAAGAGCGCGCAGCGGGTGACTTTGAAAATCCGGTAGAAGATCAAAAACTTCACAATATTATTGAAAAGATACGTGCCAGCATCCATGATCGACAAAATTAAGAACCTTCCCAAATCGCCTGGTATCTACCAATATTTTGATAAAAACAATAAACTGCTGTACATAGGTAAGGCAAAGAACCTTTTTAACAGAGTCAAAAGCTACTTCCTATTCACGCCTGAACTGCGACCGAACTCAAAACTTTCACCCCGAATTGTCAAGATGCTTAGCGAGACGATATCCATGCACTACATTGTTGTGAACAGTGAGCATGACGCTCTTATTTTAGAAAATTCGCTGATCAAACAACTCAAACCTAAATACAATATACTACTGCGTGATGATAAGACCTACCCTTACATCTATATCGATACCAATGAGAGCTATCCCCGATTTGAGATCACACGCAAACTCCTCAAGGGTAGAAGTATCCAATATTTTGGTCCCTACTCGGTCGGTGCACGCGACATTTTAGATTCGATTTACGAACTTTGCAAGTTAGTTCAGAAAAAGAGCTGCCTGAAAGGTAAACAAGCCTGTCTCTACTACCAGATGGATCAGTGTCTTGCCCCTTGTGAAAAGGAGGTCTCAGAAGAGCTCTATAGCGGTATTGTAAAAGAGGCAATGCACTATATTGAAAACAAAAAAGTCCTTGTAGCAAAACTCAAAGAGAAGATGGCATTTTATGCTGAGAACCTACGTTTTGAAGAGGCAGGTACACTTCGAGATCGTATTGAACGTATCTCCAAAAGTGAATTGATCTCACAGATCGATCTTGCATCCACAGAGAACTATGACATCTTTGCCATCAGTTACAACGACCAGCGTGCTGCAGTAGTACGTCTCTTTATGCGCGCAGGCAAGATTATCTCCTCAACACACGGCTTTATCAACCTAAACAGCGGTTTTGACATCGATGAGGCGTATGAACGTGCTCTGCTAGAGTTTTATGGGAATGAGAAGCCACCGGTTATCGCACCGATCCTGGTTGCCCATGATTTCAGAGAAAAGAGACTTGTTCAAGAGCATCTCTCTCTTCTTTTTGAAAAAAAAGCGGCCATCATGCTTCCTCAGCGCGGCAGCAAAAAACATCTGATAGAGCTAGCGTTAACAAATGCAGCTGAACTCTTACGCCAAAAAAGAGGCGATACTATGGAAGATATGGCAAAACCACTGCAAGAGCTGCTCTCACTCGAGTGTTTACCTCGCAGGATCGAAGCCTTCGACAACTCGCATATGGCAGGCGAGGCAACGGTTGGCGGGATGATCACCTTTGATGGCGAGGATTTTGACAAGTCAGGTTATCGTCACTACCACCTTCAAGCGCGTGATGAATATGGCCAGATGAGAGAGACACTCACCCGTCGTATTGAAAGTTTTGAACAAAACCCACCACCAGACCTCTGGCTTATAGATGGCGGGACAACACTCCTCTCTCTTGCTAAAGACCTTCTTGATTCAGCCGGTGTCAATCTTGACGTCATCGCCATCTCAAAAGAGAAGATCGATGCCAAATCCCATCGTGCAAAAGGAAGTGCACATGACCAGCTTCACAGCATCACAAAAAGTTTTAAACTCGCACCTTCTGACAAACGTCTTCAGTGGATGCAGCGTCTTCGCGATGAAGCACACCGTTACGCCATCACTTTTCATAAAAAGACCAAGCTCAAACGTGATCAAACCTCTAAACTTTTGAATACCCACGGTATATCCCAGGCAAAAGTCGTCAAACTGCTTCAACATTTTGGCACCTTTGATGCACTGCAAAATGCTACACAAGAGGATATTGCAGCTATACTGAACCAAAGTGATGCAAAAAAAATCAAGATGCTATATAAATAAGTTACATTTGCTTTTAATTATGATATATTTACCCAAACTCCCGAAAACTTGGGAATCTTTAAAAATTTCAACGTTTAAGTTTTTGAAGGCTCCCAACGTAAGGGCACCACTAATAACCCTAGTCAGTCTCAGAGGGAAAAAGAAGCGTGAGATTTGTCTTTTCTTTCTTTGATGCTTAGCCGTAGCTAAATCGATAAGAAAAAAAGGCGAAGGTCGTGCTTCTTCTTCCCTCATTTCAGGCGATAGAGAGAAACACATACTCTGCGTTGCAGCTTTTCACCTTAGCTTTGGCTAGGGTTTCAAAGCTATGCCTTGATTATGAATTTCTCTCTATCGCTGAGACCAACTAGGGTTATTAGAGGTGCCCTTATAAATGAGTATTTAGAAAATAATAGAGGTTCTAAAATGGAAAGACCAGAAGCTATTGATGAAGAATACATCTTCGAAGGACGTGCGATCATCAGTCAAACAGATACAAAAGGTGTCATCACTTTCGCCAATCGTAAGTTTTGCGAGATCTCTGGCTATACGCCTGCTGAACTTAAAGGACAACCGCACAACATCATCCGTCACCCGGACATGCCTAAAGCAGCATTTTCACAGATGTGGGAGACGATCAAAGACGGACGATCTTGGCACGGCATCGTAAAAAACCTGCGTAAAGATGGACTCTACTACTGGGTGGAGACTGAGATCACACCTGTCCGTGATGAGGATGGTAACATCACCAGTTACATCGCCGCACGTAAGCCGGTAAGCCGCAAAAATATTGATGAAGTCGCGCAACTATATAAAACAATGTTAGAAAAAGAGAGCTAGGAGTTTATATGCTAATTTACGACCATAATAAAGAGTTTATCGGAATTGATCAGGAGAGTTTAAAACTTCTCGGTTATCAACGTTTTGAGGATCTTATTCACGAACATAAAGATGTTGCCGAACTTTTTGTAAAAAAACCGGGTTACATCCACAATTTCACCAACTTTCCTTGGATCGATTTTGTGATGCATGCTGAAGCAGATGATGCCAAAGTCATCATTGCAGGTAAGTCCAAAGCCTTTTCTGCAACGATCGATATTGTGACACTTCATCTTAACAAGGCACCCGATGAAGATGCGTTCTTGATCAAACTTAAAAATATTCAGAACTATCAGCTCGATGCTTCAGAGCGGCCAGAGCCAGCACCGACACCATTTGACCTTGATACTAAAGAGTTTAATGCACCGTCAGAAACACCTCAGAAAATAGCAGAACCTACTCCTGTTCCTACACCTGAGCCTACCATTGAGATCGAACCTCTAGTAGAGGCTGCACAAGAGCAAGCACCCCTCACTTTTGACGAAGACATCTTCATCCAACATGAAGAGAGCGCACCAGTAGTCTCAACTCCTGCTGAAGAAGATCTTGATATCTTTTTCCATGAAGAAGAGGTCCAAGAGGAACAGCGTATAGAGACTTCTCCGGAGCTTCCGGTCAAAGAAGAGTCTATCTTTGACAACATAAAAGATGAGAAAAGTACCCCAATGCTTGGAGCGTATCTGAGTGAAGAAGACAAAACATATCTTGCAGACTTAGAGGTTAGTGATGACTATGTCTATGATCCACAGATCGCAGCAGATGAACTTGGGCTTCCTGTTGATCTTATTGAAGAGTTTATCGGCGACTTTATCAAACAGGCACATGAGTTCAAAGATCAACTCTTTACCGCGATTGGTAATGTAGACTTTGACAATATCAAAGTCCTTTCACATAAACTAAAAGGTGTTGCAGCCAACCTTCGTATAGAAGACTCTTTTGAGGTACTCCGAAATGTTAATGAGACATCAGACATCAAAGAGTGTGAAGCAAATCTGAAAAAATTCTATATCACCATTGCCAAACTAGAAGGTAAAGATATTGAAGAGGTAAAACGCGAACTTGAAAAACCTGTAATAGAGGAGCTTTATGACCTCACACCTAAGTTTCAACCTGTACAGGAAGAAGAGATCATACAGCCTTTAGATCTGCCTGAACTCGAAGAGAAAGAAGCATCAGCAGAACCGGTACACCTGGACACACTTTATCAAGTGACAGAACCAGCAACAACCACTACAGATGACAGTTCTGATCTATATGATTTTGGTCTAATAACAGAAGATGGAAGTGAGCCTCTTTTAGTTCTTGATGATGAAGAAGAGATCATTTCAGACCTTCAGCGTTTTGACGTCGCTGAGGAAGAAGAGATCATTTCAGATATTCAAGATTTTGAACCAGAAGATGATACCACTGCAGAAAACGCCCCTGTTCTTACCTATGATATCAACACTGCTGCTGCAGAGATCGGCCTCAGTGCAGACCTTGTTAGTGCCTTAGTAGATGATTACATCGTAGAAGCTAACGAGATGAAAAACAGATTAAATGAAGTTATTTCATCTTCAGATGTAATGCGCTGGAAAGGCTACGCTACCCAGCTCAAAGGGGTAAGTGACAACCTACGGATCAAAGAGATATCAGAAGCACTTCAGAAGCTGATCGCAAGCACTGAAGAGACACAAGCCAAAGCCGCAATGCAAGAGTTTTACGGCTTTATAAACCAACTATAAAAACAGGAGTTACGCCAAATGATAGCACTTAAAAATAGATTGCGACTGATCAGTCTCTTCCCGATTCTGATCCTATTTGCTCTAGCAAGTTATTACGTATTTACAGCATATACAAGTTACCAGTCTGCAAAGGTCTTGCAAGCAAAACTGGATGAAAATGTCTTTTTAAATGAGCTGATCCGTAATCTTTCACGTGAACGTGGTATGACGGTTATGTACCTGGGGAACCAGTCAGAGACCACTAAAAAATCACTGGTCGCCCAGCGCGATCTCGTTGATGAGAAGCTGACTGCATTTGATGAGCACCTATCACATAATGAACTGCTTCATGACCATAGTGGTAAAGTAGACTGTATCGCGTGTAAAAGTCAAAAAAGTATTGATGACCACTTTAAGGTCATTGTTGACAACCGCGCCGATGTTGATGCCGGTGAACTTGAATTTGAGGACATCTACGAAACGATCTATGGAGCTGCTGAAGCCGAAGTCTTAGATGAGCTTCGGACTATTGGTGCCTTTAAAGTTGACCCCGAAGTTGCTTCTCTTGCAAGTGCTTACATCAACATTCTTGATGCAAAACACTACACTGGGGACGAACGTGACTTTATTAGTTACGCACTTGCTCGTGCAACAAAGTTTGATGCAGAAGAGCTGAATGTTTGGATTACCCTAATTGGTAAGGCTGACTCTATCAACTACGATGGTATCCAAAACCCTGAAGTTAAAGTAGAACTCTCAGCGATCTTCAATGATGAAGACAATGCAGAGCTTTTTGAAGATATCACCACAGAACGTGCTGAGATCATGCAGGCGGTTAATGATGGCCTCTACTCAACTGAATCAGGCATCTGGTTTACCATGCTCTCAGAGAAGACTAATCTTCTTTCAGAAGCAGAGGCGATCATTATTGCAGCGATGGAAACACGTTCAAATACTGTTCAGGAAAATGCAATTCAGGTCCTTTCTATCGCAGTCGCGATTTGGATAGCGTCCCTTCTACTTGCATTCTTGGCGATCGTTCTCTCTAATGATATTGCACGTAACATCAAAAACCTTGAGTCGGTTCTTAACCGTGTTGCGGAAGATACTGCAGAAGAAGATTCAGACATTGCCCATAAGATCAACCTCGATACAGCAGACGGAACCGCACAAGCCTACGCCCTTCTTGAAAGTGTTATTGATCAGACAAAACAAGAGACAGAAAATGCGAAAGAGGCTTCTGAAGCCAAATCGATGTTCCTTGCGAACATGTCACATGAGATCCGTACACCGCTTAATGGTATTGTTGGTTTTACCGAACTTCTTAAAGATACAGATCTGAAAGAGGAGCAGCGTGAATTTATCGACATTATCGAGAAAAGTTCTGAGAACCTTCTTGAGATTATCAATAACATTCTTGACCTCTCTAAAATTGAAAGTAACAAACTCGAGATCGAAGAGATCGTCTTTAACCCTATCGAAGAGTTTGATTCAGCTGTTGAAGTCTACGCAGTACGTGCTTCCGAGAAACATATTGACCTTGGCTGTTTTATTGATCCTGAGCTTGAGCGTCCGATTAAAGGTGACCCTACCAAGATCAAAGAGATTATTATTAACCTTCTCTCAAATGCCGTTAAATTTACAAGCAGCGGCGGCTCTGTTAATGTTGACATCCGAAGAATACCGGTCGATGAACCAAACCGTACGCGTGTCCGCTTCTCAGTAGAAGATACTGGTATTGGTGTTACCGCTGAGCAGAAATCCAACATCTTTGAAGCCTTTGGTCAAGCCGATGTATCTACCTCTCGTAAATACGGTGGTACAGGTCTTGGTCTGACTATTTCTAGCCGCTTTGTTGAACTAATGGGTGGTAAACTAGACCTAGAGAGTGAACCGGGTCACGGTACAACATTCTTCTTCGAACTTGAATTTGAAGAGATCGAAACGCTTAATGATTCAATTAGCGGTACGTTCAGCTATATCAATGCGCTTATCCTAGAGTCTGATACTAAGACTAAACGTCAAGAGATCTACCTTAAACAGTACCTTGACTTCTACGGTGTTAGCTATACCACGTTCAAAGACATTACTGAGCTTCAAAAACTAGAACGTCAGATCAACTACGACATGTTGTTTGTAGACTATGACTACACCAATGAAGGTGCTGTTGAAGAGTTCTCAAAAACTCAAGAAGAGCTTATTCTGATTACTAAGTCGTACTACATGAAGAAAATCGACAACATGGGTCTTGATATCTTCAAAGTTATGTACGAGCCGATGAATGGTACGAAGATCAAAAATGTTCTTGAATCATTTGACCTTGAATCGTTCAACAATAAAAAAGCGAAACAGATCCGTCATAAGAAATTTGATGCGCAGACATCGAAATTCAATGCGAAAGCGCTTATTGCTGAAGACAACATCATTAACCAGAAATTGATCCGTCGTACACTCGAAGATCTTGGTCTTGAAATCACACTGGCGAACAACGGTCTTGAAGCCTTTGAAAAACGTAAAAATGGTGAGTTCGATGTTATCTTTATGGATATTCAGATGCCGGTACTTGATGGTATTGAAGCGACACAAGAGATCCTTGACTATGAAGAGGACTTTGAAGTTCCACACATTCCTATTATTGCCTTAACGGCGAATGCACTTAAAGGCGACCGTGAGCGTTTCATGGATGCCGGTATGGATGAGTATACAACTAAGCCCCTAGTGCGTTCAGAGCTGACTTCACTGCTGAACCACTTCTTGTCTCACAAGATTATCGATATTAGTGAGATCCAGGCAGCTAAAGCGGCAGCAGCACTATCTGACACACCAAGTGAAAGTGCTGAACCAGCAGAAGCAGCTGTTGTTAAAGAGGAAAAAACGCTTGATATCATTTTGACAAAGAAAAGTCCAATTGAGACTAAACTCTTTTCAATGTTGCTAGATGAATTGAAATTTGACTATCAGACATCAAAATCATTTGACACATTGATCAAAGATGTTAAAGCGAAAAACCCTCGGGTGATCTTGATCGACAAAGAGATGCCTGACATTGATTATGCGCTTCTAAAAGAGACGGTTGATGGGTTAGCCAACAAGACATCGATTGTCATGATGGTCGATCCGGCGGCACGTGAAAACACTGAACATAATGAGATCGCTGATGAGATCATCAACAACCTTGTTAACAAAGATCTGCTACGTTTAATCGTAGAAAAATACACAAAATAAAAGGAAATAAACTATGTCAAAAAACTTAAAAGTATTAGCTGTAGATGACGATATGATCAATTTGAAACTGCTGAAGTCAATGTTAATGAAAAATCCAGACGTTGCTGAAGTCATCGAGGCAAAAAACGGAGCAGACGCGATCAATGTCCTAAAACAGCGACATGATATTGACATGATCTTACTGGACATCATCATGCCTGTCATGGGTGGCCTTGAGATGTTGCAGATTGTGCGTGCCGATGAGAACCTAAAACAGCTTCCAATCATTGTTTTAACAACGGATGAGACTAAGAAAACAGAAGCTTTAGAACTGGGTGCAAACGGTTTCCTAATGAAACCTGTTCGCGCAGCTGATGTTGCTCAAAAGATCTCTACACTCGCGTTATAAACTCCTCCTTGCAGCCCTTAGCTGCAAGTCTCATCCTCTAAACTAATTATCTCTTTACCTATAAATCACACTAACTTAACGAATAATAGCCAGAGTATTGTCGTGAAGCGTGAAGCGTGAAGCGTGAAGCGTGAAGCGTGAAGCGTGAAGCGTGAAGCGTGAAGCGTGAAGCGATTATAAAAAGATGTCAAAGCTCATCTTAACCTGA
>JBATWM010000150.1:0-8946 GCA_049672605.1 Sulfurimonadaceae bacterium
CATCATAGACATCTTTTGTTCGAATGTCATAACCGGCTGTAAACATGTGACAGGTGTCGATACAGACGCCAACACGAGACTTGTCTTCGACCTTATCGATGATATGGGCAAGATGTTCAAAACGCCAGCCGAGGTTACTCCCCTGTCCTGCTGTATTTTCAAGTACAAGACTGACACCCGACGTCTGCTCCAGCGTGCGGTTCATGTTCTCAGCGATAGCATCAAGACACTCCTCTTCACTCATCTTCTTAAGATGTGAACCCGGGTGAAAGTTCAATCTGTCCAGTCCCAGCAGCATACAGCGCTCCACCTCATCGACGAAGGCATTAAACGACTTGTCCCGTTTTTCCTGCTCGGGGTGGCCAAGGTTAATGAGGTACGAGTCGTGAGGCAAGACGTGTTTAGGCAAGATACCGCTCAGTTCCAGATTCTCTTTAAACTTATCTATCGTCTCTGTGTCTAACGGCTTTGCTGCCCACTGGCGCTGGTTTTTTGTAAAAAGGGCAAAAGCTTTGGCCCCGATGTTCATCGCGTTGAGAGGGGCATTAAACACCCCGCCTGCTGCCGATGTATGTGCGCCGACAAATTTCTTACTCAATCTTTATCCTTTTGTTGTTTTTTTATTTTGATCAATACACTGTTTTTCCGGTCTTTAAAATAGATCTGATGTTCACGAACCGTATACCGGATATCGACAACATTGTCATCAATGCGCTGTTCAAAACCTTCATCTGTCCGTTCCAGGTTTATACCCATAAAAATTGGTTTTGAGCGCAAAATGTTCTCCAAAATGTCATCTGGGTACATGGCACTCAGATACTCGGCATTAAAACTGCTTTTCGTCATACACCCTTCACCGTCGACACAGACCATGTTCTCGATCTCAATTTTCCCGACTGCTTGTCCGGCAGAAAACAGCTCTAATGCGACAAGGTCGTCATTGCTTCGAACATACCCCGTATCTGCGAATTTGAGTTTGGGTGTCTTTAAGATGATGGTTGCGACATCTGTTTGAACAAAAGGTCTTGCTCCACATCCGCTTAACAGCAGAATGAGCAGACTAGCCCATAGGGTATAAAATTTTCTCATGTACCGCGTCACATGCTTTCAAAATCTCGTCACTCAATGTCAGATCCATCGCTGCCAAAGAGGCATCGAGCTGATCTGTCGACGTTGCCCCAATAATTGTCGAAGCCACAAAGTCAAACTGCTTGCTCCATGCCGTTGCCAAAGTGACCGGATGCAGACCCGCTTCGTGAGCGATGCGAATATACTCCTGAGTGGAAGCGAGGGTCTTATTGTTCATAAAGCGTTCTGCCATCAGACGCTGTCGCTGATTCTGCGACTTGAAATAGTCACTAAAACGTCCTTTTGCGTTAGGATCCATATTGTACTTACCGCTCAGTACACCACCTCCTAAAGGTGAGTAAGGGAGCAGTGATATTTTCTCTTTTGTGGCAAGTGTTGAGAGCTCATCCAAAAAACGGCGATTCAAAAGTGAAAAGTTGTTTTGGACAGACTCAAACCGTGCCAATTTCTCATATTTTGAGACACTTAAGGCCTTCATCGTTCCATAAGCCGTATCGTTTGAGGTCCCGATGTAACGCACTTTCCCACTCTCAACCAGTCTGTCAAACGCCTCCATAGACTCTTCGATCGGCACAACCATGTCCGGCCAATGCATCTGATAGAGGTCAATATAATCTGTCTGAAGTCGTTTTAACGACCCCTCCACAGCACGTTCAATGTGAAAACGGTCAATAGCCGTCAGACCATGTCGTATCGGCGGCACAAACCAACCCGATGCTCCTCCCGCGACTTTGCTTGCCAAAATAACACTCTCACGAGGTTTGGTCTTCAACCATCTGCCCACGATCTCTTCGGTAATACCAGCCAATTTACTCTGAGGCGGCACCGGGTAGAGTTCCGCAGTATCGTAAAAATTGACCCCGGCATCATAGGCTTTGTCCATAATAGCAAAGGCTGTTTTTTCATCCGGTACTTGTGTACCAAACGTCATCGTCCCCATGCAGATAGGGCTTACTCTCAAACCTGATCGACCGATATATCGATACTCCATACTTCACCACCTGTTTCAATGGCTTATTGTAGCAAGTTGTCAAGATGAAACACTTAGGAACTTCACTTAGCTCCAATTTATTAGCAGTTATACTGGATAAATAAAACTCCTTAATTTGATAAGCGATATCTCACTCCATAGTTTCTGTGTCAGTACGAAAAACCAACAATTTCATCTTGTCATAAATCCCCCACAACCTCAATAAAGACGTTATGATAAACATATGAAAATCCACATAGATCTAGACTGCTTTTTTGTCTCCGCCGAACGTACCATAGACCCAAGTCTAAAAGGCAAACCTGTAGGGATAGGCGGACGGGGTGACACCAAGATATTTTCACACCAAAAAAGCCGCCAGTTTTTAAATCTGAAAAACAGCGGGGCCTTTGTACCCGCCTACTTTTTCGAACACCAATCTTCCAAACAAAATGACCTCAATAAGTTCATCGATCCCGATGGACGCATTAGAGGGATGTTGACAACCACTTCGTATGAAGCCAGAGCCTACGGGGTCAAAACAGGCTGTACTATCCGCGAGGCACTTCAACTCTGTCCTGAGATCATCATAAAACAGCCCAACATGCGACTGTATCAAGAGCTCTCTTATAAATTAAAGATCTTTCTTCAAGAGCGTATTCCTGTTATGGAACAAGGGAGTATTGATGAGTTTTATGGCGATTTAGACGGTTGGGTGGATGACAAAGATGTTCCACAATTTGTAGACGATCTCAAAAATGAAGCGATGGAGGTGTTGGAACTGCCACTCTCTGTCGGTGCTGCCTACTCCAAATTCACAGCGAAGATGGCGACCAATGTCGCAAAACCTTTTGGAACTAGAGTCATCTATCCTCATGAAGTTGATGACTTTATAAAAGAGAAGCCTCTTAGCGACTTCCCCGGTATCGGTCGTCAAACAGAGGCAAAACTACTGGCTCGCGGGCTTACCACCTTAGGAGAGATACAGAGCCATCCCCATCTCTTTCTACACTCGACCAAGTCTCAAAAAGATCTTTATGAACGTGTCTGCGGCATCGACAAAACGCCTCTGCAGCAAGAGAGAGAACGTAAGTCTATCGGTATCTCACGTACTTTTGATCCTGAAATAGACCGCAAAGAGCTCAGACGCCGTGTCATCATACTCTCTCGCCATCTCTCCCATGCACTTGTTCGCATGAAAAAACATCCCACACACTATAGTCTCTCTATCCGTTATGATATGAACCAGAAAAGCCATACTACTGTTACGATCAACCGCCTTTTCAGTGAGGAATTTTTGCGTACCACCCTGCTTGAACTTTTTCAAAAAGCGGACATCTACACCAACCTCAAGGCCATCCGAATCGGGCTCTCATGCTCTGCCTTCACCCAGAGTAACCACCACACCTTCTCTCTGCTAGAGTACGAAGAGGACACCAAGCGTCACCGACTGACGCAAAGCACCTCATCTCTGCGTGAGAAATATGGATTGGACACTTTACAATGGGGTGGAGAACTTTAGTGTTTTGCTATAATTAATTAAATAACTTATTAAGGCCATCCTATCGCTACCTCTCAACCATCTCTTTTACACCAGTTTCGCTCTTTTTACATTCGTAACTACCCAAACTCTCTCGAAGAGGCAATAGAGTATTTTGCTGTTTTTGGCGGGCTTGGTTGGGAGATCGACACCGACATACCGCTGCTTGAACTGATCGAGACCCTGATCCTGGACAATTACGGTCATCTCCACAACCATATCATCGATATGACACTGGGCGACAGTCTCAATCACGCTCTTTTAAGCGGTATTGCCCTGGGGGACCGCCGAACGCACTCTGCCTTTAAACGTGCCCGCGTCTCTGAAAAAGTAGGCGCGGCCGCCATAGATTACCTCTGCCAAACAGGGATCATCGAGCTTGAACCCTCACGTGAACTGCCGCCTCAAAAAGAGTACCCTAACCAAAAATTAAAAAAAGAGGTCGAAAAACATCGTATCTCGGACAAGCTCACCTTTACAACGCCTTTTCTGCGTTTTTGGTTCTCTTTTGTCTCGCCTCTTTTCAAGGGTATCCAAGAGGGGAAGTACGACGAAGTCAAAAAACGTTTTACAGACCGGGAACAGAACTTTAGCAGTCTCGTTTTTGAACAGCTCTCTATCGAACTGCTAAAAGAAGAGTTCAAAAGTGACCCCATCATAGAGGTGGGAAGCTACTGGGACAGACAGGTCGAGATCGACATATTGGCGAAAACTGCCTCGGGAAAGATCGTTGTGGGCGAATGCAAATACACCAACACCAAGATCAACAAAAGCGAGCTCTCCAAACTCAAAGAGAAGTGTGCCCTAGCAGGCTTCGAGGCCGACGAGTTTGTCCTCTTTTCAAAACGCGGTTTTTCCAATGAGCTCAAGTCATTAAAAGGGGAGAGAGTGCGGCTGTACCGTCTTGAAGATTTCAAAAAACTGCTGGAAGACATTAGCCCTGACGAAATGATAGAAGGGTTTCCAAAGCCGTAAATTTTAAATATTTGCAGAAAGACAGCAGCAGTGTCAGTTGTCGTATTGCCCACCCCCCCCGAGACTTATGTATGCATTCCTCTTCAAAAGTGGAAACGAGAAATATTTTTTGCCTGTGAGCGGTTGTCAGGCGCATGATATCCTCGGGCAAAGAGCATGGCAGAGAGACAGAGAAGCAGCAGAACTTTAATCATGATCGGCAGATCTCTTCGTACATACTAGGTCGACGGTCTTTGAACAGCGCCCAGTACTCCCGCTGCTTTCTATTCTCTTCTAGGTCATACTCCGCGTAGATCACACCCTCTCTGTCTCGAGGAGCTTCCGTCACTTTTTCACCGGTGTAATCCGTCATGAAAGAGGCGCCGTAAAAGGTCAAGGTACAGCTCTCACCCTCTTCTACCCCTATGCGATTAGCCGCAATGACCGGTACCGTGTTAGCGGCAGCGTGACCCTGTTGAACACGCTGCCAATGTGCTTTTGAATCCACATTGATCTCAGGCTCACTGCCGATAGCCGTCGGATAAAAAATAAGCTCTGCCCCCATCAGGGCAAGCGAACGCGCCGTCTCCGGGAACCACTGGTCCCAGCAGATCCCGACACCGATCTTGGCATATTTGGTATCCCAGACTTTAAAGCCGGTATCGCCCGGTTGAAAGTAGAACTTCTCTTCATAACCGGGGCCATCAGGGATGTGTGTTTTACGGTAATTCTCTAGCACAGTCCCATCTGCATCTATCATAACAAGTGAATTGAAATACCTATCCCCGGCCTTTTCAAAATAACTCAGTGGCAGCACAATTTTAAGCGCCTTTGCCAAGGCACTAAAATGTTCGATCAAGGGATTATTTTTTTGCTCTTTGGCCCAAGAAAAATACTGTTTGTCCATATCTTTACAAAAGTAGAGTCCCTCAAAAAGTTCGGGCAGCAAGATGATCTTGGCACCATTAGCAGCAGCTTCTCTTACTAATGCTTCGGCTTTCGCTATATTTGCTTCTCTGTTATCGCTCATTGCCATCTGTACCGCAGCTACTTTAACCATTTTTTATCCTTATATACACTGTTGCAATCCTACCATAGGCTTTATTTATCACACTTTTAACGCCATCTCTCTATAAAGGTACGATATCTCTATTTAAGAAATAGACAATACGCTAATGTAATATAAAAATAATATTATTATGTTATTATTAACACTATACCAAAACAAAGAAGTACCTATGCAATCTAAATTAGCACTCTCTTTATCAACTATCCTGCTTTTAAGCGCAAGCTCTCTTCATGCTATTAAATTTGAAACACTTGGCTACAAATCGATCTCTATGGGTGGTGCTGCCGTTGCCAGTTCAGCCGGTTCCATTGCTACCTACAACAACCCTGCTCTTTTGGCTAAAACACCTTACAGTGTTGAAGTTTCACTGGGTGGCGGGGTCAGCGAATATGACCATGGTGCCCTTGCCTCAATTACCAAGCTTGACGATAGCGGCTTTATCGATACACTCGATAAAGCATCCCAAGATGTAACAACGTTAACGACAGCAGACCAACAAAATCTTATTGATGGTACTGCGATTATTATCGATATGGATGGCAATGCTGTTACCGTTACACCTCAAGGATATCTTGCTGCACAGGTTTCAGGATTTGGGTTTGGTGTCTTTGCCGGTTCTGATTCTGCTGCAACAGCAATAGTTGATCAGGCACATGACCAGCTCTATTTTGTTAACAATATTGCTGGTGTTGACACATATGTTGACATTAATGGCAATCTTATTTCTCAAACAGACTATGAAGCCCAATCAATAGAGTACGCTATCAATAACAATCTGACCTACCTAGATGTAACAGGTGCAGCTCTAGCAGAAGTGCCTATCGCTTATGGCCATAATTTTGAAACGACTCTGGGAAATATCATGGTAGGTGGTGCTCTAAAATATATGCAAGCCATCACATATACAGAGAAATTGAAGATCGACAACTCTGGAAATCTTGGTGGAACTGATGGAGAAAAAAAAGATCAAACAAGCTCTAATTTTGGAGTTGATCTAGGTCTTGCTTACCAGCCCGCTTTCTCATATGATCTTACATTTGGTCTCGTAGCGAAAAACCTCAATGCTCCAAAGTTTGACTTTGCTGATGGAACGAACTACACAATCGATCCTATGGTTCGTGCCGGTGTTGCCTATAACATCTTAGACTCTTTAGAAGTGGCTGCCGATATCGATCTGACCAGTAACAAAGTACTTACTGATGGTCTCGAAAGCCAAATGGTAGGCGGCGGTCTGAACTATGAACCGTTTACAGACTTTTTTGCACTTTCACTACGTGCCGGCCTTATGCAGAACCTTCATTCTGGTGACAAGGCGGGTCTTATCTACACTGCAGGTATGGGAATAGGTGTCAAATGGCTCCAGATCGATCTGTCTGGTCAGATGTCAGGTAATAGCAATACACTAGAAGATGTCACAGTACCGCAATACGCTAAGGTCAATTTAGCCCTTATTTCACGTTGGTAAAACCCATAACTGTTGAAAAAGAGGTACTCTCCTCCACGAGGACTCAAACCTCATAATTACTATTATGTACACTTTCTTAAAGTTATAAGTAATGGCTTAAAATTCCCTAAGCCTCGAGTAGCAATGTATTTCTAATCTATGCTGAAACAGGGTGTTACGTGGCACGTATCAAGTCAAAAAAATATACAGGCGTATATTACAATGAACGACAAGACAGCGACCGGTCATACTATAGCACCTATGATTGATACAGAAAGTAAAAGAGCAAAGTTATTGCAAGAATAAAGGGTGCTGGAGAGTGACGGTATTGCTTTTATTTTTCAAACATAAAGTTCATATTGAAATTAAGTGCCAGTAGAACTGAATGATGTTTCGACCTGTGATTTTCCTAGCAGCGGTCATGTTGGTTTGGCTCGATTTTGGCAGAGTGAACTTGGGTCGTTACTGTTGCATTTTAAATTCGACCATTCGATTTTGATTGGCAATATATATAGAGCATGAGTACCCTATTTACTTTATTTTATTTATTTCAATTTGTGGATTACTGATGTAATATAGAGCAAAGAAGGAGTAAATTATGACGAAATATACAGGTTTACTCGCATCAATAAGAGTCGTTGCCGTATTGATTGGTTTTGGTTGTAGTTCCGAGAATGATTCTAATTTTGCGGTTGTCACCCCTTATGCCTCATTAACATTAGTGAGTGATCTACATAACGATGTCAGCGAGACATCCGGTTTAGCAAATGTGGACGGAAAGATCTATACGCACAATGACAGCGGAGCTCCAGCCCTGCTCTACGAGATCAATGCCTCGACCGGAGATGTGGTACGTACTATCATTGTCAATGGTGCGAGCAATCAGGACTGGGAGGACCTGGCTTGTGACGACACCCATCTCTATATCGCCGACAGCGGGAATAATCTGGGATCACGCACCGACTTGAAAATCTATAAAATATTAAAAAGTGATCTTGCGACACAGGACTCGGTCAATGCGGAGGAGATCGCTTTTTCATATGCTGATCAGACGACATTTGCCTACGCCCCCTTTACCACTCCCTATGATGCAGAAGCGCTCATCGCCTATAAGGGGCAGCTCTATATTTTTACGAAAAACTGGGCAGATTATAGCAGCAAGGTCTATAGCGTACCGACCGTACCTGGAAGCTATGTCGTGACATCTGTCGGCGAAAAAGCTTTGGATGTTATGGTGACGGGTGCAGCGGTTGATGGCGTGGGCAGTTCGGTGGCACTGGTCGGGTATACAAACCCTTATGATCCAGCCATAGCGTTTAAAAGTATGATTGTGATCTTGAGTGGATTCACCGGGAATGATCTCTTTTCAGGCGATATTGCCAGCTATCAGATCGTGGACAGTCAAAGTGTCGGTCAGTTTGAAGCGATACTTTTTAATACGCCCTCAGAACTCTATCTCACTGCTGAAGGTGTAACCGTACAACCAGTGGAGTATCCGGCAAAACTTTACAAAACAGAGATCCCCGAATAAGAAAAGCTACATAGTACATAATCGAAATATTACTCTATAAAAAGATAGAAGCTATATATAAAATTGTTAAAGATGGATAGTAATAGGCTTTTGGTCTCCCCACGAGGACTCGAACCTCGAGCTATCCCTTAGGAGGGGACTGCTTTATCCAGTTAAGCGATAAGGAGTAAGAGAGGCCGATATTATATCGCACCAAGCTTTTATCGTTGTACCGGTGGGAACATTGGCTGCTGAACAGGCGGAAAACGGGGTGGAGATGACGGTGTGGATGTTCCGCTGCCACCACCGCCTGAATAGCTGCCGTCTTGATATATATCTCTTACATTCGGACGAATACCGTAAATTACATGAT
>JBATWM010000151.1:0-3403 GCA_049672605.1 Sulfurimonadaceae bacterium
GCTATCTCTTTCTTTACCTTCCAGCAGATCGCTTATCTGGTCGACTCCTACCGCGGCGAGACGGCGGAGTACGACTTTTTAAACTACGCCCTTTTTGTCACCTTTTTTCCTCAGCTTATCGCCGGGCCTATCGTCCACCACGCTGAGATGATGCCGCAGTTTGCGTCGAAATGGAATCTGGTCAAGAACTATAAAAACATCGCAACCGGGCTTTTTATCTTCTCTATCGGACTTTTTAAAAAGGTCGTAATCGCTGACACCTTCGCCAAGTGGGCCACGGCAGGATTTGACCATGCAGAGACCTTGAACTTGCTTGAAGCGTGGGCAACAAGTCTGAGCTATACCTTTCAGCTCTATTTTGACTTTAGCGGTTATACCGACATGGCGATCGGCGCGGCACTGCTTTTTAACATCAAACTGCCTATCAACTTCAACTCTCCCTACAAAGCCCTGGACATCCAGGACTTCTGGCGACGCTGGCACATCACCCTTTCACGTTTTTTACGCGACTACATCTACATCCCTCTGGGCGGGAATCGAAAAGGTTCATTTCGTACCTATAATAACCTGCTCGCCACCTTTATTCTAGGCGGTATTTGGCACGGTGCCGGATGGACCTTTGTCTTTTGGGGTCTTCTTCACGGCATGGCTTTAGTTGTTCATCGATTTTGGAAAAGCATTGGGTTTACGATGCCTAATATCCTTGCCTGGTTTATCACCTTTAACTTTATCAATATCGCCTGGGTCTTCTTTCGGGCCAGAGAGTGGGATGATGCGATCAAGGTACTTACAGGGATGGTAAGCGGTGAACTTGTACTAAATTACCGCTGGTTCGATCAACTCTCATTTTACATGACAAAGTGCATTTTGGCGCTTGGCTTCAAGCGATCAACGGAGACAAGTACACCCTGATCACCATTTTAGTTGTGTTACTGATCTCTGTAATCGGTAAAAACAGCATGCAATACAGAGAGCTTGTTACATTCAACAAATTCTATCTGTTCATAGGTACTATGATCCTAACCTTTTCACTACTAAAAATGCATGAAGTCAGTGAATTTTTATATTTCAACTTTTAAGGACAATGATGAAGCTCCAACAATGGATCAGATTTTACATCGCTATTCCAGTCGTTTTGATCACACTGATATTTTCATTTAACTTTATCATCGACCCTTATAGTATGACCTCATACAATCTATTAAACATCCCAAACAAGTTTGCCCGTGATGACAGAAAAGAGAAGGTTGCTAAACTCTATACAGAATCCGCGTACACCAATATACTCTTTGGCAGCAGCCATGTTTATACCATCAACCCTTTAACTGTAGAGAAATATGTGGGTGGACTAAGTTACAATGCAGGAGTTGGAACAGCCCGTATAGAAGACCATCTCGGGTTTCTACTCTACTTGGAACGCATCAAGAAGCTTCCCACAAATATCATTTTGGGGTTAGACTTTTACTCTTTTAACCAAAATGTCGAAACCAATAAATACTTTTTAGTCAATGATGAACTTAATTTTATGCAGAAAAAGGCGGACAGTAATATCTACTTTAGTAAGTTTCTCTCACTCGATGCATTGCGCGCCTCATATAAAACAGTCCGTAATTTTCTAAAGGACTCTAAAGACAGTCCACGTTTCGACACCCATGGAACATCAGCAAATGCGTCAAAGGTTTTCACCTACTACCCGCAAGAGATCTCACAGACAACATTTACAAAAGAGCTGGTTGAAAAAGGGTATGGAGATGTCAAAACAGTCGAATACACTGTTATTAGTAAAGAGAGAATGCAATATCTTCAAGAGATTATCACTTTATGCCAACGCCACAACATCAACTATACGTTCTTTATTACCCCGCTAAACGGTCAGTTGTTATCAATGATTGAAAATGATCCAGTACTCTCAAAGACATTACATAGCTTTAAAGCCAAACTATCCTACATTACCGGTTACTATGACTTTTTAACACATAATACGATCAATGATAATAGTTTCTACTTTGGTGACACTATGCACACAAAACCGTTTACAGGCAATCTCATATTAGCCCGTATGTTCAATGATGAAAATATTACCCTGCCGAAGGCGTTTGGTGTTTTTGTACCCAAGAGAGAAGTTCAGCCTTAGTCTTTTCAAAAAACGCGGCTCTTTTAGTCGCTTCCAGAGGTATCATCCTGTTCATCTGAAGCTTTTCATCACTCACGCTTTTCCAACGTTTAGCACTCGCAAAAAGCGAATCACCAAAAAAGGTCATAGTCGGTGTGTTGACAAGAGCTGCCAAGTGGTAAGTGCCTGTTGACGTACTCACAAAAAGTTTAAACGAGGCAAGCAGTTTCGTGAACTCTACAATACCCTCTTTTGAGTTGTAAAAGATGACATCCAGACCTTCACACAGCTCTATACTCTGTGTATAGAGATCTTCTTCTCCCGGGCCAAAGGTCATAACAGCTTGTACATCTGGATTATCTGAAGCGATCTTCACAAGCTCAACATACTCTTGCAGAGTCCAGTTCGCATCTGACGAACCGCCAAAACCTGGATGAAAAGCGATGACAGGCTTAGAGACAGCATACATGTCACAAAACTTTTGATAACTCACATCAAGTTCATCTTTACTAAATTCACATAACGGTTTAGGAAAGTCCTGATCAATATCTGAAAAGAGGACCTTTGCAAGTTGCAGGTTATACTCAAACTCCGCCATCTCAACACGGGAACGACGCTGTTTAATGCGTCTGTTGTAAAAAAACTGAGCTAACTTCGTTGCCGGGGCAATACGTGTAGCAATGCCTGCCAAAAACTGAGCCAAGGCAACACGTGTGTTGGAAAAAAGTGTAATCGAAGCATCTATCTTTGCATTTCTCAATTTGGAGACAAGTGTCCAGATGGATCTACCCTCATCAACGATCACCTCGTCAATAAAAGGACAAGCCAGCGCTAACTGTTGATTTAAAGGAGCAATACAGGCGATGATCCTGTTTTCTGGATTGTACTGTTTAAGAACATAGAGTGTTGGAAGTGCGGTGACAAAATCACCAAGTTTATCAGTGCGGACAACGAGTATATTCATAGACTTAAACCACCCAATACTGTAGATTCCAGATCAAGTCCGGAGTGACGGAGACACATACTATTCACCGCAGTTTTACTGCTTACACACCGATCTGAAAATATTCAAAGCCCATCGCAGCCATGCGCTCTTTGTCAAACTGATTACGGCCGTCAAAGAAGACAGCGTTTTTAAGCAGTTTCTTCATCTCATCAAAGTCAGGACTTCTAAACTCTTGCCACTCAGTAACAAGTATGAGTGCGTCAGCATCTGAAAGGACTTCGTATTTAGAGTCAACGTATGAAACGTTGGCATTATCTTTAAGATAGTAGCTCTCTGCCTCATGG
>JBATWM010000152.1:0-2705 GCA_049672605.1 Sulfurimonadaceae bacterium
CTAAAAAGCAGAAGAACTATGACAACATCAAAGAGTTAAAGACCAAGTCAGTGATAGAGAAAGATAGAGAATTTTATGAGGTTGTCTCAACACAAAACACGTTGATCTCGACGGCAAAAGAGGTTGACAACCTTAAAGTTCAGATCAACGACCTGAACCTGCGTGCTGCTCAACTGGAAAAAAGCATTGCTGACAAATCATTGACAGCTAAAGGTCATGTTCTGTATTCCCTGAGTGTTAAAGAGGGACAAGTGGTGAACCCGGGAATGGAACTTTCAAAGGTAGCAGACATCTCAAAGGCGAAACTCACGGTCTATCTGAATGCAAACGATATGAAAGGCGCTAAAAGCAAGGTGGTCTATCTCAATGGCAAAAAAACAGATTACAAGATCGACCGTCTATGGGGTATTGCCGATGAAGTACACCTCTCAAGCTATAAGGCTGAGATCATCATCAAGGCACCGAAACACTTCTCCGAGTTGATGAAGGTGGAGCTCAAGTGAGTCAGACGACAGCGTGTTCATTAGACTGTTATGATGCCTGCAGCATCGATATGGTTGATGGCAGATTAAAGGGGAGCAACGATACCTATACGCATGGTTATCTCTGTCCTCACCTTAACCACTATGAAAACCATGAACGTATTACGGCACCAAGTTTTCAAGGCAGAGCCGTCTCGATGGATGAGGCGATGCAGATCCTGGAAGAGAAGTGTGCCAAGGTATCTGATGCTTCGCAGGTACTTCACTACCGCGGTCATGGGAACTTTGGACTGATGCAAGAGGTGACAGACCACTTTTTTGCGAACTTCGGAGCAACGTTGACGGATGGCTCACTCTGTGACGGTGCCGGTGAGGCGGGCATTATTGAAGGACGCGGCCATAACAAGCTTCTTTCGCCGGAGCAGATAGCAAAGTCGGAAGTGGTGATCGTCTGGGGACGCAACATTCATACGACCAATTCGCACCTACTTCCATTTTTAAAAGATAAGACGATCATCGTAATCGACCCTGTTAAGACGAAGATGGCTGAGAGTGCGGACCACTATGTTCAGATCAAACCCAAGGGTGATCTCTACCTGGCCTTGATGTTGAGTCGCTTTGCCATTATTAACGGATTGGAAGATGAGGACTTTTTAGATGAGCATGCATCAGAGCATGAAGAGTTCTATGAGTTGACACAGACGGTGCGTATTAAAGCTGTCTTGGAGAGCATCGATGTGACGTTGGGAGACCTTGGCAAGATCCTTGAATTGATCAAAGGTAAACGTACCGTGATCTTAGCCGGTGTAGGTATACAGAAGTATCGTCATGGTGCTGATGTGATGCGTGCCATCGACAGCTTGGGTGCTATCTTGGGTCTCTTTGGCAAAGAGGGGTGCGGCGTTAACTTCTTAGGCAACTCAAAAGAGGGGATCACCTCTCCTTTTAGTACAAAAGCCAAGACGAAGCCGGCAGCAGTAGGTAATGTTGACTTTGGCCGTTTTGAGATGGCATTTGTTCAAGGTTCAAATCCTCTGAACCAGATGCCAGATAGCAATAGAGTCCGTGCATCTATAGAAAAAAATCCTTTTGTGGTCTATTTTGGTCTTTATGAAAACGAGACTTCAAAGGTCGCTGACCTGGTCATTCCTGCAAAGAGTTTTTTAGAAAAAGATGACATCCGTAGCTCATACGGTCATCCTGGGCTTTTAGATATGCCAAAAGTTGTAGAGAGTGAGATAGGTATTAGTGAGTATGAACTTGCTGCAAGACTTTGTAACGCGTTTGATATTGATATAGACAGTGAACTGACTTATTTGGAACACTTCCAAGCCTTTGGTGAAAGCAGAAAAACTGATATGATCGTCAAAGGCAGAGAAGAGATTCCTTACAGTGATGGCTTTGATACAGATGAAGATGAATTTTGTTTCTTAGAGGAGTATGACCTTGCGGCAGACAGTGGTGAAGGTCTGTTTTTACTCACTACCAAGAGTGATAAAAGTCTAAACTCACAGTTTAACAGAGAAACGCAGGTTTATATGAATGCTAGTCTTGGCTTTAGTGCAGGCGAACGCGTCCGTATCAGTTCTGAAAACGGTGAACTGGAGTTAGAGACAGCCATAGATGAACGACTGCGTGATGATTGTGTTTTGATCTATTCAGGGACACCCGGTGTTAATGTCTTAACGGACTATAGACTAAGTTATGAGGGCAAAAATGCCGCCTATCAAGAAAATAAAGTAAAGGTAAAAAAATGTTAAAAAATTCTTATGTAATGCCAACCTATGCACGAGCAGATGTTGAGTTTGTCTCAGGAGACAACGCAACCCTTATGGACAGTGAAGGTCGTGACTACATCGACTTTACATCGGGTATCGGTGTTGTCAGTATCGGTCACGGTGACAATGTCCTTGCCCGCACATTGGCGGATCAGGCAAAGAAGATCATCCATATCTCTAACCTTTACTACATCGAACCGCAGGAACGTGCGGCGAAAAAGATCGTAGAGGCCAGCGGTTATGACATGAAATGTTTCTTTGGTAACTCCGGTGCTGAAGCCAATGAGGGCGCTATCAAGATCGCACGTAAGTACGGCGAAGTCGATGGTGAACTAAAACGCTATAAGATCATTACACTTAAACACTCGTTTCACGGTCGAACGATTACCACTGTAAAAGCGACAGGTCAAGAGGCAATGCACAACTACTTTGGTCCATTTCCTGA
>JBATWM010000153.1:0-2942 GCA_049672605.1 Sulfurimonadaceae bacterium
GTGATAGAAAGTGCTGAAGCCTCAATATTGTAATGCTCTTTGACTTTAGTTGAGAGTTCTAAAAGCGGTGCGCCTTTAGCTGTTTTTGTGATAGTGATGTCATGAAAACTGCACTCTGCACCGATCCCGCAACCCAACGCTTTCGAAGCAGCCTCTTTAGCGGCCCAAAAACCGGCTGCAGTGCGATGGTTTTTTACGAGTATGATCTCTTGGGGAGAGAGGAACTTCTCTAAAAATCTATTATCATATTTTTCGATCAGCTTTTTCATCCGATCGATTTTTATAAGATCAATTCCTATCATGGGGAGGGGCTAATAACGTAGGTTATTAGTTTTGGCACTCTTTGATGTCAAGGATCTTCATCAGTTTTTCCAAGATAACGCCGCCTTCACGATCATTGTCATCATGGAACTCTGTAACAATTACTTTACGACCGTCTGCGATGTCAGATGAGTAACTGTTGTAGTCTAGAGTACAGCCTTTTAATACACTCTCTAGAGCAGTGTTGATCTCTGTAAGTTGATCACTGTTTGAATACGCTAACGATATTTTTGTGTAGCGCTCTTCACCTTTGTACTCTGCATCAATACATTGAACTGACATATATAAACCTCTTAAATATTAGTGATTCAATTATACAACATAAAGATTTTAGATATTCTTCAAAGTTGTTGGATTGGATGTTCAAATATTAACTCTATCACTATTTATTTAGTAACAATGAAAACTAGAGATTTAAAACTTACATTTAAAAAGTTAAATGAATCTAGCTCTGTGTGATATTTGACTTATAAAAGCTTTCAAAATCTGCATAAATAAGCGGTTTAGAAAAATAGTAGCCTTGGAAGATATGGCAGTCGTTTTGGTGCAAGAAAGCGAGTTGCTCCTCTGTCTCGACCCCTTCAGCAACAACTTTGAGGTTGAAAATTTTGGCCATGTTCAAGATCGTGACGATCATCTCTTGGTCTGAACTCTCTTTTCCTAGGTTGGCAATAAAGCTCCGGTCGATCTTGAGTTCAGAAACAGGCATCGCTTTTAAGTAACTCAACGAGGAATAGCCGGTACCAAAATCATCCATTGAGAAGTTTATGTTTAGATGAGCAAGATGCTGCATAACCTCTACTACTCTGTCAATGTCGTCTACCAAGACGGTTTCGGTGACCTCAAAGATCAGCTTGCCTGTAAGCTCAGATGTAAGGTGTTTGGCAGTCAATCTTTCCACCTCTTCGACAAAGCTGCCATGGAAGAGTTGGCGTACACTTATGTTGATGGAAAATTGCTCTAGTTCAATGCCGCTTTCAGCCCAAGAAGAGAGGGTCTTAAAGGACTCCTCTAAAATAAAGTTGCCCAATTCGACGATGAGACCGGTCTGCTCGGCAATAGGGATGAACTTATCGGGACTAACCGTACCCAAGGTCTCATTATGCCAACGTACCAGGACTTCACAACCAACTATTTTCCCATCTTCATCAAGCTGAGGTTGGTAGACAAGGCTGATCTCTCTGTTTTTCATTGCAATATGCAGATAGCGTTCGATCTCCAGATGGCTTTCAATCCGTTTTGCAAGTTCATCATTGAAGATAACAACACCGTCACGTCCCTGTGCTTTTACCTCATACATCGCTATGTCGGCCTCTTTGATCAAGCGGTTTGCATTTGCAGTACTCTTTTCAATGATCTCTACCCCGATACTGGCGCTGATGTAGAGATGATGTTGATCAATGATGAATGACTCTTTAAGTCGATTTAAAAGGGTATTGGCATGTGTTTTGGCATTACTAAGGGCCTCATCTCTACTGCTGAACTCATGTGAAACGATGACAAACTCATCACCGCCTAATCTGGCAAGGAGTTGGTCCTCACTGATATGGTGTTGCAGTCGAGAAGATACGATTTTTAAGAGTTTATCACCGACATCATGTCCAAGTGAATCGTTGACCGATTTAAAATGGTCGAGATCGATCAACATCATAAAAGAGCACTTTTTAGAGTCGGCAAGGTCTCTGACTTTCTGTTCTAAGTAATTAATGAAGTAGCGACGGTTATAAAGACCGGTCAGGTGGTCATGAACGGCTTGATAGTGGGTTTTTTCTAACAGTTTAAAGCTGCTAAACGAGGCATAGAAAAGAACCCCAAGCAAGACAAGTGAAAAAAGTGAGAGAATATAACCGTACAACTCCCCAATGAGAGAGAAAAAGATGGCTAGCGGGATCAGCAGAAACATAAGCGTCAATACAAACAAACGTCTGTCCGAGGCGAGCAGTGTCGAAGCGACTACTGCGGCACCGATCTGCGTAAATACAGCGATATAGTTCAAATGGCCGCGCTCTTCAGTGACGTAAAGTACAAAGATCAAGGTCCAAATAGAAAAAATAAGTATAAAAAAGATAGAGATCTTTGTATACCACTGTTTGGTCTCTTTAGTGTTCATTCTGTTTGGATGATACCCATTATAGAGACGAAACCCCCAAAGGGAGATGGCAACAGTAAGTGCATACCAGATAAGTGCCGGTGTTACGACATCATTGATCCAGCCTAAAAAGATGTAACCCAAACCGGGTATAAGTGAAAGCCCGATCATTACCGGGATCTGTTTTCGTAGAAAAATATATGACTCGATAGTCTTCATAAGTCATCTTATTGTCTATACGTTTTATTTATACTTAAAACCAATCAATTAATTTAGTAACTTCGTCGACTTCGTAGCATTTGACACCGTGGGTATCTTTCGGTTTTTTGGCGAGGAGGACTTTGTTGATGTTGTGCATTTGGAGTTCACGCAGGCGGGTGTCGATTTGAAAGACCTCTCGGATATCACCGACTAAAGAGACTTCGCCGATGAAGACGGTCTCTTTGGAGATAGTGCGGTCTCGAAATGAGCTGATGATGGCAGCTAAGACGGCAAGGTCGGCAGAGGTCTCGTTGATCTTGATACCGCCGGC
>JBATWM010000154.1:0-10605 GCA_049672605.1 Sulfurimonadaceae bacterium
TGACGTTAAAGAGCTAAAGTTCAATGCAGGGTGGCACTTAAAGAGTTGAAACTCTATGCAGGACGGAACTAAATTACGTATCGTAAAATGCCACATCGTAAAAAGCCAACTGCTTGGCTTTTATAGGATTGGAAACAGAGTTGTTATGCGTAGCATCAACGCCGTAGACATGTTAGAAAAGAGAGAGACGCTGTTGTTATGACGTTAATTTTCAATCTCTAAAGCAATGATTGTCATCACTTTTACTTTTTTGCGGAACAAAAAGGAAAGAGTGTAGTCAAAAAAGGTCATTATAAAATATCAAGTTGAAGTACTCTAACTCACTAACCAAAAAAAGCTACGCTTTCTCCACCATCTTCTGTCGTTGTTCGATCAGTTTTATGAGTGATAAAAAGAAGGCTGTAATAGCTGGACCTAAGATCATTCCCCAAAAACCAAAGGCACCAAGACCTGCGATGATGGAAAAAAAGATCAAGAGCTCATTCATCTTGGCATCTGTTTTAACAAGTCGGAAATTGATCTCTTTGATGATAATAGGCTTTATGATGGTGTCGGCAATGATAGAGATAACAATGATCGAATAAAGGGCAATAAAGATCGCATTCCCAGTATGATCGTAGCTAAATTCATAGATCATAAACGGTAACCACAACAGCGCACCGCCGACAACAGGGATAAGTGAAGTAAAACCGTACATAATACCAAATAGAAGGCCGTTATAGCCCATAAATGCAACAGCTATGCCGAAGAGAGCGCCCTCAAAGACGGCGGTGGTCAAGATAGAGTAGAAGACGACACTCATTACTGAAGAGAGCTCAAAACTAAGCAGTGTTGCATCTTGCTGTGGAAGTTGAATGACCCGTCTAAAATAGGCAAAGACCGTTTTGCCGTAGAAATGCGAAAAGAAGTAGAAGATGATGATCAACAGCGCATTTTTGAGAAAGCCTGCACTGTAACTGCCGATGGTGCCGGCCATGCTCAAGGTATGTGTTGCAAGCTTGTTGATCTCGATCTCCTGTAGAGCATCGTCGATAAAGGGCTGTAAAAAAGCTAAATATGAAGGCAGGTGTCCGGCCCAGTCGCTGAGATTAAAGTAGACCTTCTCTAAGGTTGCGATGTCGATATTGCTCAGATGTAAAGTAAATGTGGCCAAAAAGTAGCCCAATGGGGCAAAAAAGAGAAGCGCAAGTGCAACGGTAGAGAGAGTCGATGCGATCAATATAGAACCGGTCTGCAGCTCTAAGCGACGTTGAACAGAGGCAGTTGAGATTGCCAACAGGGAGGCGATCATTATAGAGAGTAAAAAAGGTTGATAAAGCAGATACATCCAATATAGTGAGAATGTTAAGAGGGTGAGTATGATGTATTGTGGTTTCATTGATCCTCAAATAGGCTGTTTTCTTGTGGAGGTGTTTTAAACTTTAACACCTCATAACTCTTCTGCGTGGCGACACGTCCGCGCGCTGTTCTCTCAAGATAGCCATTGGCTAACAGGTAGGGTTCTACGACATCTTCAACGGTACCCTCATCTTCACTGAGTGCGGCGGCAATAGTACTAAGGCCCATCGGTCTCCCTTTGGCTTGAATGAGGTACTCCAAAAGACGGATATCCATCTCATCAAAACCGTAGTCATTGATACCCAGCTGCTCTAAAGCAAAGTTTGTTCTCTTATGCAAGATCTTCACTTCATTGGCAACATCGGCGAAGTCACGGACACGGCGTAGCAGTCTAAGGGCGATACGCGGTGTTCCTCTAGAGCGCTTTGCGATCTCTAAGGCCGCTTCCTTGATGATCTCTTTGTCCAGTTTCAAAGAAGCCTGTGTCACGATCTTAGCAAGTTCATCAGAGGAGTAGAAGTTCATACGAAAGCTCATACCAAAGCGGTCACGAAGTGGGTTAGAGACCATCCCTGCACGGGTAGTGGCACCGATAAGTGTAAATCGGGGTAGGTCGATCTTAACCGTTTGTGCAGCGGGTCCGCTGCCGATGATAATGTCAAGACGAAAGTCTTCCATCGCCGAGTAGAGGATCTCTTCGACCGCAGGCGAGAGACGGTGGATCTCGTCGATAAAGAGGATATCACCCTCATCAAGATTGGTCATAATGGCGGCAAGGTCACCGCTCTTTTCGATCATCGGAGCAGCGGTGACTTTTATGCTTGCATTCATCTCATTGGCGATAATGAGTGCCAGCGTTGTTTTACCCAGGCCGGGAGGACCATAAAAGAGCGTGTGGTCAAGGGCTTCATCACGCATCTTACTGGCTTCAATAAAGACACCCAGGTTTTTTTTGATCTGCTCTTGTCCGATGTACTCGTTCCATGCATCAGGACGAAGGGTAGTCTCACTGACCTCTTCAGCGTCAAATTGCTCGATCTCGACGATACGTTCCATTACATCAGCTCTTTTTTAATAGGTGTGGATCTCATCAGGAAAACTGCGAGCCTCGACTTCATCTTTATAGTTTTGCACAGCCTCTTTGACAAGGTCGGCACCATTAAGATACTTTTTGACAAACTTAGGGGTGAACGCTTCGAAAAGCCCCAACATGTCAGAGAAGACAAGCACCTGCCCGTCAACACCACTGCCTGCACCGATCCCGATGACCGGAACAGTGACCGACTGTGCGACCAGAGTCGCGACATCTGCTTTGACCCCTTCGATGACGATACAAAATGCACCGGCTTTTTCAACGGCTTTGGCATCGGCGATAAGCTGTGTCGCTTCACTGTCATTTTTACCCTTGATCTTATAACCGCCTTCTCCGCGAACCGACTGAGGCAGAAGACCAATATGCCCGCAAACGGCAATGCCGTTGTCTACAAGATACTTAATAGTGGAGGCTCTTTCCTCGCCACCTTCGATCTTGACCGCATCTGCAGGGGACTCTTGAAAGACTCTAGTGGCATTTTCCAGGGCTTTTTCCGCTGTAGAGTAGGTGCCAAACGGCATGTCTGCGATAACAAAAGTGTTTTGGGCACCGTTACAGACTGCTTGAGTGTGGTAGATCATCTGCTCTAACGTGGCACTGAGGGTGTCTTTTTTACCGCCAAAACTCATATTGAGGCTGTCGCCAACCAAGATGATGTCAGCTATTGGGTCAAAAAGTTTGGCAAAAAGAGCATCATAAGCGGTGATCATTGTCAAAGGACGATCGCCCTTGGCTTTTTTGATCTTTGTGATGGAGAGTTTTGTATTCATTATAGTCTCATCTTAGTATGTAAGTAACGTGATTTTATCCAAAAGTGGTACAATTTCGTTTAAATATGACAATTATACTTTATATCCCTCTTTTGGAGACAGTTTGAAACATCTTGTAGCGTACATCACAACAGGTTTTCCTGAAAAATCATTTACAGTAGATCTTGCTTTGGCATTGGGTGAAAATGGTGTTGACTCACTTGAACTTGGCGTCCCTTTTTCTGACCCTGTAGCGGATGGCCCTGTTATTGAAAAAGCTAACTTTTTAGCACTTCAAAAAGGGCTGCGTTTCAGCGATGTTTTGGAACTTTCCGAGCAGATTGCACCTAAAGTCGACACACTGTGGATGGGCTATTTTAACCCGTTTTATCAATACGGCATGGATGCACTGCTTAAAAAAGCACAAGAGATCGGTGTTAGCGGAATGATTATCCCTGACCTTCCTCACGAAGAGGCTTTGGCGTATAAAGCAGCGTTTGATGCCAATGGTATCAGCAATATCAGTTTTGTTGCGCCTACCGACAGTGATGCACGTATCAAAGAGATCGTCACTGATGCTAAAAAGTTTATCTACCTTGTAGCCTATGCCGGTATTACAGGCAGTGGTCAGAGCGAAGACCTGCAGCCTATCATCACTTCGATCAAGTCACACACTGAGACACCTGTTTACGTAGGATTCGGTGTTAATGAAAAGACCGCTAAAGAGAAAGTAGAAGGGGCTGACGGTGTTATTGTCGGTTCGGCATTTGTCAATGTTCTTTTGCAAGATGATCTGACGCTCTCTCAAAAGATCGAAAAATGTGCTGTGATCGCCGCTGAGATAAAACAGAAAATCAACGAATAGACAGATGTAAAAGAGCAGCAGGTAATGCAATTCAGGGCTCTTTTTTTTACACTGATCTGCACCATACCGCTTTTAGCAGGTAGTCCTACTCTCTATGATGATCTCAAAGCGTCATCAACCCAGCCTGTACAATCCTCCTTTGCGCAGGTTCCTGACAGCAATCTCACCCCCTTGAATGATCTTTTTTCCGATGAGATAGATCGTTACTGGATTAGTACGTCTTTAAAACAGCAGTTTGAAGAACTCTACGGCGATGAGGGCGAGGATTATATTCCCGAATACGTCAATGTCAATGAAGAGCTGCCGTATCGCTACCGAAAACTGATCGAAGATACGGTCTATCTTCAAGTCGTTATGGTCACAGCCGTTGCTGCTTTAAGCCTTATGCCGGAAAGTTTCACCGGTTGGAAGGAAGAGGAGGTAGAAGATGTGCCTTTAGAGAAACGTTGGAGACAACGAGTGTCGGAAAAACCGATTTGGGATGAAGATGACTGGGATATAAACTATATTGGCCACACGGTGTCGGGTGCGATCTACTATACGATGGCACGCGGCGACGGGATGTCGATCTTTGAATCGGCTGCTTATACAACATTGATGTCAACATTTTTTTGGGAGTATGGGTATGAAGCGTTTGCGGAGATACCGTCAATCCAGGATCTCATCGTCACTCCTCTGTTTGGATCTATTTTGGGGGAGGGGATGTACATACTTGAGGGAAAGTTAGATAAAAATGGGGGCATGCTCTGGGGTTCTAGAGCCTTAGGCAATATCAGTTACTTCGTACTTAACCCGATGGGGAACTTTGCTAATGGCATCAGTGATATCTTGAAGCGCTATAACAGTGAGCTGAGTGTAAGAATGACATGGCAAACCTATCCGCGTACCGACGATATCTCACAATTTCGTCTGAGTGATCCGGCTTCCAGTCCGGTACGTTTTCAAGATCGCGATTACGGTTTTCTTATCACACTGGAATAGATTCTCTATCCTTATGCGTATCTGTTGTTAACACGAATAGGGTATAATTCCAGTACGTAATTTGTACACAATAACTGGGGACGATTTGGCTTCGACAGGAGTAGTCGGGATCTGGTTGCATGCCGGACTGAGCAATTCCGTTACGCGGCTCACCTTGCTTAAATGCAAACAATACAAATTACCGCCCAGCTTACGCAGTAGCATAAGTATTAACCCCTCGAAAGAGGCGGGCTGCTTCACTCTTTGGTTCTATCCAAGAAGAGATTTTGAAGTATAACCTTCATGATAGATATATTTTGCGTCTGTCTCAGCGCAAAACGAACCTTTGGGGCTCGTTCGGACTAGTCTTGCACATTGTATGAAGCCGAATTAAACTAAACAATGTCTCTAAGCATGTAGACGCCATTTTCTATCTATTTTTGGACTCGGGTTCGACACCCGACGTCTCCACCAATAACCACTGAAAAACCTCAATAAACCCATAAAATACGATGCATTACAGCATATTTACGTTTCAAATCAATATTCATACTCCTCATTTAGTCCTCAGCACAGTAAAAATCAGTGTTTATCCATCCTTTTGACATTGATAGAGATTTTGGAAGGTGCATTTATGCTTATTATAGAACTACTTATTTATGTTCGATAGCGATTGTGAAGCTATAGACACAAATTGAATATTCCTATTATATAATTGAGAAGAGTGACATTTTTTATAATTTTTTGCTATAGTTCAACAATATTACAGGACAATAACTACTTTATGAAACTAAACAAAAACTACCTCCTTTTTCTTTTAACCTTTTTTGTCCTTATCTCTATTTTACTATTTGTTATCTCTCAGCTTAATCGAGAAGTATCATGGCAAGCGGTCGAGAATGTCGGTGATCAATTCAGTCTCTCTTTGCGTACCGAGCTGGATGATGAGAAGGAGAATGCCCTGCGTTTTGCCATCGTACTTGCACAAAACGGTGAGATTCGAAATGCGTTGGCAGAGGATGACGAAGATGAGGGGCATGCGAGGCTGAAGCAGATCATGAATAATGTTAAAAAACATATTCATACCCTTGTCCGCGCACAGATCATTACTGCTGATTATTGTGTTTTCGCCCGCAGTTGGGACAAAGACAATCTCTACGCCGGTATGCCGCTGGATGTCTACCGCTCTGACCTGGAGTACTTTAAAACACACAGAGAGCCCCGGGTCTCCATTGAAGTCGGCCGCCGGCTAGGGATCAAGGCAACCGTGCCCATCTATGAAGAGGAGAGGCTGCTGGGCTTCATCGAGGTGCTGCAGTTCTTTGACGCCAGTACGGATTTCTTTCACAAATTCGGTATCGACCTCTATGTGCTGCTCGATGAAAGTTATTACAACACCGCCGTGTTAATGCAGAACAATCCGACCGCCGCCTGGTATATCGTTGCCAACCGCGGTTACAACATGGTCAATCTCAAGACACTGCAGCGTACCGATTTTAAAATACTGCGCAAACAGCGTGTACTGCTGCAAGACAACAAATATATTTTCTACGAACCGATGAAAAACGGACAGGCCGAGACGATCGGGGCCTTTGTCTTTGTGATGTCAAAAAAGAGTTTGGAACATTTTGCCAGTACCGAAGAAGATATATCGTTCTTGCTGACGTTCTCACGCGCTAACCTTTATGATATCGTTAAAAAAGAGCAGTATGAAAACAAGGTCTACCACAGCGGTTACGACAAGGCGCTCTTGTCGCTTAAAGATACGGTGCCCGAAGAGGACAGGGAGCTTTTCATGGAGGAGGCAAGAGACGTGCTTTCATCTTATACAAAAGAGGAGCTCATAGCTATGATGCTGCGTTATAAGTTGTCACGACGGATAGAGGGGGAAATTCGATGAAAGTGCTATTACTGGAAGATGAATACTCTCTAAGAATCAGTATTAAAGAGTTTCTTGAGGAGCTGGATTTTGACGTAGACTGTTTCAGTTGCGGCGATGATGCGTTAGATGCGATCTACGATACCCATTTTGATGTACTGCTGCTTGATGTCAATGTACCGGGGATGAACGGTTTCGATCTTCTCAAAACGGTTCGTGCCGACGGGGTCAAGATTCCAGCGATCTTTATGACGTCGCTGACACAGATGAGTGATTTTGAAGAGGGTTATAAAGCGGGCTGCTGTGATTACATCCGCAAACCGTTCGATCTTGTAGAACTTCAATTGCGTATTACACAGGTGTGCAAGAGCTTTTACTATAAAAATACGAACGAGTTGGATCTGGGCGAAGGGCTGCTCTATGATACGGAAAAACATAAATTGACGTATCAGGGTGATGAGATCGTTCTAAGTAAAACGGAACATGACATTCTCGAGGTACTGTTACGGTATAAAGAACAGGCTGTCTCCATAATAACATTTCAAGATGAGATCTGGGGCGAATATGTCGACCCGGCGAACATACGCGTCCAGATCAATAACCTGAGAAAGAAACTTCCGGTCGATATCATCAAAAACCGTCGCGGGGTAGGATATATCATTGAAAGATAATCAGTACGCGTATAAAAATGCAGCGCTCTACTCGGCACTCATTGCCTTGATCCTGCTGGCACCTCTCTACATTTATACCGTCTATATGAAAAATATTCATGAAATTCAGAATGAACTGCTTTTAAAGCAGCACTCGGCGCTGATCATCAGCGCGATGGAAGAGTATGACGAGACCCGCGAATCCTATTTTGAGTTTCCGCGTTTCAAACGGGTGCAGTCGGGACTGTATAATCTGAATTTTCAACCGATCTTTACCTTGATTGATAACTCGATGGAGCATTTCTCTTCCGGCTATCATATTGACAATACACAATATAGCTATCTCATCGTTGCGCTGCCGCCGCACCGCTATTTTGATGCGGACTATCTTATCGTCGGCAATCAGCTCAGCTATGCACCTGTCTATCAAAAAGTGGCGACGATACTGCTCTTCATCGTTGTTTTGGTCTTTTTTCTTTCGATCTTCTTTCTGAACCGTTTTGCACTTCCTTTCAAACGGGTCAATCAGAAACTGGATAACTTCATTAAAGACTCCATGCATGAGATCAATACGCCGTTAAGCATCATCAATGTCAATATTGATCTTTTCAATTTGAAAAATCCGAAAAATAAATACCTGCAGCGCATTAAGGCAGCGACGAAGACCCTTTCAAACATCTATAACGATATGGATTACCTTATCAAGAACCAGCAGATCGTCTTTGAGTATCAGGATATAGATGCAAGCGCCTTTGTGCGTGAACGTATTCTCTATTTCGATGAGGTCGCAGCGATGAAAGATATTAAAATCTCTGCTGATGTCGAAGATGGCATTATCTTGCATTTCAATGCGACCCAATTGCAGCGTATCATCGACAACAACATCTCCAATGCGATCAAGTACTCTTATGAGGAGAAGACGATCGAAGTAACGCTCAGACGCTCTGGTGATGGCTGTGACCTTATCTTCAAAGATTATGGATTCGGCATCGAAGACACGAACAAGATCTTTGACCGCTACTACAGAGAAGAGACGGGCAAAGGCGGTTTCGGCATCGGCCTTAATATCGTCAAATCCATTATGGAAGAGACCGGCATCGAGCTTGCCGTGCAATCAACGCCAAAAGAAGGAAGCACCTTCACCTACTCTTTTCCTCCATCACTTCTAAAGTCATAAACCCCTATATTAAATACTTATAAGATCAGTTATAAGTATTATCATTTAATTTAATAGCACTCTTTACACTATTTTTACATTCAACTGTTACAATCTTCCAAATCAATTAAGGAGAAGCTATATGAACAGATTGTTGCTTTTAAGCACTACATTCGGTCTGGGTCTGGCATTTGCAGCAGATCTTAGCAGTGCCGTAGAACGTCCGAATGCTAGTAAGATCATTGCAAAAGACCTTCTGGGTCCGGCAAAAGTTTTCACTATGCCTGCAGGCTGTATCACAGATGATAAAGATGCGATCGCAAGAGGGGATTTTATTTTTCATAATCTCAACGGCGGAAAAGTAAAAGGCAAACTGCCTAAGGGACTGGCAAAAACACAGATGAAACCTGGAAAGACTTATGGACCACAAGACAAGATTCCGGCTAAACAGTACGGAAACTGTGTTGCGTGTCATAACATTGAAGGGGCAAAAGGTGCTGGGAATATTGGATCTGACTTAACGTCATACCATGATCTTTTCATCAAAACCGGTGCTCGTGATAACCAGTTTGTCTATCAGAAGATCGCAGATGCCCGTATTGACAATCCGGATACACACATGACGATCAACCTGACAACAGGCCTGTTTACAGAACGTGAGATCTGTGACATTACATCATACATCGTATCAATTAAGAAATAGAGGAGAGAACGTATGCAAAGAAGATCATTTTTAAGAGGGCTTGGAATGGTAGCGGCTGCTTCTGCAGTTATTACACCAAGCATGGTAATGGCAGCTGAGGCGCCTAAAGGACCGAACGCATTTAGTATTGATGCTGCAGTGCAGGCAATTACCGGCGGTAAAGCTGTTGTAGTTTCACCATTGGTACACCTTAAAGCACCAGAGATCGCTGAAAACGGCGCTGTTGTTCCGGTGACAATTGAAGTTGATTCGCCGATGACGGAAGATGACTATATTAAAGCGATCCATGTATTCGCTACTAAAAACAGCAATGTCCGCTGTGCTGACGTTATGTTGACACCGGCAAACGGAAAAGCGATGTTGGCAACGCGTGTTAAGTTGGGCACATCTCAAGATGTTATGGCACTTGTTGAAACAAGCAAGGGTGAGTTTTTAAGCGCTTCGCAAAACGTAAAAGTAACTATCGGTGGTTGTGGTTGATCTTCTAGTGATAGAGACACCCTATATTGAAGATTAAAAAGGAAAAACAATGGAAAAAAGAAAATCACTAATCAAGATCAAGCCGAAAAAATATACAACAGGCGAGATCGTCAAAGTAAGTTTTATGGTTATGCACCCGATGGATACTGGGATGCGTAAAGACAAAAAAACAGGGAAAATTATTCCGGCGCACTACATCAATGAAGTGAACTTCACATTCAACGGTACGCCGATCACGACGACGAAAACATGGGAGTCTCTTTCGACAAACCCGGTTTTCACTATCAACTTTAAAGTACCCGGCCCAGGTGAACTTAAAGTTCTTTTCAAAGATAACCAGGGTGAAGTAAACGAAAAAAGCACGAAAATTAAACCTAAAGGCTAAGTGATGATTAGTAAAAAAATTATACTTGCATCGGCTTTGATCGGTGTGTTGGCTTTCGGTGGTGAACAGTTTGCAATGAGCGACGCTGACCGTGCGATGTATGCTGAGATGTTGGAAAACAATCCGGCAGACATCTTGGTCGCGTCAGGCAGTGAGTCGCTTGATGAGTTTTGTGGCGGTGACGCAGGATTGGCAAAATTCCTGGGTGTCAGCGAAGACGATCTTCCGGCATATATCGCAGGATTCCCGCGCTACATCGACAAGCTCGATATGGTTGCGGGACTAGACCAGGTACTTCAGGCTTTGATGGCTCAAAACGGGCATAAGCCGTTTGCACTTAAAAGTGG
>JBATWM010000155.1:0-43612 GCA_049672605.1 Sulfurimonadaceae bacterium
TGCAGACTACTTTCACCATGCGATCACCCGTGCAGAACGCACTTACCAACTTCCAATGGTCGACAACCAGGTCCTCTACCCTATCTCTATCGTAAAACCGTCTGGTTCACGTTTTGAAGTGGTTGAAGAAGGTGAAACACCTGTTTTAGATGAATATGGAAATGTAGTCATCCCCTCAACCGAACAATTTTAAATTTTTCTTCATCAACATACCCTCTTAATTAGAGGGGACTCCTTTTGGGCACCTCTTATGTTACAATTTTACTATACATCGTCATTCGATCTGTAAATAATCTCCTGTCCAAAGGGCACCTGTAGTAAAGGCCGTTACTAATGAAACTGTTTAACTTTCTCTTTCTAGTGTTCATTGCATTTTTTATAAACAGCTGTGTACATAAGGTTACAGTGGTTACGATGGACCAAGAAGAAGAAGAGCTCAAGATCGCTATGATCTTGCCAAACAAGATCGGCCGTTACGCACATACAACATCGACAGCTGTCTTTGCCTACATGCTGACACGGGAGCATCCTTATAAACTAAAAACATTTCAGATCAGCAGTGAATCACCTGAGGAGATAAGACGTGTTTTAGATGAGATCAAAGAGCAGGAGTTTAACTACATCATTGCTCCGATGACACTTCAAGGTGCTAAAAATGTTGTTAAACAAGAAGAAGAACTCATTGTCTTTTTTCCGACTATTCATAGAAGCGAACTTACCAATGTCAACCAAAACATCTATTTCGGTGCTATAGACTACAAGGCTCAGATAGAGAAGCTGTCACCGCTGGCAAGATCACCCTTGGTAGTCATGTATGATAAATCGCATAAAGGGATGCGTCTGTTGGAGATGACAAAAAAGAGCTATTCACAACAGAACGATATCAATAAAAACCGCAAAGTCCTAACCTATGCCATCGATAAAAAGAGAAGCAGTCTCAAGAGCTATTTTAACAAAAATGAAGCGATTCAAAATGGCAGTTTCGTTCTCAACACGCCACTTATCAAAAGTACGATGATACTCTCTCAACTCTCCGTGTATGACGTAAATATTTCCAATGTACTTTCAACGCAGATCAACTACGACCCGCTTCTGCTCTCGATGACACAGGAAAATGACCAGAAGAACCTCTATATTGCCAACTCTATCAGCATTCAAGACGACACCCTTATACAGGCGAATGCACTGCTTAGCAACGATATTGTCTATGACTGGATCAACTACGCGTCAACGATTGGTGCAGACTACTTTTATCACATTGTCACAGGAGAGGAGCGTATCTATCCACTCCCTTTTGTTGACAACCAGATCATCTACCCTATCGCTATTGTACAACCCTCAAAATCACATTTTAGAGTGGTAAGAAATGGAGAGTTGCCTTAACAGGCTCAGAGTGCTAAGTGAGCAACTCTCTCAACATCTCTCTTGTCTCATCATCAAACCGCCCTATTTCACCCTCATGTGTCAGGTAAGCCAACTTGATCTTCATCTCAAAGATCTTCTCTTCACCTCTATAGACAGTCTGTCGCAAAGTGAATGAAGCGAACTTCAAAGAGGTCAGTTCCGTTTTCACCTCTAACACATCGCCAAAAAGGGCCGATTTGATGTAGTTTGCCTCCAGCGACTTCGCAACAAAGTGACCGCCATCCAAAACAGGCGACTGCCCTTTTGTAAAAAATAGCTCACTGCGAGCCCGCTCACAAAAGTTTAAGTAGTTAGCGTGATAAACCACCCCACCGAGATCGGTATCTTCATAATAGACGCGTATTTTCATTTTATCCCTTATTTGTGATGTAATGTTAGCGATTTAATGATTATCTAACTCTTTTGCAAACTACATGCAATTATTTTTAGTTCACTTATGCTAAATTACTCTCTATTTAAATCAAGGTCCTTTATTAATGAAATCATCTCATCTTCTCTTGGCATTTACAATCGCTCTGCTACTTAACGGTTGTGCCCAAAAAGTTACGGTCAAGGCGTTAGAACCTGCAGAGGTCAGCGGCGCTGCCAATACAAAAAATATTGCCGTCACCCCGTTTCACCGCGACTATGTCAATCTGGCCGATAAGATCGAGGTATCGATCTCAAAACAGCGCATAGACGGAAAACCCTACTTTACAGTGATCAATAGAACTGACCTTGATAGAATTATTAGTGAACAGAAGATACAGAACAGCGGTCTTATGGATGAGTCAACTGCTGTAGAGGTTGGGAACCTATTGGGAGCACAAGCGATTATTTCAGGTTCAGTCAACCCGCCGTCACTGCACGATGACCGCTATTATGTCGAGCGTACAAAATGTAAAGGTAAAGGTGATGATAGAAAATGCTGGGAGGTCAAGGTCTCCTGTAAAAAACGCACCATTGCTCTCTCCGCGCAGATCAGAATGGTCAATGTCTCTACAGGCGAGATCATCTATGCCGACAACGTAAGCCGTCAGCAGCAGTGGAGCCACTGTGCTGATGACTCACGTACCATCCCTTCCAAACAGTCGGGTGCACAATACCTTGCCAACTCGATCGCAAGCAATTTTGCCTATAAACTCACCCCACATTATCGCCATATTGCCGTAAGCCTGCTGGAAGATCCTGACATGGAGTACAGCGACCATCAGGAGAAGCTTTTAGAAAATGCCCTGCTCTACATCGAACAGGCCCGTTATGACAAAGCGGAACAACTGCTTCGAAGACTGATAGAGTCAACAGCTTCTCAAAGCTATGTTCCTTTTTATAATATCGGGGTTATCTATGAAGCACGCGGTAATTTTCTGGAGGCACAGCACTACTATAAAGCGGCAGATAAGCTGACGATCGAACCGGTTGAAGAGATCAATGTTGCGGTCAACCGCATCCAGCGTCTTATTGACAAAGAGAAGATCGCTCAAGCACAGATCGCGAAATAGAAAAGAGGCCGATGAAAACTTTATTGACCCTTTTAGCTATTACACTCCTCTTTACAGGCTGTGGTGCTGACAAAGAGCCTATGGTCACAGCACCAAAAGCCATGCCTTCTTGGTATACCAATCCACCTCAGAGCAACAACCAATATCTTTATGAAGTGGCCGAAGGTGCTGATAAAAAAGAGGCTATTGCCCACGCACTTGACCTGATGGTGTCGACACTCAGCATCACAATAGCGTCAGAGTACAAAAGCCATACCACTGCACGATCAGGTGCTATTAATAGCTATCAGCAAGATGTTGACAACATAATCCAGACAAGTGTTAAAGCGATACGCATTAGTAACTATAGTGTTGTCGAATCAACAGAGCAAGGGTTCAGGCGCTACCTCGTGTTGATCAAAAGTGACAAGGCGCAGCTTTTTAAAAGCCTCAGACGTGAGCTGGATGAGAAGATCACCCTTTTAGAGAGCCAAGAGAGCAACATCCAAACCAAGAATGTTGTTGAACAACTCCGTTTCTACAAAAGAGCTAACAGCGATTTTGCGGGCATCGAACAGACACTCAATGTGATGAATGTCCTGAATAAAGACTTTGACTCAACACCCTACATCCAAACGACTAGCCATTATAAAAAGAGCTATGATGATCTTCGGGCCAAGATCACCTTTGGGTTTAAAGCCAACAGTGATGCCATGAACCTGATAGAGCCGATCAAAGCGGGTTTAAGCGCCAAACAACTGCTTATACAAGAGCGAGACGACGATTACCACCTTCGCATAGTTATCCTTGCAAAAGTTGACACAGCGCACAGTATGGGGTTTGACTTGGCACGGACAGCGATCAACCTAAGTACAAAAGATCATCTAGGTACAACGATCGGCAGTAACAAACTTAATATCAACGGACAATCCACCCAGGGGTATGCCATCGCCAAAGAGAACGTGGCGATTAAGTTGAACCGTTTAATTGAGAAAGAGGGAATTGAGAGCGTCTTGGGGCTTTCGTTCTAAAGTCTCACTTTTAACTTTTGCACCCGTGCATACGACTCGTTAATGCGCTCTTCTTTGATCTTCCCGGCTTTAATCTGCGCTTTAACAACATCAACGATTGTCTCAAGTCGTAACGGTTTTGCTAGCTGATTGGCAAAGAGCAGGATGTCAACACCCGAATTAAGTGCCAAAGTTACCGTCTCTTTTAAAGAGTAGTGTTTATGAATAGCTGCCATCTGAAGGTCATCGGTAATAATCACACCCTCATAGTGCATCTGGTTTCGAAGAAGCTCAGTGTTGACCTTGTATGAGAGTGTCGCCGGGTATTTGGTATCGAGGTTTTTATTAAAGATGTGTGCGGTCATGATCATGTCGACCTTTTGCGCTTCGATCATCTGCATAAACGGTTCTAGCTCTTTTGACGTCCATGTGTTAGTAACATCGGTAAAGCCTTTATGCGAATCAGCCTTAGATGAACCATGTCCCGGAAAATGTTTTATGACGGTAACCACACGGTTTTTACGGTGTTCTTCTACAAAGATAGAGGCATACTTGCTTACGACCTCCGGGTCGCTTGAATACGAACGCTTTTTACCGGCGATAATAGGGTTATAAGTGAAAAGAAGATCCACACTCGGAGCAAAGTTTGTATTGATACCATTTTGCGCCAACATCATTGCCATCTCATCATAATAGACACTTGCTTCTTGCGCATCACTTTTGGCTACATCCTGAGCTGATGGAAAGGTCTTAAACCCATCTTTTTCTTTAAGACGAGCGACTTTTCCGCCCTCTTCGTCCACACAGATCAACAGTTTATTAGCTGATACACTCTGAAGGTCTGCATCCAGTTTTTTGAGCTGTTTAGCATTAACAATATTTTTTCGTTCCATCTTGTTAAGAGGGTCCTGGTCAAACAAGATCACCCCGCCAAGCCCACTTTTTATCTCGCTGACAATAGGACTTTCAGTATCGATCACCGTTCCGTGAAAACCGATAACGACCAATGAGGCGATCTTTTTGTCAAGCGTTGGTTCTTGGACGTTGGTTTGCTGCGCGAAGAGTGCAGAGACCGTTAGCGCAGAGATAAGAAAAAGCTGTCGAAAGTCCATGGGGAGCCTTAAAGTGTGTTGTTTAAGATGGTGTTATTCTCAAAGATCTTGGCGTAGGCTTTTTCTGCCCTCACCTGCTCAAGTGCATCAAGATGACGGATCTTATGGGCATCAGAACCGATAAAATTGACCATACCCGCCTCGGCGATCTGTTCAGCCGCTTTTTGAATAGGTTTGGTGTAATGGCCGCCGAATGAGGGAATATTAACCTGAAACAGCAGCCCCCTCTCTTTCAGACGCTCGTATTTGCCAAAATCATCATGCATATACATGTAGCGTTCCGGATGAGCTAACACTGGTTTATAACCGGCGACTTTCATCTCAAAGACCATCTCTTCAAGATAACGCAGCGGCTGCACGTAAGACATCTCAAAAAGCATGTAGTTGTCACCAAAGGTCATGATGTCGCGTTTTTCAACCAATGCCATCACCGTCTCATCAAGATAGTACTCCGAAGCGGCCTCTATCACGATGGCGATATTGCGCTCTTGCAGCTCTTTTTTAAGCGCCTCTAATCCCTCTTCGATAATGGCTCTTGTGTTAGGATAACGATGACTCATAGTGTGTGGTGTTGTAATAAGTTTGGTGTACCCTTGCGCTACAAAGGCTTCGATCATCTCAATCGATTCATCCATACTCTTTGAACCGTCATCGATACCGGGGATAAGATGCGAATGCAGATCGGTTATGATGTTAGGAATATCTTTTGTTGTTGAAGAAAATAGATTTTTTAATATATCGATCATAAGTTATTCTCCTTTGCACACCTGATACAGTACCTTGATTCAGGCATTAATAGCAGTCTCTCAAAAACGATGGCCTCATCACAATCGATGCAGACCCCGTAATCTTCGTCCTCTAAATGCTCTTTCGCATATAATAAACTATTATAACGCTTTTTTGCCTCTATGTAGGCACTGTTGAGAACCTCTTGATCGTGCATCATCTCGGATCGCAACAGGTCACCTAAGGAGCAGTCCGGTACGATCGGTTTGAGCTGAACCTCAAAGGCTTGCAACTCTGTTTTTAACGATTCGAGATCCCTCTCGATCGTCATACCCAAACATTTTTGCTCCTCTTTATTCATACTAATCTTGAGAAGGGTTGATCGTCTCTAACACTTCAAGGCCGAAACCGCGTAGCCCTACAAACTCCGGTAACTCTGAACATGTCAATAGACGCATATGTTCTATGCCGTAGAGTTTTAAGATCTGTGCACCGACACCAAACTCTTTCATGTTGCTATGACTTTGGTCAGGGTTGTTGATAAAGAGAAGCACACCGCCATTTTGTTTCAGGTACTCAATAGAGTCGATCAGCTGTATATAACGTCCTTGGTCAAGCAGAAGTTCCATGTCAGAGATGATATTATGGACTTTGACATTAGCAGTCTCACCGACATGATGAAATGCGATCGCTGTATGTTCCAAACCTTCATGGTCGACAAAGGTGCGTTTTTGGGCATTCATACCGAAAAACTCAACCTCTTCTTCGCTTACAGCCTTGACCAAGATCTCATTCGCCAGTCGATACTCCACAATGTCCGATATGAAAACTGTTTTAAGATTGTGCTTTTCCGCAAACAGGTCAAGGTCATCACGACGTGCCATCTCGCCATCATCTTTAATGATCTCACAGATCACACCACAACTATTAAGCCCTGCCAGACGACAAAGGTCAACAGATCCCTCTGTGTGCCCCGTTCTAACCAGTGTGCCACCATCTTTTGCGATCAATGGAAAGATATGTCCTGGACGTGCCAGTTCCGTTGCCTTGCTTAAAGGGTTAGCCAAGATGTTGATCGTCATGTCACGTTCAGTAGCAGAGATACCCGTCAATGCATCTGCTGCATCAACAGAGACAGTAAATGCCGTCTCGTACATGGAGTTGTTTGAGCTTACCATAGGGTTAAGTTCAAGCCTGTCTGCAATGTCGTTGCTTACCGTTACACAGATAAGCCCACGGGCTTCCATCGCCATAAAGTTGACATGTTTAGGCGTTGAAAAAACAGAAGCATAGACAAGGTCTCCCTCATTTTCTCTATCTTCATCATCACACATGATAACCATGTTCCCTTTTTTGATCTCTTCGATCGCTTCTAATACACGTTTTATAGGTGTCATTCAAATCACTTTACGCTTATATTTAGTGTACCGCCAAAGCCCTGATCCGGTCTTTGGTTAGGTACGCTTTGTTACTTTGGATTATAGTCAATTTCATCATAAATTCATCTCAAGTCCATTAGTTAGTTCAAATTCCTACATATTTGTTATAACATCTTGACAAACAAACTTGTTTTGCCTATAATTCCGGCCTCTTAAACATCTGTTTAGGTTTAAATGTCGCGGAATAGAGCAGTTCGGTAGCTCGTCGGGCTCATAACCCGAAGGTCACAGGTTCAAATCCTGTTTCCGCAACCAATTCACTTTTCATTGTTGGGGTATCGCCAAGCGGTAAGGCACTGGTTTTTGGTACCAGTATTCGGGGGTTCGAATCCCTCTACCCCATCCAGCAAAAAAATTAGATGTCGCGGAATAGAGCAGTTCGGTAGCTCGTCGGGCTCATAACCCGAAGGTCATAGGTTCAAATCCTATTTCCGCAACCAAGAAAAAATTACTACTTCTAAATCTCATCATACTCTGATTATTTTTTAAAGCAAACATACAACTTACACACTAAACGTCGCGGAATAGAGCAGTTCGGTAGCTCGTCGGGCTCATAACCCGAAGGTCATAGGTTCAAATCCTATTTCCGCAACCAATTCACAAAAACAATTCTCATACAAATATATTTTTATTATTAAAACTCCACCTATGACTAAAGTCACCAGCTAGGTCTATGCTGACGCATAATATATAACTTTACTCATCAAAACTTGACAACAGTCAACTTTCTGATGAGATATCCTAAAAAAGCCAAGCAGTTGGCTTTTTATTAACGGCTTTGGCGGTTCAAATCCTGTTTCCGCAACCAATTCACAACACTTTTCCCTTTACTCATCGTTATCAACCAACTCACATACTTTAGTATGCTTCGTCGACTTCTGCCTTGATTAAAGACAAAATTGCTATGAATTTCATTTCTTCTTTCACCTCAAGATGAAAATCTGTTTACATAATTCGTTGACTACGCTCTTAAAACGCTACAATACTAAAAAAATACAAGGGTCTATATGCTTCCAAATCTAGATATTTCATCAACGACTATCAATATGGTGTTAATGATCGCAGTTTTAGCTCTTGCCTTTTTTGTTTTAAAAGGCAAAAAAACAGATAAAGATGAGAAATAAGGGCATCTCTAATAACCCTTAGCTACTTCTGGACTTCACGTCCTATTTCACGCTCTACCGAAGCGATCTTTGTCTTAAGGCGATTAGACTTGCCTTTACGGATGTCAAACTTCAAAGAGGAGTAGACACGTTCACAGTCTCCCTCTAAGGCTTCATACGACTTCTCAACAATATCCAAGGCCTCACGCATCGTTTCTGTTTCAACGATGGTTCCCATCGGAGTAAGCTGATACGCTGCACCGCTTTTATCGATCATGTCGATGATCCGACTCACATATTTTGAAACAGACGTACTTTCACGACAATCACTGCTTGTCGGAAACATGGCAAACTCTAATAAAACACTCATCTAAACCCCTTTAACGCGTAAAATAATTTGGTATCTCTGAAAGTATTTTTTGATATATCTTCTCAAAGTCACTTGAGTAGACCCTTGTCTCGCCTATGGAGGTGATAAAATTCGTATCACCTCTCCAGCGCGGTACAAGATGCAGATGTATATGGTCAGCTATCCCTGCCCCTGAAGCACTTCCGAGGTTCATACCGATGTTGACACCCTGCGCATTGAAACACTCTTTAAGAAGTCGTACCCCTTTTTGCGCCAAGTCACTCATATGCAGCCACACTTCGCTATCAAGATCTTCGAGTTTATCGGTATGGTGATGCGGAATGATCATAAAATGGCCTGGGGTATAGGGGTAACGGTTCATAACCACAAAACAGTGTTCGTCACGATGAAGCACATGCAGTGTATTGTCATCGCTGCTTGCGCTGATGTGACAGAAAACGCATCCATCAATCTTCTCGCCCATCACATAGTCACTGCGCCATGGAGCGTATAAAATATCTTTTTGATCGAACATGCATTGCCTTTGCGAGGTATTACTTATTTTTGAAGTATAACAAAGTTCTTGTTTGTCTTGATATTTTTGTGATTTTTTATGGCTGAATCTAAGAACGTTTTACAGTTGATTTAGTTAGAATAGCGACAAATAAGAAGCTTTAGGCATAATTAAGCAGTATGAAACAATTAATTTTACTCTTTCTCTTAACACTCTCCCTCTTTGCCAAAAAAGACGACTACTTATATGAAGCTGCTTTTCTATTGGGTAACTCAGAAAACGGTTTAACTCAAAATTTGGAGAGAAGTCCCGCTTATCAACTTCAATACCAATATAACGGTTTTGATTTCCCCATTAAACCTGAGCTCTCATTTGTCTATTCACAAAACATCCCTATCTATACCGGCGGGGAGACACGTTACGCAACGATTATGGGAAACGGTGTCTATGAGATCCCTTACTCTGAACTTATAACACCCTATCTGAAAGCCGGTGTCGGTTATACCTATTTTGCCGATGAGCCCGGTTCGCCGGCAAGCTCTCCAACACTCGATGCCGGTGCCGGTCTCAAAATGCATATACGTGAGAATATTGCTTTAAAGTTCCAGGTGATGTTCCTGCAAGAGAGCGACCGTTCCAACCTCTTGGCAACGGGCGGTATCAGCTACGCCTTTGGCAAGAAAGATGTTAAAGCGGCACCTGCAGCGGTCAAAGAACCTGAGCCTGTAAAAGAAGCAAAAGTAGTCGAAGAGCCTAAAGCAATCAAAGAGATCGTTCCTGTCGTCATTGTCAAAAAAGATCCAGAACCGATTATCATTGTTAAAAAAGACCTTCCCTCTCTTTATCTCGGTTTTGCTTCTGGCAAATCAAAGTTGACAGATGAGTCAAAATCATCTATTAAAAACTACGCTCAAGAGATCAACAGTAATGGCAATCAACAAAAGCATCTATTTATTACCGGGCATACCGATGACCAAGGAACGCGTGCCTTTAATGCAACACTCTCCATAAAAAGGGCCAATGCCGCACGTGCAGAGTTTATCGCGAATAATGTTGATCCTAAACGCATCACTGTCGATGCCATGGGTGAGATCGCACCGGCTGCCACAAATGAAACGGGCAAAGGAAGAGAAAAAAACAGGCGCGTTATTATTATTGTCGATAATGAGAATAATAACAGTAACTAGAAGTTCATAATCTTCTGCGCCGGTTACTGTTCTGACCTGCACTCAGACATTAGAATCTACCAAACGTTAGAAGAGAGATAAAATACTTTTTAACTCTGATTTACTATACTGCACACCAGCCTATAATTTTTTATAATAATTCTCTCTGAAACCCTAAAAGCTTCTACATTTGGCTATACTTTATTAAAAAAAGTCACTCAAATCATGCGTAAAATCCTGCTAAGCCTCTCTTGTATTGCCACGCTTTATGCCGAACAGATGTATCTCTACGAGGCATCACCTATCATTGGACTAATGGAAAATGGCAAATCTACGGGGATGAACAGCAGTTATGCCTATGGTCTTCAACTGCAATACAATAATCTCGATTTTCTCATCAAACCGGAACTCTCTTATATCTATTCGCCTAATATCGAAGTCTATGAGCATGACGAAAAAGCTAAGTCTCACCTACTGATGCTAAACGGTGTTTATGATGTCGAGTACACCGCTCTGCTCACCCCTTTTTTAAAGGCCGGTGTCGGTTATCAATCCATTAGCGATGTCCCTTCGCTCAACAGTGATTCGTTTTTGATCGGCACCGGTGCCGGCTTAAAGCTAAATATCAAAGATCAACTCGCCATTAAATTCGAGACCGTAATTACATGGCACGATTTTCATGAAAACAACATCTTGGTCTTTGGCGGTCTGGACTTCTCATTTGGTCACGAAGACAACACGCCTGTTGCTGAAAATGTCACAGCAGAGCCGATTGAGATCAATACAACTAAGAGACCTACTATTATCGTAGCGCCGGCACCAGTCTACATCTCAAAAGAAGATCACAATCTAACACAGGCTAAACCCACCAATCAAGAGGTTGCCGTTAGAGACAGCAACGACCAGATCAAATCCCTCACACTGTTTGTACCCTACCTCTTTAGAGGGTATGCATTGGATGATGATTCGAAAACCACTCTTGAAGGCTATGCAAAAGAGTTAAGAGGTCAAGACAATGCCATTACGGTCATCGGGCATACAGGTTCTAAAGGGCGTCGTGCTTTCAATCAAGAGCTATCTCTTAAACGCGCACTCGTAGTAAAAGAGCTCTTTGTCGAATACGGTGTTACTGAAGAGAGAATCACGATCGAAGGTCGTGGTGAGAGTGAGCCGATCGCTGACAGTAAAAACCCTGCCGCTAATAAACTCAACAAACGAATTGAGATTCAGATTCAAAGCAAGTAGCCTACTTAGCTTACAAAAAAGCGAACACCAAACCCGGAAAGAGAATCACTAATCCCAAGGCTAAGGCCTGTAGTCCGATAAAAGGGATGATCCCTCTGTAGATCTGCATGGTCGTAATGCTCTTTTCTGCCGCCCCTTTCAAAAAGAAAAGCGCCAGACCAAACGGCGGTGTTAAAAATGAGGCCTGCAGATTCATCGCTATCAAGATAGCAAACCAGATGGGATCGATCCCAAAGGCGTCCATCACCGGAACCAAAATCGGTACGATAATAAATGAGATCTCGATAAAGTCAATAAAAAAGCCCAGTATAAAGATGGCCACCATCGACACCGCGATAAAGATCCAGACATCACCGATATCTTCGCTAAAATATTCCAAGACCATGTCGGTGCCGCCAAGTTCGTTAAAGACCAGACTAAAGGCCGTCGCACCGATGAGGATCATAAAGATCATCCCACTGAGTTTGACGGTCTCAAGCATGGCATAACGTATCATTGCAAAGTCGAGTGTCCTGTTGCCCGCACTCAGCAGGATCGCACCAAACACTCCAAAAGCGGCAGATTCTGTCGGTGAAGCGATCCCCGTAAAGATGGAACCTAGAACGGCCACCATCAAGAGCAGCGGCGGTAAGATCGAACGCAGCAGCTCAAAAAAGCCTATCGGTTCGATCTCTTCACTTGAGGGTGCCATCGATGGGTTTATCAACGAGACAATCACGATGTAGGCGATATAGAGTCCAACCAGCAGCAACCCCGGAAGTACCGCTCCCATAAAAAGTTCACCCACACTCACACTCATGACATCACCCAATATGATCAGAATGATCGATGGAGGTATGATCTGTCCGAGCGTGCCACTTGCAGCAACTGTACCTGATGCCAAGCCCTTGTTATAACCAGCCTTAAGCATAAGCGGCAGGGCAATAACACTGAGCATCACCACGGAAGCGCTCACTATCCCTGTTGAAGCCGCTAATAGTGCACCGACTAAGACCACACTGATAGCAAGTCCACCCCGAACACTGCGAAAAGCACGGCTCATCGAGAGCAGCAGCTTCTCTGCCATCTGCGACTTCTCCATCACCAGTCCCATCGCGATAAAGAGCGGTACCGCCATCAAGGTGGAGTTACTCATAATACCGAAGATACGGAATGGAAGAAGGTTAAAGATGTCGAGACCAAGTTCTGGAATAAGAAGTGCAAAAAGAAGCGCCACCCCGCCAAAGACAAAGGCGACCGGTATCCCTAAGAGCAGAAGGGCCAAGGCAAAAACAAACATCCCTATAGCGATCATGAAGCTGTCTTTAAAAGTGTAAACTCTTTATAGACTTCACTGACACTCTGAACGATCAACAACACAAAGGCAAGAGGCAACAAGGATTTGACGATGAAGCGATACGGCAGACCGCCAGGATCGGAAGAGGCCTCTAACTGTTCAAAACTGAGCAGGACAAAGTCAAAACCGACATAGATGATAAGCAGTGAAAAAGGGAGAATAAACAGGAGTGTACCGATGATGTTGATAATATGACGCATCTTGTCAGAGTATTGATCGTAAAAGATGTCCACACGGACGTGTGAGGCACGTTGGAGGGTATAGGCGATACCAAGCATGATGACCACATCAAACAGATGCCACTCAAGCTCTTGCAAGGCAATAGAGCCTGACTGAAAGAGATAACGCATCAGCGCATCATAAACAACCAGGAGTATCAAAAGAGCTAAGGCCGTGCCAGCTATGTAGCCAACCCACTTTATCAACAGTTCTAAAAAGTTAAAGGTCCTCTTCATAACGCTTTTACCCACTCCCAAACCAGACCTAAATACTCATGAAAAGCCTTGTCACTGCCATCCAGGGCATCACCATTTGGCATATGCAGCCACTCGCTCTCACCAACAGCATGATAATCCGTCGGTGCAGCGATAGGATTAAGTCCAAGGGATGTAAATATTTTATATGCTCTTGGCATATGGGTAGCGCTTGTCACCAAAATAAAAGGCTGCTTCCTAACAAGCTTTTTCATCGCCATCGCCTCTTCTACCGTATCTTTAGCCTTATCAAACATCAAAATATCATCTGCATCAATACCCAAAGAGAGCGCCGCTTTTTTCTGCATTGAAGCGTGTGTATTGGGATCATGCAGTCCGTTGTATCCTGAGACGATCAATTTTGCGTCAGGCAGACGGTAATAGTGACGTATCCCTTCACTCAGGCGAATAAGTGCAGTTGAACTGACTTGCGTTGTTATAGGTAGTCTCTCATCACTTGTATGGCCATTGCCTAACACCAAGATATAGTTGACCCCTACCGGTGTCTCGATCAATGCCGGGAACTTCTGTTCAAGCGGTTTTACCAGCATATCGCTTACGGGACCATAACTGACAAGAGCGATCCAGACAAAGGCTAAAGAGAGAAGCTGTTTTGCTACGCGCAATCGCCCGATATATAGAGTTATAAGACCGACGAAGGCGATAAACAGCCCGATAGAGAGCGGGCCCAACAATTCACCCACTACCTTTTTAAGAACAAAAACCGTGTCGATCATTAGATGAAGTTTGGCGCATCGTTGGCAAAGAGGATGATATCCCCCGCTCTGGTGCGTTCGCCTAAGACCTTGGTCAGTTGGCTTTTGTCACCTAAGATGATCTTCTCAGAGACAGAGAGGTTTTTGTCAAACAGTTCTGCATTGAGCTGGCCTGTTACGATAGCAATGTCACACACCTTGTTAATAGCCTCGATAAGCTCTAAGTTAAGCTCTTCTGTACTCTCGACAAGGCCCGGTGTCACAATGACTTTACGACCCGGATGCAGAGAGAGAAGACGAACGCCCTCAAGCATCCCATCGATGTTGCCGTTATAGCCGTCATCCAAAATTATCTTGCCACCGGCATCGATGCGTTGAAGGCGGTGTTCTACACTCTCTAAAGTACCAATCCCCTGTTCTATCTCTGTGTTATTCATGCCCATTGCATTAGCAACCAAGATAGAAGCTTCAAGGTTGATGGTGTTAAAGCTGCCTAAGATCTTCGTCTCAAGATGAAGTTTTTCATCGCCTAACTGCATATCAAAAGCAAGCCCATCAAGCGTTGCGTCAACACTGCTTACAGCATCACCAAAAAATTCAACGTTGTCATGTGCTTCATTGGTCACTGAGTTATGGACAAAGGCTTTTTCCAGACGATCTGACTGAATGATCTCAAGCTTAGTTCTCTGAATGTTCTCAATCGTCTTAAAATACTCCAGGTGCTGAGGACCAACCTTACCGACAACAACAATATGCGGGTGCAGAAACTGGGCAATGGTGTAGATGTCGCCGCGAAGACGCGCACCGGCTTCACAGACATAGACCTCACAGTCATCCGGCAGGTCCATGTTGACGTCACGTACCAAACCGGCAATAGTGTTGACACTGCGCGGCGTCGCATAGACCTTATACTTTTTAGAGAGTACCTGAGCGATAAAATTTTTCATACTCGTCTTGCCATAACTTCCCGTGACACAGACGATACGAAGATCTTTGCGATCCATCAGTTTTTTCTGCGCCTCTTTTTTATAGGCCATAAAGAGAAAGTTCTCAATTCCCTTGCTTCCAACATACGCTAAAAGCAGTGGTAAAAAGACAAAAGAGAGACCATCAAACTCTTTGATCATTGTGAGCATGTTGATAAAAAGAGTCAGCGCAAAAAGCAGGATCAAAAAACGTTTGACACGCCAGGTAAAGACCAGCTTTTTGTCGAGTTTGTAGTACCAAAATCCAAGCGCTAAGATATAGAGTGCCAATACTGCGACAAAATATTGCGGCACGACATAATGGAGAATAAAAGGAAGGATAAAGAGACCGAAGTGCCAAAGCGGTTTATGATGTTTCAACACCACACGCTCTATTTTATAGTCATACCACTGCAGGTTGGTAATAAGATAAAATCCCAGGGCCATCACAAAGATGGTGTTAATAGAGAGTGCTAAGATATCCACTGTCCAGCCCTAGTGTTGAAGCGTTTGAAGTACAGTCGTTTCAATCTCTTTAGCGACCTCATCAGCGTGTTTCATAAAGAAGTAGTGATCACCTTCAAAGGCTACAAGACGAGAGTCAGTGATCAGTTCATTGATCTTCTGAGCCGTATAAAGCGGTGTCGCGGTGTCATCTTCACCCCAACAGAGCAGTGCTTTGCCGCTGTACTCTTTAAAGTCTGATGTCAAGTCTTCATTCACCACATTTTTAAAGGTCTGATACATGATCTCAGAGAGCTGTTTTGCATCTTCTGCTACAAACATTGAACGAAGTTTTGCCAAACCTACAAACTTAAGCATCTTGAACAGTGCGATCTTCGCCTTGATCTTTAACGGTTTTGGCACAGGAATACCCGCACTGCCGACTAAGATGAGGATCTGCGGATTAAGCAGCAGAGCCACCTTGCCGCCAAACGAGTGACCCAAGATCATATGGTCCTGGTTCGCATTGATCTGCGCTAAAAAAAGCTCTAATATATTGGCATAATCTTCCGTTACCAAGGCACGACTACAGGTACTGTTACCAAAACCCGGAAGATCGATGTAGACATGACGGAATTCATCCATTGTCTTTTCAAACGACTGCTTCATCAACTCTTTATTAGAGCCCCAGCCGTGTAGAAAGATCAAGGTTTTGCTCTTTTCCGGGTTGACAACATCATAAGAGATCTGAAAAGTCTGGTGTTTGTACTGGATCGATTTAATAGCCACGATTATTTCCCTTTTGCTTGGTTAATAGAGTGAATGTACTGATAGTTCACTTGAGGACGGCGTTTTTGCGGCAGGTTAGCCAGCAATACGTTAATAACATGTTGAAAATCAGCAAAAAGATAGTTTGCCATTGAACCCGGGATCGGGTTGATCTCGTTGAGCAGCACTTCACCATCGACCACAAAGAAGTCACAACGGATCAATGCACCTTCAAACATGTTGGTATATACCTTGGTAAACGTCTTTTCGAGTTCTGTAACCAGTTCACTGTCGATCTGGGCTTCACTCACCGCTGAAGAACGCGAGAAGTCAAGATACTTTTTATCAAAATCTAAAAACTCATTTTTCTGCGGCTCTTCAACTATAGAGAAGTGAATACCCCCGTTAGCGCCGTAACCGCCCAGGTTGTACTCTTTAACACCATCAATAAACGGCTCGATGATAATATTGTCATCAAACTCAAAAGCGACATCAAGTGCGTACTCTATCTGCGACTCTTCTTTTATAACACTCACACCGATAGAGCTGCCCAGACGTGCGGGCTTGATAATAAATGGGAGCTGCGTACTGATCACACGTGCATCGTTGACATTCATCCTCTCGTAAGCAACCGTTTTAACACCGATAGCATCAGCGAACCATTTGGTGTACATCTTGTCATAACTAAAGACCGAAGCTGCAGGACGCGGGCCGATGTAGTCGATGTCGTAAAACTCAAGCAGTGAAGCGACTGTGCCATCTTCACCATCCGCACCATGTATGAGATTAAGAACCGGCATCTCTAAACGCTCACTTCCAAACATCTTTTTCTGAACAAAGGCACCATTGTCCAGTGACAACTGAGGTAGCTTTTTATGCGCACCAGAAGCAAAGGTCTTCGCTATCATATCTTTGTCATCGATCTTGTAAAAACGGTGGTCTTGGTCACAAAAGATAAACTCTAACTTGAAATTTTTCAACTTCCCTTTTACTGTGATCGCACTGACGATACTGATCTCATGTTCATAACTGGCACCGCCAAATAGTATTGCTAATTTCAACATAGTCCTTTAGAGTTTTTGTAATTTTTTAAGGGCTTCTTTTACCAAGCCTGCAGTATCGGTCGCACTGCAGCCACTCAACACCTTAGATATCTGCTCTTTTTTGAAGCCCAGTGATTCAAGTGCCATACTCGCTTCACTCGCCGCAGGATTTGCCATCGAGCCTGACTCACTTAGTACCGCATCAAAGCCGTTAAGCTCAACTAGAATACGCCCTGCACTTTTAGGACCGATACCGGGAACCCTTTTAAGCCGGGTAATGTCACCGATAGCGATAACCTCACCAAATTGTGATGCAGAGAAAGTCGAACAGATCGCCATGCCAACCTTCGGCCCCACACCCGAGATCTTGATCAGTCTCTCAAACAGGACCTTTTCACTTTTTTCGATAAAACCGTATAGCAGCTGGGCATCTTCTCGAATGATGTGCGAAGTGTGCAGTTTGACACGCTCACTTGTGATCGCACCATAACTTTGAAGAGAGATAAAGACCTCATAGATCAGTCCATTGGTGTTCACATGTATAAAGGTCGGCTCTTTATGCTCTATTGTTCCCTCTATTCCTACGATCATAGAAGTTCCATTTTATCGACTTTACTCAAGTCAAAGTGAGATCTACTCACTTTTTTATTGAGATATCCCTCTATTCCTACGATCATCTACGCCCTTTTCAACTGTTCAACAGAAAGTACCCAGTACTGTCTATAAAATAGTCCTGCAATATTGAAAATACATTTTAATCTAAGATGGGTTAAAATAACGTAAATTACCACGGGACAGTCATGTTTAGACACATCTTCACCAACAGTTTCGGCATACTCTTCTCACGCATTTTAGGTTTTATCCGTGACCTGTTGACTGCCTCGATCTTGGGTGCCAACATCTACAGCGATATCTTTTTTATCGCCTTTAAGCTCCCTAACCTTTTTCGCCGTATCTTTGCCGAAGGTGCCTTTACCCAGGTCTTCATCCCGGCCTTTACCCGCTCCAGACACAAGGCTGTTTTTTCAGCCCACATCTTCAGCCTCTTTTTTATGGTGATCGCTGTCATGACATTGGCGGTCAACCTCTTTCCTGAAGCGGCAACGGTGGCCATAGCCGTCGGTTTTGACAAAGAGACCATCACCTTGGCAGCGCCCTATGTCGCCATAAACTTCTTCTACCTGCCGCTTATCTTTGCGGTCACCTTTTTAAGCACCTTGTTACAGTACAAACACCATTTTGCCACCACTGCCTTTGCGACAGGACTGCTCAACATCGCCCTCATCATCGCCCTGCTTCTTTCAAAAGGTGAAAGTGATGCGACCATCGTCACCTATCTTAGTTACGGAGTTGTCGCCGGTGGTCTTCTGCAGCTCCTCGTCCATATAGCCACGGTGCAGCAGCTCGGCCTTACAACGATTATAGTTGGCGGTGCCAAATACTTCAGAGTCAAAGCCCAGAAGATCAAAGCAGAGACCAAAAAGTTCAACCAGCAGTTTTTTCCGGCTATCTGGGGTAACTCAACGGCGCAGTTCTCCGCCTTTTTAGACACCTGGCTTGCCAGTTTTCTTGCCACGGGTGTTATCTCCTATATGTACTATGCCAACCGCATTTTTCAGCTGCCGTTAGCCCTCTTCGCCATTGCAACCGCTGTCGCTATTTTCCCTAAAATAGCACGACTTCTCAAAAATCATCAAAAAGATGAAGCCCTGACTTATATGCACAAAGCCTTTTGGTTTTTAGCCTTTGTCTTGATGTTCAGTACCCTGGGCGGATATATCTTGAGCGAAGAGATCACATGGCTGCTCTTTGAACGCGGTGCCTTCAGCCACGAGGACACCCTAAACACCACCGCTATCTTGCAGATGTATATGATCGGTCTGCTCCCATTTGGTCTCAACAAACTGCTGATTCTCTGGCTCTATGCACAGCAGCACCAGATGAAAGCGGCAAAGATCGCAACCTTGACACTGACGACCAACATCGTCTTGTCACTTGCGCTCATCTCACCGCTCGGCGGCATGGGGCTTGCACTGGCAAGTACACTGAGCGGTTTCGTTGGCTTTTTTGCTACCGCAAAGACCTTTAGCAGACGAGAGTTTTTAGCTATAATTTCGCTCAAAAAAGCACTGCTGCTGCTGCTAAGCGCTGCAGTGTTTACTATTATTTTACTATTCGCCAAGGAACTCATCCATGTATATATTTGATTCGGTCGCCAAAACCAAAAGAGAGTTTGTTCCTCTAAACCCGGAACGTGTCACTCTCTATGTCTGTGGTCCGACTGTCTATGATGACGCCCACCTTGGCCACGCCAAAAGTGCCTTGGTCTTCGATCTGCTCCGCCGTGTCTTGGAAGCAAACGGACACAATGTTGTCTATGCAAGAAACATCACTGACATCGACGACAAGATCATCAAAAAAGCGGCCGAACAGGGTGTCGGCATCAACGACATCACCGACAAGTTTACTGAGGCCTACCATAACGACATGTCAGCCCTGGGCATTGAACGTCCAACCCTTGAGCCAAAGGCAACTGAGTCCTTAGAGGCGATGTTTGAACTGATCCAGAAACTGATCGACAACGGTCACGCCTACCAGACAGCTGACGGTGATGTCTACTTCGACACGGCAAGCGACAAGGCCTACCTCAGCATCTCTCACCAAAAGCAGAACGAAGAGGACCGTCAAGAGCGTGTCGAAAGTTCAAGTGCCAAACGCAACCCGGCCGACTTTGCCCTCTGGAAATCTGTCAGTGACGACAGCCTCACCTACGATTCACCGTTTGGTAAAGGGCGTCCGGGCTGGCACACCGAATGTTCAGCGATGATCGAAAAACATCTTGCCGGCAACGACAAATACGCCATCGACATCCACGGCGGCGGTGCGGACCTGCTCTTCCCTCACCATGAGAACGAAGCGGCACAGACCCGCTGTTCGTCAAACCATGAGCTGGCCAACTACTGGATGCACAACGGTTTTGTCAACATCGACGGCGAGAAGATGAGTAAAAGTCTTGGCAACAGCTTCTTTATTAAAGATGCTCTCAAAGTCTATGACGGTGAAGTACTCCGTTTTTACCTGCTAAGCACAAATTACCGTTCCAACTTCAACTTCAATGAGCAAGACCTACTCGCCTCTAAAAAACGTCTAGACAAGATCTACCGTCTAAAAAAACGTCTCTTCGGCATGAATGTCAGTGAAGAGAAGACAGCAATGCAGACAAAACTGCTAGAGGCACTCAGCGATGACCTCAACGTCTCACTCGGACTCGCGATCATCGATGAGATGGTGGCCAACGCCAATGAGACCTTGGATGCCAACCCGAAAGACAAACTCATCAAACGTCAAACGACCGCTGACCTTGCCTTCATCGAGAAGGTGCTCGGTTTCGGTCTGAAAAACCCGTTTGAGTACTTCCAGTTCGGCCTGGATGAGGCTACTAAGGCGAAGATCGATACGCTTGTCGAAGAGCGGACAGAAGCCAAAAAAGCCAAAGACTTTGAAAAGTCAGATGCACTCCGTGATGAGATCATGGCCTTTGGCGTCAGCATTATGGACACGGCACAAGGCACCTTTTGGGAGCGTGTTGAATGATAGGCTTTGAAATTGTTGCCATTATCAGCGTTATCAGTATATTTGCCTGGTTTATCATGGCGTATAAAAACACTAACAGCCAGAATCAATTTATAGAAGATGATACAAAAGAAAAAGAGTAGGACCTAGTTATGTCCATGGGAAACAGCTTGATCATTGCAGGGATTGCACTTGTTCTCATAGGCATTGCCTACAAGTTCGGCCTTCTCGGTTGGTTTGGCAACCTTCCCGGTGACATCAAATACGAAGGAAAAAATGCAAAGTTCTATTTTCCCATCGTGACGATGCTCGTCATTTCGGTCATACTCTCGCTGCTTTTCTCCTTTTTCAGAAGATAACTACACTATCTAAAATTACTATTCCAAAACTGTACAATTTTCCAGTATAATCTTCTAAAGACCACTTTACCGCGTATTCACGTTACAAGGAGTCCAAGATGTATAAATATATTCTTCCACTTTTACTGCTTTTCATGGTCGGCTGTGCTACGAAGATCGAGACCGATTACGATCCGGTATTTGAGACCAAGGAACTCAAGACATTTTCGATCGTCCATAAAAGCCAAGAGGGGGTTGAGACCCTTAATGACGAGCGTATCCGTGAAGCGATCACCAATGAGATGCAGCTAAAAGGGTATGAGGTTGCGGCACCAAATGCGGCAGATTTCCATATCACCTTCCAGACAGCCATTGAAGAGGATGTACCTTCAAACTTCAGTTTCGGCTTTGGCGTCGGCACCTATTCAAAAGGCTCCGGTGCTTCTGTCGGCACGACGCGTAATGTGACCAATGACAAAGAGAATCTCTTCATCAATATGGTCGATCCTAAAACGCAGAAGACATTCTGGCGTGCCGCGGTCTCCAAAAAGCGCCGTGATTTCAAATCGCCGCAAGCGCGCAGCGACCATTTCAACAAAACCGTGGCATCCATGCTTAAAGACTTTCCGGTCCGATCAACGGAAAAAAAAAGTGAATAGAGAAAATAGTCAGCGAAAAGAAAAACATGGATACTAAAGTCGAGATCATTGAAAAAGAGTTAGGGAATGTTGTAGAGATAGAAGAGAACACCTATGCGATTTAAAAGATTGATCAAAGATATCTCTACCCATACGCCATTTACACAGATGATATTTCTGCTGATCGTACTGTGGCTGATTTTTTCTGCCGGCATGTACTTCGCAGAACGCGGTGTTGATGGGGCGGCGATCCATTCGTATGCGGATGCATTGTATTGGGGCGTTGCTGCATTTTCTACAGCAGGCATAGCCGATACACCTACATCCGGTATAGCAGAGTTTATCGGTGCACTTTGGATCGTTGTTGGTTCCGTGTTGTTCTTTGGGACGATCGTAGCAACTGTTACAACCTATTTTATGCGGCCGATGCAGCGCCCCCATAAAAAGATCATCGATACCATCGAGTACAACCTTGAACAACTGAATGATCTGACGCTTGACGAGCTCGATCTGTTAAAAGAGACCGTTGACACACTGATCGTCCATGTCGAGCGTTTAAAAGAGAGACGGGCCAAAAAATAGTCGAGATAAAGACAAAATCCAAACATAAAAAATATACTGAGAAAGCTCTCTATACGCAAAATATGAGTACCATACCGTATGCAAAAATATGATGTGATCGTAATAGGAAGCGGTGCCGCAGGGATGATCGCTGCCATCACCGCCGCGCGCCGCTCCAAGAGTGTTCTGCTTTTGGAGAAGCTCTCCAAGATCGGTGCCAAACTCAAGGCCACAGGCGGCGGACGCTGTAACCTGACCAACACCCTCAGCAATGAAGCGTTCATGGCCTCTTTTGGCCGCGAGGGTCGTTTTATGACCCCCGCGCTTAATGCCCTTGACCACAAAGCCCTCATCGCTTTTTTTGCCGAGATAGGCGTCGAGGCACACTTCCCTGACGGTTTTCGTGTCTTTCCTAAAACACACTCCTCCCAAACCATCATCACCGCACTCGAAGATGAGATGAAGAGGCTTGGTGTCCGCGTTGAGTGTTCTCAAAAAGTCGAAGAGCTGCTCTTCAACGGTGAGCATGTCACAGGTGTCAAGACCACAAGTGCTACTTTTTCCGCTGACAATGTTGTTGTTGCAACAGGTGGCCTTGGCTACCCAGTGCTCGGTGCAGAAGGGGACGGTTTTGAACTGGCAAAGCAGGTCGGCCATAAGATCACCCCGCTTCATCCTGCCATGATGCCGCTGAAGACCAAAGAGACTTGGGTCGAGAACTGCCGCGCTGACACCCTCCCCAAAGTAGAGATGTATGTCAACCTTCCCAAGTACAAAAAACTCAAAGCCAAAGGCGATCTCATCTTTACTAAAACCGGTATTCGCGGCCCTGTCGTTCTGGACTTCTCCCGCGAGATCACCCCGCTTCTAAGCAAGTTCGATGAAGTCCCCCTGCTCATGAACCTTACCAAGGGGATGAACGAAGAGCAGATACGTACACACATCAAAAATGAGATATACAAGAACCAGGACCACACTACTCTCACCCTGCTTCAGACCCTGCTGCCCGAAGCACTTTCGCTTGAGCTTTGCAAACTTGCTGAGGCTGACCCTGACTTAGGCTTTAATAAACAGAGCGGTCAGAGCCGGGACAAGTTAGTTAAACTCCTTGCCTGGACACCGCTCACTATCAACGGCCATGAAGGCTTTAAGATGGCGATGATCACTCGCGGCGGGGTCACGCTTAAAGAGATCGTTCCTGAAACGATGGAGTCCAAAAAGATGAAGGGACTCTTCTTCTGCGGTGAGGTGATGAACCTGGATGGACCGTGTGGAGGCTATAACCTCCAGTGGTCGTTTGCCAGCGGATATGTTGCCGGGCATTTAGCTGAAGGTATTACCTAAAGTCCTTTTTTACTCTGTCTTGAGTTTCGATTTCCCTACTCCCCAAAACTTTTTTAATTACTTCATATCACTAGTTATGCTACTTTTTTCTTTGCGTGCACAAAGAAAAACCTAGCGGAAAAAAGAAAGTGCAATACCCTTCGGCCACTATCAACTCTTCAGACGCCACAACTTTCAACCTTCGTGCATTTCGGCACTACTGCCGAAATTAATGTCCAGACGTAGCAATGTATAACTTTCAAGACTATTCCAACCACCTAAAAGCGCCAGCTTTTAAATTCAAATCAATGCGTTACTGCTTGGCTCTTTTCGAAGCATCTGCAGAGCAGACTGCAGGGAGTGGACTTCCGTTAATAAAATCACTTTGTTTGAGCGTAGCGAGTTAGGGATTTTTAGGAAGGGAACGAGTGAAAGGAAGGTACCCGATAGCCATCGGGCTTGAAGCCGATTTGAGAGCTTTTTTGCGTACTTTTTTTGCGGCGTATAAGTGCTAAAGCATAATGCAGGGAGGCACTAAATGCCGAGTCGTGAAAAAGTATGAGAGAAGTCGATAAAGTTAGTATTCATAAAAAGTTTGTGTGTTCTTTACAAAAACCATGCTATTATAACTGTTATGCAGACCAACAAACAGATCTACTCTTGGGCGATGTACGACTGGGCAAACTCCGCCTATGCGACAACCGTGATGGCAGGTTTCTTCCCTCTCTTTTTTAAAAGTTATTTCAGCGGTGAGACCGATGTCATTACCAGTACGGCACATCTAGGAATTGCCAATTCCGTATCGAGTATGATCATTGTACTTTTAGCCCCATTTTTAGGTGCTGTCGCCGATGTAGGCGGATTAAAAAAACGTTTTCTTCTGCTATTTACTTATCTCGGCGTTTTGATGAGCGGTTCGCTTGCCTTGGTACAACAGGGGAACTGGGAGTTGGCCGCTTTTATCTACGTGCTTGGCAACATCGGTTTTATGGGTTCTAACGTTTTCAACGACTCTCTGCTGACCAACGTCGCAAAAGAGAAGAGTTTGGACTATGTCTCGGGGCTCGGTTTTGCACTGGGGTATTTAGGCGGCGGTATACTCTTTGCACTCAATGTCCTGATGGTACACAAACCTGAACTCTTCGGCTTGGCAGACATGAGCGAAGCCATCAAAGTCTCTTTTGTAAGTGTCGCGATCTGGTGGGCACTCTTTTCACTGCCAGCACTGCTTTTTATCAAAGAGGAGCGTCCGAAACAGAAACAGAAGATTGGTGCAACAATTTCAGCGGGCTATCGACAGCTTCTCGGCACGTTTAAAAAGATCCGCCACTTAAAAGGTCTTCTGCTCTTTTTGGTCGCCTACTGGCTCTACATCGACGGGGTCGACACCATCATCCGTATGGCCGTCGACTACGCCATGGCCATCGGCTTCGATCCCAACTCGCTGATCCTGGCCCTTCTGCTCGTGCAGTTCATCGGTTTTCCGGCCACCCTGCTCTTTGCCAAACTCGCCCAAAAATACGACACCAAAAAGGCGCTCTTTGTCGCCATCGGCACCTACCTCATTATCACCCTCTGGGCCTCGGTGATGCATGAAGAGTATGAGTTTTATATACTCGCGGCAATGATAGGTATGGTACAAGGGGGTATCCAGGCTCTGAGCCGCTCCTACTACGCAAAGATGATACCACACGAACAAGCCGCCGAGTTTTTCGGCTTTTATAACTTCTTAGGCCGATTCGCAACCATACTCGGACCACTTCTTATAGGCTTTGTTGCGGTGTCAACCGAGAGCTCTCGTTTGGGGATTGCTTCTGTTGCTATCTTTTTTGTTGCCGGGGGGATATTGCTCTATATGGTCGATGAGGAGAAGATCGCCAAGGAAGTACGACAGACACTGGAATAAGCTCTTAATAACTGCTATACGACTATCTTGTTCAATGCTGCAGTGTTAATGTTATATTGGTTGTCAACTGCTATAATTCCAGCAAATTCACCAGAGATATTTTATGACCATAGAAGATTTACAGAACCTATTAATTACTAACGCTCAAGAGAAAACAGAAGAGTACACCCGCCTTTTTCATGGTCGCGGTGGCTTTTACAATGCCTATAAGTTCCTCACCGTTGACAGCGTCAACAAAGTGTTATACGCTGCTTTTTTTGCCGCTGATGATGAGGAAGAAGCGATCATTGCTATCTTGCAGACCTTTTATAACACCGAAGCAAAATGGCAAACCTTGGTTGTGCAGCGTCGCTACCTTAAAAGTGCACCGACAGAACTTGTTGAAGGCGAACTTCCTAATGAGACCTTTGCCATCGAAAACGGTCTCAAATACAAGCTCAATTTTCTCAGCAACCAGAACATCGGTTTCTTCCCTGACATGAAAATAGGCAGAGAGTTTGTGCAGGCAAACGCCAAAGGAAAAAAGGTCTTGAACCTCTTTTCCTATACCTGTGCCTTCTCGATGGCAGCACTCGCAGGCGGTGCAAGGTCTGTTGCCAATGTCGATATGAGCAAAGGTGCCCTCACTACGGGACGGGAAAACCACCGCTTAAACGAATTCGACGCCCAACGCAGTCAATATATGCCCTACAACATCTTAAAGTCATGGAGCCGTATTAGAAAAGCGGGGCCGTACGACCTCATTATCATCGATCCGCCGAGTTTCCAGAGAGGCTCTTTTGCAGCGACCAGCGACTATGAGAAGATCATTCGCAGACTCAGAGAACTCGCGGCAGAGGAGTGTACCGTCCTTTCGGCACTCAACGCCCCTGAGTTGGACACGAACTTTATCAAAAAACTCTTCCAAAAGAACGCCCCTGACTTTGCCTACGTCAAACGCTTGGACAACATGAAAACGTTCCCCAGCGACGACGATGAGCGAAGCCTCAAAAACCTTATCTTCCAAAAAGGCGAAACATGAAAGAGCTCACGCTAAAAGAGTACGCAGTAAAACACAAGATCAGCCTTTTCAATGTCATGAAGCTGGCAAAAGCAGGCAAGATCCCCTCCGACACACGTAAGATCAACGGCAAAGAGGAGATGGTCATCCTGACGGACGAAGCGCCTAAACCAGAACCGGTGAGAGAAGAGCAGAACATCGACTATAAAAAAGCCTACTTTGAACTTAAGAAGAAGTATGAAGCGTTGCTTCATACGGTGAATCGGAAATCGTAAATGGAAAATGGGGAGATGGAAAACACAGTTTTATGTTTTACAAATGAATCAATGCTTACTGTCTCAGCCATACTGGGCAAAAAGCTAGAGAGTCAAGCAGAGCTTGCCTTCGAAGTGCTGAGCCCTGACCTCTATAGCGGCGCTTATGCAGGTAAAGAAGTAACCCTCAATGGTAAGGTGTACCTCTACCGTTCACTGCGCTCATGGCTCGACCTGGCCGCAAACCTGCAGTGTCGAATGTTGACACCGGTGAGCGCCTCAGAGCAGACCATTGTCTTACGTTTTCAAAAACTCGAAACACACTCTTTTCACCAGGATAATCCGGAAGAGAAGTCTGAAAAGTACGGTGTTGACTCCAGCTTCTTCGCCATCAACAAAAACGAAGAACCCGCCTTTTTGGCCGCCTATAGACATGCTCTTGATGTTGCTAAAGCAGCCACTAGAAAGAGGGTCTTAAACCTCGGGGTCAACCGCGGTGACGAGTTTGCCCTCATACAAGAGCTGCTTGGAGAAGAGAGCTTTGAGAAGATCGAGTTTGTCGGCATCGACCACTCCCAAAGTGCCATCGAAGAGGCACAAAGCCGTTTTAGAGCGCCAAACATGCACTTCTACAGCCACGACATCAACACCCTTGACGAGCTAAACCTCGGCAAGTTCGACCTCATCCTCACCATCGGTACCCTACAAAGCCCGGGCATCAACTACAAACCCTTTTTGATGGACTTGGTCCAAAACTACCTGAGCGAAGACGGCGCTATTATCTTGGGTTTTCCAAACTCCCGCTGGATCGATGGGGAGATGGTCTACGGGGCAAAGATGCGCAACTACCGCGAGTCCGATCTTTCGCTTCTGCTCAGTGATATAGACTATGCCAAACGCTATCTTCAGCAAAAGAAGTTTACGGTTCGCATCAGTGGGAAAGAGTACATCTTTTTGACGGCAACATCTAAAAATTGAAAAGATACCTTTTACGCTTAAAGCGCTCGATGAGCAGCAGAGAAGAGATCAGAGAGAAGATCATTCTCATAAAAGCCCAGTCGCACAACGAGTATAAAGAGACACTCATCATGCTCCGTCTGCTCTACAAACAGGCAAAGACAGAAGATGAAAAAGGTTTTATTCGCCAACAGGCAGCCGACCTCATCAAAATAAGTGTCGTGGTGGTCATTGCTGCCCTTCCCGGAGGTACGATTGCAGTCGCTTTTATGGAGTTTGGGTTTAGAAAGATCAACCGGACCATATTACCGACCTCTTTTTCCCAAGAGTTCAAAGATGAACTAAACAATAATCAAAAAGAGATATAGAACTGCGACCTCACCGTCGCTACTGCCTATTTTAACTCCGCGTCTGAGAACAGTTTATTGTTTCAACGTCACCATAGATTTTTTCTTATTTTTCTTATGCCAACGGCACTTCTTCGGATTTCCCATCAAGCTAGTTGAAAACGCGTTTTCTTGTACAGCACATTCGATCTTGTCACGCTTGACAAGCAGCCATACATTGCCGTATTGATAAGCCGTCATACTTGCATTTTTCTTGACGATCTTCTTAAGTGGCGGCCCTTTTCTTGCAATATAACCTTGAATAGGTTCACCAAGTTTTGCGTCAATGCCAGCCGCTTTAACGATAGGAGCTTTCTGCTCTTTTTTCACAGGTTTTTTTGTTGCTTTGTCACTTGGCTTTGTTACTGGTTTTGCTGTTGGCTTTTTAGCATATACCGGCTTCGCTTTTTTGGACACAGCGACTACATTGACACTGCTTGAAGCATAAGCACAATCGTTAGCTGTATTACACACCTTATACTTAACAACATACTTGCCTGGTTTTTTATAACTGTGTTGAGGGTTTCGAACTGTAGAGGCTTCACCATCGCCAAGGTCCCACGAATACTCTTTTATCTTACTCCCTTTAGCACTTGAACGGTTGTCAAAATATATATTCTCGTTAACTTTATAAGACTTTTTCTTGAGAATGAAATAGCCATTCACGCTACTCTCTTCTCTGACTTTTTGCTTTTGTTCACTTTTAGTCACCAATATGTCTTTTACACGAAAGGTGCTCAGTCCCGACGCATCGGTTACTTGCAGCGAGACACTATAGCGACCTTCTGTCTCATAACGATGTACTGCATTTTTTTTATCAGACTTGGAACCTTCACCAAAGTCCCACATGTAGGTCATTTTTTTTGACTCATCTTTAATATCGGTAAAAAACTTGACATCACACTTGTAGTTTTTATTATTGTTACACGTTCGTACATTTATTTTGACCGAAGGGAGGACATTGATAGAGTCTTCTAAACTTATAAAATCGTCAGGGAACGGTTCCACATCCATAGGTGCTAACGTTTTCGCAGTTTTCAACATTTCATTAAATCGACGACGTTCCGTTAACAGTGTATTAGTAAGGACATCTTTGTCGTTGTATTCAAAGATACTCACATACTCAGTTGAGTGACTGATGATCTCCTCTTTTTCATCTTGGAAATCGCTGGTATATAGACTCCACTTTTTCCGCGTAATAACCGCTTCATAGCAGAAAGGAGCCTCCCCTTTAACCTTATGCACACTTATATACTCTTCCAGATCTTCTGCGATCAGAGGATAGTTTTTTATTATTTCATAAACTGCATCTCTTTTGGTCTGTTCTTTTGACTCACCGCATGCTGAACCCGTAGCATACACTTTGTTGTTGTCTGCTCTTGATACAAACTCCACTTTACATCCCGATAACAGTAACAAAATCACAACACTGACTAAACTAAAATATTTCACTAATGGACCTTTCAAACTAAAAAAGTTTATTCTATCATTTTACAATCACATGTTCAAACAGCAGGTGCAACACCTCATATTTCTTGACATAATCTTTTATAATATCAGAAAATACTTTAAGTCGATAGTCAATTACATCATTTGCGATTCAACGCCTGGACAACTACTATGATTTTCAATAAAGCAGCCTGCCTCTATGTCTTGCGAGTATTATAATAAAAAACTATTTGTAACAATTAGTTACTAAATAACTTATTATAATACTGTCTTGTAATTTATATCCAAACTTCTTATAATATTTTATAATCTTTGATGTATTATGGATTAATTCAAAAAATGGAGTTTTCATGAAAAAGTTGATCTTATCTTTGATTTTTCTAAGCGTGAGTGTTTTAGCAGAAGATGTTAGCAGTTATTTGTATGGTGAGTACAGATCCGTAGGCAATGTAAAGTCAGCGTTAACCTCAAATGGTTTTGACATTATTGGTGAGTATGACGCTATGGATGACAAGCAGTATCATGTCATAGTCTATACAAACAGTGAACTAAAAAAACTAGCTTCTAAAGAGAGTAGAGGTTTTGCAGGTGTTCAAAAAGTTTTGGTTGATTCAAAAGACAAAACACTGGTGTTCACAAACCCTCAGTACTTCATGGCAGCATTTTTACAAGATGACAACAATGCAGAAGTCTCTAAAAGTATCACCTCTGCACTTTCAGCTAAATTCGGGAAACTGTCACCTAGTACATGTAAACTCGACGTGGATGACATCAGTGGTTACCATTTTATGATGAGTATGCCGTACTATGAAGATATGATCGAGATCGCATCTGGTGAAGGTCTAGATAGAATTTTAGAATCAAAAGCAAAAAGCAACATTGTCTTTAAACTAAAACTTGAAAATTCAACACTCTACGGTGTCGCTATGAACACTGAAAATGGAGAAAAAACGTATGTTCCGGCGATCGAAGCGAACAAGCACTCTGCATTTCTTCCATACATGGTACTCATCGAAGACAACAAAGCAAAGATCCTTCATGGAAAATTCTATTTAGCGATTGCCAACCCTGACCTTAGCATGGGTGATTTTATGAACATCTCATCCGCTCCTGGTGACATTGAAGACTATATGACGGAGCTAGTCACAAAATAATTGACCAATAGATCCAAGTCCTACTTGGATCTAACCTCAACTTTAAAAGTCAACGCTTCCAAATGTCTTTATCAAAATTCACAATCTCAAAACCCTCTATTATTCCACTAACCAATTAGTATATAATGCCTGCATGATGAATAACTTCAAAACAAAAGACTTTACCCTGGTCCTCTCCGGCGGCGGTGCCTTGGGCATTGCTCATTTGGGTCTGCTGCATGACCTTGAGCGCCGGCACATCATGCCCAGTGAGATCGTCGGTACCAGTATGGGCGGGATCATCGGCGCCTGTATGGCCATAGGGATGAAAGAGAAAGAGATCCACAAACAGATCAAGAGCTTCTCGGGTCTCTTTAACTGGATGAAGTTCTCTTTTTCCGGTAATGCTGTCGTAAACAACGACAAGATAGCCACGATATTTGACGGTATCTTCCAAGACAGAAAGATGAGCGACACCGAGGTCCCCCTCAAACTCATCGCGACCAACCTGCGTAACGGTCACAAAAAAGTGTTCAGTGCCTCGGACGATGTCTACATCAAAGATGCCGTACTCTCTACGATGGCGATACCCGGGGTATTTGAAGAGCATGTCATAGACGGTGAGACCTACGGTGACGGTTTTCTCTGCGAAAACCTGGGCATCAACGAAGCCGCATATGACGATGTCATAGCCGTTGACGTACTCGGAAAAAATTCCTTCAACAACGACATGCCGGACAACTTTTTCAAGACCATGAATGTCTTAGAGATGTTTGAAAAGTCCATAAGACTGCTCATCTACAACCAGACCCGAACCAACATCAGAAACAGCACTAAAAACATCTACCTTATAGAGCCTGACACTAAAGAGTATAAAACGTTTCATTTCCATAAAACGGCGGAGATAAGGGCTCTGGGACTGGGACTGTTAAAATGACATTCACCTACTTCAAAAAAATCGCACTCTATACAGTGATAGTGCTCTTTGTGTCGGTTCTCTATTTCATCTATGCCTACACGATGTATCCACCTACTCCGGAAAACGAAACGTTTCTGAGTGAGATAGGAGAGTTTTTTGGTGAGTTGGGGTTATGGGGCTTGGTCTTCATCTATGCCCGTACCGCTTTGAAACTGCTAATGGGCAGAGGTACATTAGCAAAACGGCTCATACCCGACTATACACCACCCGCCGCTGCATCGATCTTCCAACGCCTGCTTAATCTTTTAAACAGTACCCACGCCTATGTCGGGATTGCGACAGTCGCTATTGTCCTGATCCATATTGTACTGATGGGCGGACTGATGAAAAACCTCTTCTTTCCGGCGGTACTGATCTTGGTCGTTTGGCAAAGCTTGTTCGGTCTGTTCCTCTCATGGCGGTATACGCCAAAAGAGTTAAAAAAGTTCGCCCATCTGGTCCATGCACAGTTTTTTACCGGGATCATGATCGGTATATTTGCAGTTTTCGGACATCTGCTGATCGACAGTTAAAGAGACCACTATGCACTACACTACCCTCGCTCTGTCGCCCACCCACACGCACTAGAAAGCAATGAGGTATAATGAAACCAAAAAGGGACGATATGGAAGAAAAAACTATAAAATATTATCGCGGAAAAAGAGTAGCAACGGAGACATATTACGAGGGTGATGCCTTTATTACAAAGCGTTATTATGATGACAAAAACAACAATGTCAAAGAGATAGTAACCGTTAAAGGCACAAGCAAAGAGATCAAGTACTTTACAGCAAGCGGTGTTTTGTCAAAGAGAGAAAACTTTGTCAAAGGGATACGCCACGGCGTAGAAACAAGATACTTCATCCCCAAAGCAAACGAAAGTGTAAAGTCCACTAAAACATACGAAGATGGCAAACTGCATGGCGAGTGTATAACCTATAACCAAAATGACGAGATCATCAAACAAGAGGTGTTCGCTCTTGGAAAACTTGTCTTAAAATATCTACGCGAAGAGGGGCTTTCCAACGACATCGAAAGTATTGAGATCGTTGACAAAGAGAACGTCGAGAACCTGCCAAAAGCAGCATACGACAAACTGCAAGCCGACATGACAGAACACCCAGAGTGGTTTAAAAAATAACCGGCGAGAGGTTTTGGTATGACAATGAATAAAAACCCGCTACCTTCAGAGGAGTCTGAGTCGTTGATCTTGAGAGCTGAGCAGCACTTGAAAGGTCTATTAAGTGTGGTGTTTGAGCACACAGACAAAGAGAGAGCCCTCCTTGTCTATGACACGGGTTGTCTCTTGTCAAGCATTTTGGCAGAAGCCTATAAACGTTCTCTGCCTGATGCGACAGTTGTTGATTTTAACAAGCAGACACCCGAAGAGATACTGGAGGTACTTGGGAAGCTAGAGGCATCTGACTTGGCTGTATTAGTGCAGTCAACCAGTTTTCGTCTTGATGCATTTCGCATACGCGTCGAGTTGTTTAAGCGTAAGATAAAAGTCATAGAACATCCACACCTCAGCCGTATGACAGATGAAGAAGCACCCTACTACATCGATGCACTGGCCTATGACGCTGACTATGTCCGAGGAACCGGACGTGCACTCAAACGTAAGATCGATGTTGCCTCTTCAGGGGTAGTCGACAGTGGCGGAGAACTGCTGTTCTACGACTCACCCTTCGAGTCTGCCAAACTCAACATCGGCGACTACTCAGAGATGCCTAACACCGGCGGTCAGTTTCCTATCGGTGAAGTGTTTACTGAGTCTCAAGACCTCAAAGCACTTCACGGACGGGCAAAGATCTTCTGTTTCGGCGACATCGACTATAAGATCAACAGACCCGAAACGCCAATTACGCTTATCATAGAACAGGGGCAAGTGGTGGCGTGTGAAAACTCAACACCCGCCTTCGACAACATCCTCTCCAACATACGCCGTGATGAGGGAACTGTCTGGGTACGTGAACTGGGTTTTGGTCTCAACAGAGCATTGAGTACAACACGCACCATTGCCGACACAGGCAGCTATGAACGCATGTGCGGTGTTCACGTATCGTTAGGCGCTAAGCACGGCATGTACGGCAAGCCCGGCTTTAAACGAAGAGACGGCAAATACCATGTCGATGTTTTTGTAGACACACAGAGTTTTACACTTGATGATGAAGTCGTCTATAGAGACGGCGCCTGGATCGTTTGAGAGCATCGATTTAAAGACATGATGAAAAAGCAAACTCTCATCACCTAACCCGTACTTTTCAACCTTTATTGATCACTACTTCTTACTACATACGTTTAGCATGGTCAACTTTACCTTGCTGTTTATGTGCCTCGCGCTCTTGTTTTTGCTTCAATTTATGCGCTTCAAGCGTTTTTTTACGCTCTTCTTCCTGCTTTTTATAGGCAGCTTTTTTCGCTTTTTTGTCGGCTTTGCCAACCTTTTTTTCGGCTTTTCTGCGCTCTTTTGCAGCCTTACGCTCTGCATCTACTTTTCTTTTGCGCTCTGCTCTTGTCTGTTCGTACTGTTTCTGTTCGAGTTTACGCTCCTTCTCTCTTTTGAGCTGGTGCGCTTCTCTCTCTTGTGTTGCTTTTACTCTGCTTTCGAGCGTTCTCTTCTCTACTTGCTGTTTTGTTTCACTCTTTAGTGTTTCATCTGCCAATGCAGATGCTGCAAATGGAACGAGCAGCGCAACGCTTAGCGCGATCAGTCTCTTTTTCATGTGGGTTTCCTCTAGATGGTTTTGATGTTCTTCGTCGTATATACGACTATTTTATAGTGATTAGGCTTAGTTATTGTCATATAAGCCGGTTGACAGTCTCAGACGATGAGAACGAGGAAATTTAAGTAGCTTCTCCCCTTGATCCCCTTTTTTTCTCATAACACCATAGAGTCCTGCTTTTATCTCCGCGCTGATATCTTCGTTGTCTGCAGTCCAAAAGATGACCTTGTGTTTTTGGATCAGCCCTTTTTCCAAAACGATGTTGCGCAGATTTATATCGATATCAAAATAGTCGGTGTAGCCATATCGTGTTTCAAAATCTTTGTTCTGGAGCGTGGAGGCCTCTTTGATGACTTTGTGCAGTTTGATATTGGGGTTGAGCTGATGCATATACTCCAAGACGTGATCGTCAAAACAGGAGACCTCTACCCAATCCGGTTTGTCATGAATCCGCTTTTCGATCTCTTCACAGAGTCTTTGATAGGTAGAGGGGTTGTACTTGATCTCCAGGATCAGTGTCGCTTTGGCACTGCAGAGATGGAGGAGCTCGTCCAAAGAGGGGATCTTCTCATCTTTATACCTGCGATCGAACCAGCTTCCTGCATCCAGGGCTTGAAGTTCGTTCAGTGTGAGTGACTCGGGCGTTTTGTTGAGGCCTGTAATACGTTGCAGATCATCATCATGAAAAATAATCGGCTGATTATCGAGGCTTAACCGCAGATCGGTTTCAATTGCGTCCACACCCCCATCGAGTGCTTTTTGAAAGGCGAGCAGAGTGTTTTCAGGGTAGTTTTCGCTAAAGCCGCGGTGTGCAATTTTTTTCAATGCTATCTCCACTTATCTTGGTTACAATGATTATACACGAGTTTTTGGGAGCAGTGGATGCAAAACCGATACGATGTCGTTATTTTGGGTGCCGGAATCAATGGAGTGGCTATTGCCAAAGCATTGGCGCAAGAGGGCAAAAGCGTGCTGGTGTTAGAGAAAAACCGCATTGCGGCAGGGGCATCGTCACACTCATCGCGGCTTATTCACGGCGGGTTGCGCTATCTGGAGAATTTTGAGTTTTCTTTGGTAAAAGAGGCCCTGCATGACCAAAAATATCTTTTAGACACCTATCCCGATCTTGTCAAACTGCGCCATTTTTATCTGCCTATGTATGAAAACTCCAGACGTCCTGTATGGATGATCCGTTTGGGTCTGTGGCTATATAGTCTCTTTGCAAGGCATGGACAAAAAGCGCAGGAGGTCCCCAATGAGCTCTTTTTACAAAAGTTCAATGCTGTTAAAGCAGATGAGCTAAAGGCCGTCTTTCGGTATTCTGACGGTAAAACAGATGACTATGCCTTGACATGCAGGATCGCCGATGAAGCCAAAGCCTGCGGCGCAGAGATCGTTGAACATGCAGCGATAAAAACACTGCTGACAGGTGATGAAAAGATCGATATAGAACTGGACGGGCGCTCGGTCGAGACCCAACTGCTCATCAATGCGACAGGGGCATGGGTGGATGAAGTCAATGCCCGTTTTGCTCTTCCCTCCTCTTACACGATCGAAAAACTGAGCGGTATCCATCTGGTCATCGACAGGGTGCTGGTGCCCGACCCGCTTTTCCTGGAGACAACATCCAAACGCATCTTTTTTATCATCCCCGAAAAAGAGACGACGCTGATCGGCACGACGGAACGCAGCGAAGAGGGTGAAGTGGACAACATTAAGGTCAATAATGAAGATGTCGAGTATCTGCTCAGAGAGAGCAGCGTCTATCTGAAAAAAGCGCTGAAACGCAAGGATATCAAAGAGCTCTTTATCGGCACCCGCCCGCTCATAAAAAGTGCAAAGCACCCGACCCAGATGTCGCGTGAATACAAGCTTGATCTGCACCATATAGGACAAAACAGGGTGTTGCATGTCTACGGAGGAAAGCTTACGACTTTTCCCTCTTTGGCGAAGAGGGTTGTTAGCACGTTAGTGTAAAACAACTTCCTTTTTGTAACTCCGACTCAAGCTCTATATCGATATTGAACTCATCACAGATCTGCTTGACGATACTCAACACTACACCCCAGCTGCCATGTGTAAGAGAACAGATTTCTGATATGCATTTGGTTATGATAATATATTCTTATCTATACATCTTCAAAAGGGGAAGTTATGCGTTATGTTTTAGTAGCAGTTACAGCCCTGCTCTTATTTACAGGCTGTGCGGATTCGGTGGGTTTTACTCTGGCAGATTACCGAGAGCAGGTGGGGTTTTGGTATGGTTTATGGCATGGCATGATTGTTGTTATTGCCTTTGTCGTGTCGCTTTTCGATGACAGTGTCGCCATCTATGCCGTCAATAACAGTGGCGGATGGTACGATTTCGGGTTTCTCTTAGGGATCATCGCTGTCTGGGGCGGCGGTTCTCAAATGAAGTGTAAATCTGCCGCAGATAAAAGACGCGACAGAGAGTGGGAAGAGACAGGCCGTAAGGTTGAGATAAAAGTGATGCATAAGTTAAAAGAGTGGGCAGAAGATGAAGAGAGTACAGAAAGTGGCAAAGAGTGGGACGAGATCAGTGAAAAAGTGGAGAAAAAACTAAAACGTAAAATCCGCGAGTGGGCAGAGAAAGATTAAAAAGCCGGGAGGGCTATAGAAGAAAAGAGAAGCAGCCTCTCCCATTCTTCCTATATTGATTAGGCTTAGTTACTGTCACATAAGCCACCATCTAGAATTGACTTTGTAGTGTTGTTTAAATTATTGGCTGATAAACTGCCATATCCATTCCATCGAGACGATGGGAACGAGGAAGACGGTGCGTGGGTTGCAAAGGATTACAATGAAATATATTATAGATATGATAGATGATCTGCATGCGAGCATAGATAACGCTCAGGGCTATGCCCTTGTAGCGATGCTCGTAAAAGAAGCGGATGATGGGACGCTTCAAAATGCGGGTGAGAAGATCATCACCTCTCTGTCTGTCGATCATGAGGCCAGAGAGCTGCATTTGGGATTTGCCGACGAAGATGCCTCGACAACAAACTTACTGGAATGTGTCAACGCTTTAGAGATGGCAGCGATGATGTACGAGCTCATGGTAAAGATCTCAGATGCCCACCCGCTTATGCCGGTTATAGGGTTCGGTGAAAACCATGAAACCAAAGAGTACCTCTTTTTTGTGACGGCCTAGATTCTAGTATTTTTTCTATTCAATAGTATTTGCAGTGTTGTTTTAATTATTGACTGATACACTGACCTATGCATTCCCATCAAGTGATGGGAACGAGGAAAAAGAAGACCTCTCTAATCACCCTAAACCACCTGTCACTTACTCTCATTTACACTCCCAACGAGTAATAATCAGGATGTTCTGAAAAGTACTCTAAAGGGCATCCCTTTTCAATAAATACTATGCAAAGATTAGGACTAAGCCTGTTTAAATAGTCCGAATCAGTTTTTAAAATGGAATCAACTAGATTTACAACTTCATCTACGTTTATACACCTTCCTAATATTTTATATAATGCTAATTGTCTAGTTCTATGAGTATTATCATAAATAAAAGTCTCCAAAGCATATCCTCGATCAACAAGAGCATCTATTACACTGCGGTGTCTGTGTTTCATAAAGTAGTTTAAAGGAAATCCTCTATTCATCAATTCTATACAAGTATCTGTATGAAGTTCTTCAACAAAATTAGGAACAGTCTGTATAACAGAGTCAACTAGTTTTACGACTTCATCTACATTAGAGTACTGCTCTGCTATTTTTTCTAAAGCGCAACTGGCAATCCCGTAACCTTTATCATAAAGAAAAGTATCTAAAGCATACCCCTGAGAAATTACAGCTTCTTTAACCCTGCTCTCTTCATCATTCACTAAGATATCAAGTCCATACCCTTGTCTTGCTACCTCTGAACGGACATATTTATTTATATCATGAACTAAAATATCAAGTCCATAGCCTTGTTTTGCAACTTCTTTACGTACATCATTGTCTCTGTCTTTTACTAATATATCTAGCCTGTAACCTTGTTGTGCAACATGTTGACGCACATAAGAACTTTCGTCATTAACCAAAACATCTAGCCTATACCCTTGTTCTACAACATATACACGTACAAGATTGTCTTTATCGTTTATCAATACATCTAGCCCATAACCTTGCTCTGCCACTGCAATACGTACCCATTCATCTTTATCATTAATAAGTACATCAAGTCTATAGCCTTGTTTTGCAACCTCTTTGCGTACCCTTTTATCTTCGTCATTAATCAATACATCTAATCCATACCCTTGTTTAGCAACGGCAGCTCTTATCCAAGCATTAGTACTGTTTATAAAATAGGATAAACAGTAACCCTTATTTATAATATCTATGGCTATGCCTTCATCAATGTCTTTAACCATATCCCGTATTCCAATTCCAGGTATATTAATGTTCATTGATAGAGGAGTTAGCTTTGCGATGTATTCAAGCGCTTTCATAGCTTCTTCATTATTTTTGCAATTAGGTATATTTTTAAGAAACTTTTCCCTTGCAGCGTGACTAACATAGAAGTCATCATCAAGCATGAGGATCTCGAGTGCATATCCAGAATTAGCTAGACCACGTCGTACCCAGTTACTTTGATCATTAACTAATGTATCGGTTTCATAACTTTGTTCTGCTACCGCGCGACGTACATTAGCATCTTCATCATCTATTAATATATCAAGACCGTAACCTTGTTCTGCCACTGCGCAACGGACTACAGCTTCTTTATCATTTATAAGCATACTTAGTCCAAATCCAGACTTTGCCACGCCAGCGCGAACTAAAGCACTTTTATCTTCAATAAGTAAAGAAGATTTATAACCCTGTGCGGCGACTGCAGCCCTTATCTTACTCTCAGCGCTGTTTATAAAAATATCAAGACCAAAGTTCTTTTTAATTGCTATAAAAGTTATCCAGTTATAATCTAGATCAGCACTTTCACTCATCCGCCAATGGATATTTTTTTCATAATAATCTCGTTTTACAAATATTTGATAGTTCTCTTCTGTCATCTCATCAGCTATCTTAATAGCGAGCTTATTTGCTTCTTTTATAAAAAACTCTCTATCACTATCTGTCAGAATCTCATTACAACATCCATACCCCATAATTTCTCCTTTAATGTTTATATATGAATCTTAATAGATGTAAATGACAGGTTATGTCAAATATCAAATATCACCAGTAATCCAAAAATTGGAAATAGTAATATCAATCTAAATACACCAAAATAGAAACTAATACTATGATGATCGTACCTGCGCCATACTCTTTGAAAATAGAACATTTTATGGCGTTTAAGGCAGTCGTATTCAAGTAATATCCAAGATATTATATATATAGATAAAATTATGTACATGTTTTTCCTTTACATATGAACTATAGTCTATATTAATGACAGGTCATGTCACATGTGTACATATAATTGAATATATACTTATATAAAAGTTTTTGATGTTTACATGTGGATATGAAGATAATAGATAGTAAATTAATTAAATGACACAACCTGTCGCAACTACACTTTATACTTATGAAGTAACGAGGTAGTGTTGCTGCTTTAAGCTGATTAAATCATCAATACATCTATGATAATGCTGAAGAAATGCGTATGAATATAAGGAGAAAATTATGATTGATGAGAAAATGCTCAATACAATTCTTTTGGGAGGGGGAAAAGAAGCAGTATATGTTGCAATACGAAAATTGTTTTATTTTTGTGATTATGATGGACTTGGTTTTACATTCAAACTTAATAATGAAAATTTCTATAACACTGTAGAAACCTTTCTTGATCCAATATTTGTTAAATTAGAACAGAAAGATTTCAAAGAGTATACAAAACAAAAAGAACTGTTTTTAGAATACCTTGAATATAGAGTCACTAATTTAGAGTACCAGAAATATAGTGAGCAGGATTTCAAAGATGCTGTATTTTATTTTAAAAATATTTATTTCCAGAAAATTGAAAATAGCATTTAAATTCACTATATGACACATCCTGTCATTTACAAGTATTAAACTTCTACATGTAAGAAATTTATTTAAAGATATAGGAGTTTAAAATGATGACCATAGATATAAAAATAAAATCCGCGAGTGGGCAGAGAAAGATTAAAAAGCCGCGAGGGCTGTAGAAGAAAAGAGAAGCAGCTTTTTCTCGTTCTCATCGAGACGATAGGAACGAGGAAGTTTATAGGTGGCTACTTACCCCTTTTTTTTTCTAAACATGGGTTTTTTGATGAAGGTATGTTCCAACATCGTAAAAGATCTCACCATCATGGTTGATGTAGGTCAGATCATGAATGTTCAATGTATTGAGCTCTTTTTTACCGAGAATAGCGAGCATCTCTTTTACACCGCTTACCAGATTCTTATGGTAGTTGGCGATGTGTTCAGATTTCTCCTTGACATGAAATGCCGCCCGTTTGTTCAGGTCTTGAGTCGCTAGTCCAACAGGACATGCACGCCCTTCTGCACCGGAACATACCCTTGCACGTATACACCCTGCACTGAGCATAAAGCCCCTGCCAATAGAGACCATATCAGCCCCCAGTGCGAGGGTAATGATCACATCATCAGGCGTAAGCACCTTGCCGCTTGCAATAATTTTGATCTGCTCACGCAGCCCATGTTTCTTCAGCAGTGTATCAAGGATACATATGGAACTGTCCAGTGCCAAACCGACGGACTCCATCATAGCTAGCGGCGCCGTGGCACTTCCCCCTTCGCCGCTGTCGACGGTAATAAAGTCAATAATGGGTTTCCCCTCGCTTACGCGTCGCTGGAGGGTAGTAATGAGCTCATCAACATTATCTCTGTCAGAGATTACGATCTTGATACCCACGGGTTTTCCAGAGAGCTTTTGCAAAGTGCCGACAAAATCCATAAAAGTGTCCATATCGCTTGCATAGGGAAAACGGTTTGGGCTGAAGAGGTCTTGGCCCGCGTTGACACCCCGGTAAAAGGCAATATCTTGGGTGACTTTACTTCCGGTAAGTTTGCCCCCTGTCTGTTTCGCCCCTTGGGCGATCTTTATTTCGGTCATCCGGCAGAAGCGCATTGTTTTTTTGTAGTGCTCTTCATCAAATTCCCCTTTACTGTTGCGTACACCGTAAAGCCCTGAACCTATCTGCAGAATAATATCGGGCATATCGAAAGGGACCTCTTTGGGAAAGCTTTCCAGCGGTGCATTCCAGTCCGGACGAAAAAACATCAGCTTCTCGCGGTCGAGGATATAGCGGTAGCGCTCCTCTTTGGGAAGAAGCAGTTTTCTGTATAACCTAATGGCAAAAATGGGGCTGATAAGCTTTTTTGAAACGAGGTATAAATACTGCTGCCAGCTATTTCCAGAGCGTGTACTCAGGTAGTCGTGAGCATCAGGAATGGAATGTGTTTCGAATAGATTTGACGTCATTCCGCCTTCGCCTGTGTTAAGTGGAAACTGTTCTATCTGTGCAGCACGGGCATACGCTCTAGTTGCTTCGGGACTGAGGGCACCATCACTCATTGCCGAACGTACGACCATGGAGCGGGCGATGAAAGGATGGGCATGCTGCTCACCTATGGTCACAGAGACATCATCGCTGACTTCGTCGATGTTGAGAGCAAAATTCGCATGTTTGATGATGTATTTCGCCTTATCTTCTTTCGTACCAAGGGCAAAGGAGATATAGTTTTTCTTGTCTTTTGCCGCTTTGTAGACCCAGTCGATCTTGTCTCTGGAACCGAAACCGTCTTCCGAACCGAAGTACTGGCGCATCGGCTCTCGTAAAAATTCACAAAAGTAACGTGCCCTCCCTAAAAGCGGATAGTTTTCAAGCAGGGCATTTCGGTGTTGTAAAAATCGGTCATATATTAACGTGTAGAGTGCATAAAGAACGAGAACGATGACAAACAGCTGTACCGAGAATATAAACAAATCATTTAACCTATCCACTTGATGTCCTTGTAGTAATAAGATTAGTAAAGCATATACCCTAAATAATAACACAAACTCTATATAAAAAGTAGATGACAGGAAAAAATAAATTGTTTGATAGCGTCTATATAAACGAAGCCGCCTGCCCTATTTCTCCATGCTGTTTCAATGATGAAAAGTAGAGATTTAACCCCTGAGGTGTATCCTGATGATTTCGGCTGGACAATTACGGATGGCGGTCAGCAGTAACCAGGGTGTTTGACCTAAATTAAAAGAGAGAGAAAGTCGCTTGAATCGGTTACCCTTTGTAGCAGTTTTTGGAAGAAATCCATAGGTGGCGACTGACCCTAAAATTAGTAGATCAGTCATAATAAACTAATTTACAATGACACAACCTGTCGCAACTCTATTTTACACTTAACTGAAGTAGAAAACAGTTACTCTTTTGAGCTAAACAACATTACTAAAAAGGATAAGTCATGAAGAAAACCACTAGAACTTGGAAAGAGGCACCACTTCTAAATAAAATTGCTTTTATTGTATTTACAATAGTTCTCATTGCAGCCGTAGTCATTCAACTAGGTTAAGTCTGCAAGACAGTATGCTTGATCAGAGATTGTTTGATCGAGAACTGAATGAGACAAAAGCTCATTCACATTCAGCCTTTTAACTTCCCACCTCTATCGTACTCTTTTCTAGACTCTTCTTTTCCATTCTCGTCATAATGCAGTATCAGCCGACTTTGTCCATTTGAATACATCTCTTGCGAATACTCCAGCTGTCCATTTTCATAAAACAATACGACACACCCTGTCTTCTCTCTCTTATATACTGACTAAGACTAAAGAGAGGCCCTGCTCTGTTTGAGCCCAACACAATGACTTAGAAATAATGTGTCGCTAAGCCATTTAACCTACAAGGACAATGCTATGACATTACAAAAACAAATTATAGAGATATTACTGAAAAGAAACAGACCTTTTTACATCTTTACAAGAGACACACACCCTATCTTCCAACCCGAACTTTATCTAGTCGAACCCTCTAATCAGACAAACTATGATACGAAGCTTCGTGCCACGCTTAACAAAGAGTATCGTCCATCAGCCAGACTGGTAAGCTTAGAGGATATGTATGACCCTTCTTTGGTCAAAAAAACACGTTTTGACAGTGA
>JBATWM010000156.1:0-7315 GCA_049672605.1 Sulfurimonadaceae bacterium
CGGCCGATAAACTCAGGGTTGTCAAATCCCCATTCGTTAATGAAGTGAACAGAACCGATCAAAAAATCCACATCTGCTTTTAAAACGCGTTCATCCATATGACCTGGTAGATAGTCGACTTCATAGCCAAACAGAATTTCGATCTTATCCGCATATTTTTCTTTTGCGTCTATGACCCACTCTCTGTAGAGTGCCATCTCATCAAAGCTCATACGGTATGTTGGGTCAAAATCCATCGGTGCATGATCGGAGAAAGCAAAAATATCGATTCCGTTCTCTATCGCTTTTTCAACATAATCATTGACGCTGCCTTCAGCATGGTTGCAGAGAGTGGTGTGGCTATGCAGGTCTATTTTCATCTTTTCTCCATAAGGGCTTTATCGATGCCCTAAATTAATACTGTAATTATAATATAGATTAGAGTTTTAAATCATCTTATCCGACATTACGATAAAATTACACATACAAAACATACTTTTACGTTCAAATTACTTTCAAATGTCGTTATTCCTGCGAAGGAAGGTGACCAAAGGCAATGCCCTCGGGTAGTCCACAAATCGATTAATAAGAGATATAGTGTGTTTACTAAAAGTTGTATATACAAAAAGAAGATGAACAATGACAAACTCTAAAAAAGTAGAACTATTATCACCTGCGGGGAACCTTGAAAAACTAAAGATCGCTCTTGATTATGGGGCTGATGCAGTTTATGGGGGAGTGAGCCACTTCTCTCTTCGTATCCGCTCGGGTAAAGAGTTTACGATGGAAGATTTTAAAGCGGGGATCGATTATGCCCATGAACGCGGTAAAAAGGTCTATACCACTATCAATGGCTTTCCTTTTAACTCGCAACTGAACCTGCTTAAAAAGCACATTGAAAAGATGGCCGAGTTAGAACCTGACGCAATGATCGTGGCAACGCCGGGTGTACTTAAACTCTCCCAAGAGATCGCACCGCACATTCCAAAACACCTCTCTACGCAGGCAAATGTGATGAATGTACTTGATGCGCAGATCTACCATGACATGGGCGCAGAGCGCATTATTACCGCGCGTGAGATCTCACTGCGAGACCTCGTTGAGATCAAAAAAGAGCTCCCCTCTTTAGAGTTAGAGGTCTTTGTCCACGGTTCGATGTGTTTTGCCTACAGCGGTCGCTGTCTGATCTCAACACTGCAAAGCGGGCGTGTACCAAACCGCGGTTCATGTGCCAATGACTGCCGTTTTCCGTACGAGATGTACGCGGCTAATCCTGAAACCGGAACACTCTTTAGACTCGAAGAGGACCCGGGGATCGGCACCTACATCATGAATTCAAAAGACCTTAATCTCGCTTCGCATATGAAAGAGATATTGGACTCGGGTGCGGTGGACTCAGTGAAGATCGAAGGTCGTACAAAGACCTCGTATTACGCTGCAACAACGGCAAAAGCGTACCGTATGGCGATTGATGACTATTATGCTGACGATTACCATCCGGAGCGATATCAACATGAGATCCACTCGATGCAAAACCGAGGTTTCACGGATGCTTATCTCATAAACCGTCCTTTTGAGAAACATGACACACAGAGCCTGGACTTCACTATGCAGATGGGAAGCCATCAGGTCAGTGGTATGGTGACAGACAAAGGGACACACTTTGTATGTAAATATAAAACGCTACCGGGTGACAAAGTCGAGATCATGGCACCGGCTGATGCTGTGCTTGAAGAAGTTGATAACGAGATCGGCAGTGTCACTAAAGAGGGTGAGACCTACTACATCACGTTTAAAAAACTTCTAGCAGAAAACGGCAAAGAGTGGGAGTCAGTACACAGTGGTAATGTTAACCCGATCGAACTTCCGATCAAGCTTCCGCAATATACTTTTTTGCGTATTTCATCAGAGGGCATAAATCAAGCGCCCCCACTGTAAAAGGTGAGTTGCTAAAAAATATGGCTAAAATTTATATATAGCCCACTGTCTTCGACACTCTGCCCATAATCGATCATAATGATGGTCGCTTGATTCCAGGCGATGCGCAGACCGGCACCATAGGTGTATCTGTATCCCTTAAGATCTGTCTCACTCACACTGTCAAACACTTTACCTGCGTCAACAAATGGGACTGCCATAAAGTCAAAGGTCTGTCCCAAGGTGTCTGTTTTATAGAAGTTAAACCGTGTCTCAACATTAGCAAGCACTTTGACATCAGCAACAAAACGGTCCTGTTGGTATCCGCGTAAGGTACGATACCCGCCTAAACCGGTTGTATGGTCGTCAGCAAAGTCGAGAATATTAAGGTCGAAAAAGGGTGTATCACCTGTTTGAACGGAATAGATCCCCCGAACAGCTAATGTGAAGTAGTCTGCACTCTCAGGAGTGAAGAAGTTTCTGGTAGAAAAGGTGTATCGCTGGTGCTCAAAGTCGCTTCCGAGGAGTTTACCGTAAAGACCGACGCTAAAGTCATGGATCGATCCGTTTTTCGGATTAGGCGCAAAGTCGCGTGAATCGTAGACAGCTGCCAGTTTAAGGCCGTTGTCCCAACCCCCTTCGTACCCTATAAGGCTATCTTGATCTTCGGCTAGTTTACTGAGTTCATTGTGTTTGTCTAAGACGGTTGTGTTGTTATAGTCGGTGATCGAAGCACGGGCCAGATTTACGCCAACACTTAAACGGACCAAGCCGCCAAAAAAATCTCTGGCAAGATTGATCTCGACTTTCGGTTTTACTAAAAGATAGCGGTTGTAATAACGGCTGCCTTGCGCATCCAGCGCATCTTGCTGCTCTTGTGCTGTTGTATAGCTGTTGCCCAAAGTATCTGTTAAGTCATTCATAGAGTCTGAGGTTGTACCAAAGTAGTTGGCCTGTGTATTTTTTTCGTAAACAATTTCACCTGTCAGACGAAAAAGTGAGTCACCTATGTAGGGAGCGTCATAATGCAGTACATGATAAGACCAGCCGTTGGTCGTCTGAAAAAATTGCGCATAGAGTTGATGGTTGTAGGGTGTCAACTCAAAAAGTTCACTCTCTCTGTTGCCATTGTCATACCAATAGACACGTGCACCGTAGCCAAAGCCTTTGTCAGCATCATAGTTTACAAGCGGCAGACCCGTAAAGTAACTACCTGTCTGTTTATCTGCGATCTGTTCTGTAGTCAGTTTAGGTTTAGAGTAGAGCTCTTTAGAGATATCTTCAGCGAGAAGTAGAACAGGGAGTAATAAAAGCAGCCAGATATGTCGCATGAATACCTCAAATAAATTTTAGTGGCTGAATTTTACAATGAAGTATAGAAAAGTTAGGATAGATGATATTACTAATAACGATTTTGCTATAATTCCGACAATCAAAAAGAGGCATAACGCCAAAAAGAGGAAATTGTATGAAATTTGTTTCAATCATCATCGGAAGTAAAAGCGACTACGAAATTATGAAGTCATGTGCAGACACACTAGAGGCGTTTGGTGTTTATCACGAACTTATTATCTCTTCGGCGCACCGTTCACCGGAGCGTACAAAAGGCTACATCAAGGATGCTGAGAAAAAAGGGGCGCAAGTCTTTATCGCAGCAGCAGGTATGGCAGCACACTTGGCAGGTGTTTTAGCTTCTCAAACGGTTAAGCCTATTATTGGTGTTCCGATGAGTGCTTCTGCGCTAAGCGGTATTGATGCACTTCTTTCAACAGTACAGATGCCGGCAGGTATGCCTGTTGCAACCGTTGCGATCGGTAAGGCCGGAGCAATAAACTCTGCTTATCTTGCAATGCAGATCCTTGCACTTAATGACGAAGATCTTGCTGTAAAACTAAAAGAAGATCGTATCGCTAAAGCGAAAAAAGTTGAGATGGACTCTTTAGAGATCGAAACCATTATTGATTAACACTAAGATGGGCAAAGCCCATCTTAGCTCTCGCTAGTCGCGATGGCACTAAAGTACAAAAATGCTTTCGGCATTTTCGTCAATGCAATAACTTCTACTATCTAAATGACCCCATAAAGTGAATGAATCATGAAAATAGACAATGCCTGTGTTGAATGTATTATCAATCAAAGTCGCCGTGTTACCGAAGCGATACGAGCAGATGATGCACTGAGCAAACGTATGGTCGATCGTGTTGAAGCGTTGGGCGAAACGTTTGACTTTACGCAGTCACCTCCTGAAGTGGCTTCAGATGTCTATGAGCAGATGGCGCAGATCGCCGAGATGGATGACCTGTACGGTGAGTTGAAAGCACATGCGACTGAAAAAGCCAAAACCTTCATCCCTCAACTTCATCAAGAACTTGAACACTCCTCCAATAGACTTTTAACGGCAATCAAAATAGCCGTAGCAGGCAATGTGATCGATCTTGCCGCTGAGGTGACCTTTGACCTTCATGAAGAGATGGAAAAGATCTTTGAGACCAACTTCGCCCATGATGATGTGGCATTGCTTGAAGAAGCACTCGCAAAGGCTTCGACGCTGCTCTACATCGGTGACAATGTAGGTGAACATATCTTCGATCATCTCTGTATCGAGACCCTGCAGCAACTCTACCCTAAACTCGATATCTCTTATATGGTACGCGGTAACCCGATCATTAACGACGTGACGATGGTTGAGGCGAAAGAGGCCGGTTTTGACAAGTTGTGCCATCTTGTTGACAGTGGGGTCAACACCCCGGGCTTTGCCTATGAACGGGCCAACGAGGCGAGCCAAAAGCTTTTTGACAAGGCTGACCTTGTCATTACCAAAGGGATGGGGAACTATGAGTGTCTTTCTCCCGCACCACGTAAAAACCTCTGTTATCTTTTAAAAGTAAAATGCAATGTCGTAGCGAGGTCACTAGGACAGCAAGTCGGTGACATCGTCTGTAAGATGAACTGATGTATTCACGTTCGTTGGTCTTCGCCCAATTCTCTCTTATCGGCTTAATGGTCGTCTACTCTCAAGGTATCTTCTCTTCATGGATCGGGATGACAATGCTGCTTGCAGGTGCTCTTATTGGACTATGGGCAATACGACATAACCGCGGAGACAACTTCAATATCCGTCCTGATCTAAAAGAGGGTTGCGAACTTATCACCACCGGACCATACCGTTTTGTACGCCACCCAATGTATACATCGGTGATGTTGATGACACTCGCTTTGGCAGTTGCAACACCTATCTATCTGGAGTGGAGCAGTTTTTTACTTTTGACCTTGGTTCTGGCATTGAAAGCGGTAAGAGAAGAGAGACTCTGGTGTGAAGGCAGTGAAGCGTATAAAGTTTATATGAGAAAGACAAAAAGGTTTATCCCTTTTATCTACTAATGAGAGGGATGGCGGCTTTTCATTTTTGAGAGATGTTCATCACGTCTTTTTTTATGCAGGACAGAGAGCTCCTCTTTAGAGAGTTGAGGTGGCTTTGCTGTTGCAGATGCATTAGCCGCACCGTTTTTTGAAAAGGCCACCCCTGAAGCTTTAAGGGTGTTGTCTTTGATCTCTGCATACTCAAGGCGCTTATTCTTTTTACTGTAAAGCAAAATATCACCGTTTTCACTCTCCATCCAGTTTAGATGCTCATCGCCTTGAGCGCGGTATTCTACAACAGTACCATCTGGTTGTGTAAAGGTACGTTTACCATGGAAGGCTGGAGCTGCCAGTAATATGGAAGTGATAAATGATAAAACTATTAGATATTTCATAGATATACCTTAATTTGGATTGATAATATCGACAGTCATCGTACTGCCTACACCGGAAATGTTGTCGACAGTGATACCTGTACCAGAGGAATAATAACTGTTACTATTTGGTGATGTAGTAGGGGAAAATTCATTACTGTTTTGGAGATAGTAGAGATTTCTGGCATCCCCAACAGCCCACGTAGAAGTATCTAAAACAGCATTGTTAGCTTCTTCCAAATCAACACCTTTATGTGAAGCGTCAGCATTAACAGTGTTGTTGTTAAAATTACTTGTAATGACATCTTCGTCGATATGCCAAATAGCTAAGCCTCCTACATAGATACCGTCAAGTATGAAAAGACCTTTATCGTAGCCAGAGTTAGTCCGATTTTCAAGTAAAAAGTATTCTGAACTACTGATAGGAACTTTGATGATGTTGTAATTAGCATCTGCTGTACCGTTAATAGGTATATTGGTACCTGTCAAAACGTCAGGAACTACCCATCCAGTAGAAGTTTTACTCCATGCTGAAAAATGTACAGGTGTCTGACCATGGTACTCTTGATTAGAGGCTCGTGCCCATGTTCCTGAAGACATAAGACCAAAGTAACCGATACCGGCTGATCCGCCATCAACATCATATAGGTCTGGAAGGCCCAATGCTGAATGTCCAAGTTCATGGGCAATTATACCTATGGTTGCATCGTGACTAATAGAAATAGCATCATAATGTCTTTCACCAAAAATGGCGTATTGCCCACCATCAGCACATCCCATTACACTAATACCATTGACAGTAGTATGAGCGGTGGTACACCATTGATGCGCCCAGACACCATTGGTAATGCCCCCTCCAGAATAAGCATCTTCCTCTCCTGCCATGATGAAAACAATCAAGAGTTCATCAGGCGTCAATTTGCCGTTATGATTATCATCATAGAGGCTAAAGTCGAAACCATAGTTAGAAACGGCAGTAATGGCATCTTCAAGGTCGGGATGGAGTTCACTTTCAAAAGTGTAACTGTTGATATCTGCATCAGGATGGTCGGTAGTAAAATAGACTGTCACAACACCATCATTTGCACCGCCACCTTCTGCGACCGGAGAATACTGGAACTGAGCATTTGAAACTTCATTCATATAGTGATTCAGCTGTTGTGTTTGATCACCAAATATTTTGTTTGCCCAACTGCTTTCGTCGTTGACAAAATATTGATTTGGATAATCCAACCGTATGACTAACATACGATTTTGCTTAGTTGCCTCTTGGGATGTGTCATAGTCTGTTGAGTATGGATAATCAGTTGTACGTGAATTTAAAGTATTACTTGATGAACTATCAGAGCTACACGCTAAAAAGAGAAGCGGAAGTAAAAAAAGTAATATTTTAGACATAAAAAACCTGCTTAATATGTTGAATTATAACAATTAGTAAAGTAGTAAGTATTATATCATGGAAGTGTTAGCCGTTTGTTACTGCTGTTATTATTTATGAGTAGGGAGAGAAAAGCGATAAAAATGCTATAATTCGCCAACTATTTTTATGAGAGAGAAGATGATTACATTTAGCGATCTACTTTTAAAACTGCAAGAATTTTGGAAAGAGCAGGGTTGTAACATTGTTCAGCCTTACGACATCCCGGCAGGTGCGGGTACTTTTCACCCGGCAACCTTTTTACGTT
>JBATWM010000157.1:0-4674 GCA_049672605.1 Sulfurimonadaceae bacterium
AGAAAAAAGAATTTTGTGAAACGATGTCTGAGTATATTGATACAAGAAAACCATCTATAGCAGCAAAATTAGAAGAGATCGCTCCTAACGTACAGCAGATGTCTATCTTGATGACTGCACAAATATACACTTTGGCTCAAAAATACAATATCGAGTTTAAAAATACAAAATGGACTATTGTATCTTCTAAGTAAGAGCTGTATTTTTATTTGAATATAAAACACAAGTAATGTCACTTTATTGTGTCATTATCTCTATGTCACTATGTGTCACTAAGTCATGTCACTTAGTCACAACTTTACAACTCTCTAACATCTCAAAATGTCAATCAAACCAAGCATCTTCTTTCATAACTTTTTTCATAGCACATCTACAGCTCCACATATCGCACACAAGGAGCTTTGCCTCATGACACGACCATAACGCTTACAAGATAGTTTTCGTTAAATATAGGAAAGATTTCGCAAAAGAGCGCGAGAGTGAAAAAACGCAGAGTTGTTTTGAAAATGAAACACAAGTGAAAAAGGCCGTGCGCGCCTAAAATAGGGCGAATCGCTAAAATTGACTCACTAACATTTCATACACCCCCTCACACTATATCTACTGTTTAATTTGTGTTTTATAAATCTTGACAACCATAGTTTAATTGAGAGCATATATTTGCAAAAATGTTCGAATAGTCATTGATTCAACTTTTCTTCTCTGTCACGTCAGAGAAGAAATTTTGAGGAAAAGAAGAGGAGACGCTTGATTGTTATGATATGTTTATGCTTGCTCTCTAAAGTAGCGACTAAATACGCCAATTCAAATGGTAAATACACTATATGATCGGGTTGTACATGTCATGATCAGCGTAATAAAAACAATATGCTTGGAAAAGAAGAAAGGAGCATAGAGGTTTTCAACCTCTATTGGTATCGAACTGCGAAGTTATTTTTTCTTGTAGTGCGACATAAAGTAGTTAAATGAGTGTTTGAGCGCTTTATTTGTCAACTCTACAAAATCTTTTGTCTCTTGCCAACTGTCACTGGCTTTAGTACCAAGCTCTTTAAGTTTGCTCTCTGTTTCATCAATAAGTGCTTCCAACTCTTTTTTCTGCTCTTCATACACTTTTTTAGCATCAGCACTAAGACCAACTACCTTCTCTTTAAGATTCAACTCTGCTAATTGTATTTTGAATGAATCGATCTGTTTTTGCGCTTCAGCTAGAACTTGTGCTTTTGTCATTGTAGGTCCTTTTAATGTATATAAAATAATTATACACTTTTTTTATCATTTCAGTCCATCAAATTTTGTAATAATAAATACAGAGTATCTCTTCACACACCATTACATCCACCTAAGTATCGAGTAGCTACAATGTCACCATGAATAAAATCGCCATTATCGGCGGTGGTGCTGCCGGGTTGATGGCGGCACTGACCGCTGCAAAAGCCGGAGCCGATGTTACGATCTATGAGCACAACAAGAGTGTCGGCAAAAAGATCTTGGCCTCAGGAAATGGTCGTTGCAATATTATCAATACAACTGCCTATACTAACGACTACTTTGGTGCCGACCCAAGCTTTACAGGGTATGCCTTAGAACAGATGCCTTTTGCATCGTTTGAGAAGTTCTGCCACTCAATCGGGCTTCTGCTCGATGCTAAAGAAGATGGGCGCTGCTACCCTCTCTCCAATGAAGCTAAGTCCGTCGTACTTGCCTTTCAAACGGCGGTCAAAGAAGCTGACATAAAGATTTTATCCGAGAAAAGAGTCTCCGGCATCTCTAAAAATGGTAAGCAGTTCGTTATCGAGTCTGATCAAGTGACAACTGTCTATGACAAAGTACTTATAGCTACCGGTTCAGAAGCAGCGCCGCAGCTTGGTGCGACAGGTGATGGTTATGACTTTGCCAAAAATTTTGGTCATGAGATAGAACCACCCTACCCCTCACTAGTACAGCTACACATCGATTCGGACATCCATCACAAAATGGCCGGTGTTAAAACAGTGGCAGAGGTAACTCTTTATCTGAATGGTAAACCAGAAGAGAAGATCACTGGTGATATTCTTTTTACACCTTACGGTATCTCGGGTTTGGCTATTTTAGATATTAGCCAAAAAGCGTCATCCGCTTTAATAGAATTTCAACATGTCTCTGTCGGGCTAAACCTGCTGCCTCGTTTTAACCGTCAGTCTCTGAGCAGTCTGCTTGAGAAGCTTCTTAACGCTGTTCCTAGTTACACACTCGAAACGGCGCTTTCAGGGGTCATCTCAACAAAGATCGTGCCTCACCTTCTACAAAGTGCGAAGATCGAACCGACGATGTTGGCCTCTCGTCTCAACACTAAAGAGATCAAGAAGCTTGCACACCAGTTACAAGATTGGCGATTTGAGATCACTGACACACACGGCTTCAAGCATGCCGAAGTCAGTGGCGGTGGGGTCAGCACTGCACAGATAGACAACAAGACAATGGAGTCTAAACTTGTAGATGGGCTCTATTTTGCTGGAGAGGTTGTTGACATTGTAGGACGTCGAGGGGGTTATAATTTTAACTTTGCCTGGGCTAGTGGTATGATTGCCGGCAAAGCAATGGCATAAGTGCTTAACCTTATTCATAATAGACGTGGACAACACTGTCTGGATGTAGGTCTGCGATCTGAAAATAGTGGTATCCACTTTCATCAACTTCAAAGATATAATGGGCTTCATACGCTCCGCTAAACCATTGGTCAACTAAGTACATACTCCAGTTATCAACATCTATATAGGCATAATCATAGTCATTATAGATGTCGACATATACTTTAGTTCCGTGTTCCAAATAAGGTGTTTCAAAATAGAGACTATCGTCTTGATAGTAATCGTAAGAGTAAGCAAGTTCGTAGTCATGTACTACCCAGCCGTATGAACCGTCAATATACAGACTCTCCCCATATGAAGTCGAATCGTATGTGACTTCACAACCTGCCAACATAAAGGCTATCAGTGTTGAGATTAAAAGCGTTTTCATCATTCTCTCCTTGTTATATAAAAACAATAACTAAGAAACGTGGAGGGAATGTGTAGTTGAGGCCTAATTGGTACAGCGATGGATTTATTGTCTTACAACAAAACCACCTCTGAATATCTCTTCGATCTCTCTGTGTTCAATGCGTTCAACACTGCTGAGAGGAGAACCCCTTTGCAAAAGTGCTAAAAAATCTTTCAGATCTAACTCTTCACAACAAACTCCCGCTTCAACACGACCATCATCTAGATTTCTGACATACCCATTAAAGCCGGCATTTTGTGCATTTTTAGCAACATTGGCACGATAATAGACACCCTGCACGCGTCCGGAAACAAAAAACTTATAGCTGCGCATTAAAACTTATATTGTGCACCTACATACAACATCCCATTTACATTCATCAGTAATGTTGACGTGTCATTTCCATTATCATCTGCATTGTATGAAACATCCATGGCCATATCTTCAACATAAGCGACTCGAAAACCAAAACCGGACAAGTTTGCCGGTGCATATTCCAGACCCAGACCAAAGCGCATCGAAATACTGTCATCGATATCTATTGCCTCTAGAGAACGTGAGCCGTTGAGCATCAAATACCCTAATCCGATCTGACCAAAAGGACGCAGACCATTGGAGAAGGTATAACCTGCATTAGCATAGACAGATACAGAGTTCGGGTCACTCTTAAACGTCTCTACTCCGGGCTGGAGTACTTTTGATACCGTATCGGAGAACGATCCGTAATCCGTATACGCTGCTTCGACGGCAATGATCTTGTTGATCTGATAGCCGCCATAGACGATAAAACCGACATCTGTGTCGCTTAAGTCGCCACTACTGTATGTCGTAGTGTCATCTTGATAATACCCTTTAGATAAGAGCGTAATATTAAAAGTGGCACCGCCACCTACACCCAAATAAAAACCATCCGGTTTTAGTGGCTCGGGACTCACCTCTTCTGCATTGAGTGCACTAAAAAGCAAGACGCTTCCTAAGGCCAACAACCTAAATACTTTTTTCATATCTATCCCCTTGTTCATGTTTATACGATTATTATACACTGTTATATGCAAAACGACTACAACATATTAGGAATCGACCTTGGCGGCTGTATGAGCGGTAATTCTGCCTATATCTATGCCAAAGTGATGGACGGTGAGATAGAGATCATCGAAGCGTTTAAAGAGCCAAAGCATAAAGATCATGTAGCTTGTCAAAACTATATCATCGACACCGTTGAGCGTTTGGAGGTCGATGCAATCGCTATTGACGCACCGCTTAGCCTGCCTCGTCCACTGCTGAACCCTCATGCAGTCACTATCCCAAGGGAAGGCACAGGTGAGATCATCAACCCCTACCTCTTTCGTTATACAGACTACTACATCTATAAGACTTTCGGTCTGCGTCCCATGCCGCCTGCAGGCGATCGTATCGGCAGACTAACAGCACGTGCTGTCGCACTCTTACATCACTTTGACTATCAGTTTCCTCACATCACTGTAAAGAACAGACAAATTCCTATATACGAGGTCTATCCCAAACAGATAGCGCAGAGTCTTGGTTTTAAAGGGTACAAAAAAGAGCCCAAACCTCTCCTCAACTATTTTGATCAAAAAAACAATCTAGATGAGCACCTTATCGACGCACTTCTCTGTGTCTATGCCGGAGCAAAAA
>JBATWM010000158.1:0-7288 GCA_049672605.1 Sulfurimonadaceae bacterium
TTCAAACCTGGGATGTGAATTCGAAGACGAGGTGACCCGGCTATCTATATACAATGATGAAAGGAATAAGGTGAGGAACTACTCAATATTTCGCATGAAGAATAATGAAATATTAAGGCAACCCAGCCATCTCTTTCAAAAATGAATAAGACCCGTGGTTTTCCGTCCCCGCTTCACAACGGGTTTGGCCTAGTAAATAATAAATGTATGTATGGAATAAAGTTCAGAGGGAAAAACTTGGTTTTCTGATACAAACCAAGGCAACCCAGCTATCTCAATCAAGAGACCTGAAGTTTTCCGTCCCTGTTTCACAACAGGTTTGGCACATTAAGATTTAAAGTTGAATTATTCTATAAAATAGCTTAACCCTTTATTATCTTTTGACAGTAGATTTGAAATCTCAGTATTCAAATCTGACTAACTAAGAATTGAACAAATTCAGAGTTGGACTATATGGAAACAGAACCCTTACTTTCAATACTTCTGTGGCTTTAAAGAGTTTCAGGTTGCAGAACCTTGCCATGCAACAGACTTGGTCTATTTCCGTAAGAGTATCAGTAAAGCAGGTGTCGAAGAGATCTTCAAGATGAGTGTCAAACTCCACGGCAAAGACGCAGAAGAAAGAGTAGTCATCATCGATATAACCGTCCAAGAGAAGAACATCACTTACCCTACGTATGGAAAACTGGCTATCAAGATGATCTCTTACCTCCAGCGGTTGGCAAAACGTGAGGAGTTACCTATGCGACGTACCTACATCAGAGAGATTAAAGGGCATTGTCTAGCCCTTAGATTCTTTCGTCATCCCAAGAAGCGTAAGAAGGCAAGAGCAGCTATTAAACGTCTTAGAACAATTGTAGGTATCCTCATTCGAAATATCAGTCGTGAGTTATCAGCAGATTAACTCACTGAGAATCAAGAGACATTTGATTTATTCGATAAAGTTCGTAACCAAAAGATGAAAGATTCCATTAAAGTCTACTCTATCCATGAGAGTCATGTTTATACCATTGCGAAAGGTAAAGACCATACTCCTTATGAGTATGGGACTAAAGCATCCATCGTCACCTCATACAAAAGTGGTGTCATCGTTGGTGTTGCAGCATATGATAAAAATGAACATGTTTCGAAGACACTTGATGCTGCACTGACATCAGCTAATGCTAATAGAGACAAACCCATCTTAGAAGCGGTATTATTTATGCTTATTTGGCAACAAAAGATAGAGACCAGTGAACTTCTCTTACTGCTTTGGCGGTTGGCTCAATGATTCAACTGGATATTTGTTGGATTGATGGTTTTTCATGGATGACTAGTTAGAGAGACAATATTGAGACCATTGATAAGTCTATGATCTTTTTTGCTCCATAGACTTTTACAACTATCTTCTATCTGTTTATCACGTTTGGACTCAACGGTGTCATCAATGATCGAAGTCTTTGTTCTCCACATTTATGCAACGCAGAGACTTTCTTGATCCGTGTCACTGAACTTAAGAGCAATAGCTTTCGCCAATTATATTTCAAGGACTGAACAAATCGATAATAGGTGTCTTTTCCATAAGCCTCATCACTCTGTTTGATGAAGGTAGATTGGCGTTTGCTCATCAGCAGCATATAGACAAAGTGTAACAGTATCAGATATGGAGAATGACCGACACTGCGTTTTACAAAGTTGCTCTGTTTTAATAGCTTTACGATGTTTATCTCACGCAACACCGTCAATATTGGATTTTTTAACACGCTTTTCACTGCGTATTCGATATCATTGTCAAGACCCATAAATATAGCCTTCTATAATGGATTGTGGTTATGATATTATATCTGTATGTGCCTATTTATGGGGTTTTGTAGATATGTTTCAGTAGTGGAATTTACTGGAATCTATGTGCGAAAGTTGAGTTATATATTTATATGTTTTTGCATAAAAATAATCTTTTTTTATTTTTTAAAGAATTTATATATATTATAAATAAATGGAAACTTTTCTATTATAAACTGCTTCACAATCACGTCATAAGAATAATTTGTCGGTTTGCTATCTATATTGGGTATTTTCCAATCTTTGCCATACATTACTTCCAATAGCTGTTCAGGGTTACCAGGAACAGGAAAGTTTTCACCAAGAAAATCTATGGTTTCTGTATGCTCCAAATATTTAGCATCGACAAGATTATCGTGAATTCTTCTTTTGGTACCCAAATATTTTCTGAAAAAATACAGATCGATATATTCATCGTCACGGATTATGGAAAGTAGATCTTCATATTTATATCGTGCAACTTTAAATCCAAGCTTTTCTATTTCAAACAGTGCATTTAATACTTTACTACGATCCTCAACCAATACAAAAATATCAATATCTTCATCATGAACTATAAAGTTTCCTTCCCGTACTGCGCCAAGTAATGTTCCATACATTAATCCATACCTGACATCTAATGTATCCATCACTTTTTTAAAATCTAACAAATTTCTTTTAGCAATTTCTCGATCAAGCTTTTTTTTACCGGCATAAAGTTCAATTTCTTCGTAACGATATATTCCGTTGTCAGTTATAATTTCTTGTGTCATAATTCACTTTCTTAAAATGATTTTGTTGAAGCATTAAATTGTAGATATGCATTAAGGTCATCAGGTGTTCCCAGTCCATGCATTGTGTTAAATCCAATATTGTAAATTCCAATATTTTTTCCATTTTGAATAGCATAGTTGTAGACTGGGCACGTATAAAATTCACCATTTACTCTGTCATTCTCAATGATCATGTCAATAGCTGCATCAACAAAGTCTTTTCCTTTTGAAAAATAATATATACCAACTGTTGCATAGTCTGATATACCCTCTTTTTCTTTAACCTCTGTTACCAACCCGTCATCATCTATTTTTGCAAACGACCATTTAATATCACGACTCTTGTCAATAAACGTCAAAATGGATCCATCAAGTTTGCGTTCTTTACACTCATTGATATAATCTGCTATATCCATATCTACAAGTTGGTCTGAATTTGCTATAAGCAATGGCGTTTCATTATTTATATATTTACGGGCATAAAGGACAGTACTGGCGGTGCCTTCCGTAAGTTTATCAATAGGAATAAAAACGACATTGAAATTTTTCTCAATCTCTTCTACAAGTTTCGATTCTACTTCCATATGATCTTTTCGTGTCACTAAGATGTATCTTGCATCCGGATAAGAGAGGTTTTCCAGCACCCGCATGATCATAGGCTTGTCCAATACATCAACAAATGGCTTTGGTGTTTTATATCCGGCGTTAACAAAACGGCTACCGGCACCAGCCATAGGTATAACAATATTGATCATACGTGCTCTTTTTTATGCTTTCGGTTTTCATACTCTTTGATTTTTTCGGGTGAGTAAAAACACTCATACTGGTCAACTGGGATTTTATAAAATCCTATGCGTTTATTTTCTAAGATCAATTCATTGAGGGTAGATGCGATATAGTACATGTCATTGTAATGAGCGTCTTTTTTGATCATTTCCATAGCAGCACGGACATAATCAGATCCTTTAGCATAGTAAAACACACCCGCTATAGCATCTTTACTGATCGGTCGCTTTTCAGCTGTTTCTATTACTTCGTCACCATCCGTTCTAATGTATGACCATCGGGGATGAACAGATGTAATGGTTACGACTCCAGCATCATATGTTGACAGATGATCGATAATCTTGTTCAAATCTTCTTTGATGATCTGATCACCATTGCAGATAATTAAAGGAGTGTCATTGTCAATCTCATCAATGGCGAGTAAGGCGCTGCATGCAGCACCTCTGGTATCTTTATCGATCTTAATGATCGTGGATTGATTTTCTGTAAGAAGACGCAGCGTATGATCCAGAAAAAAGTTCTTGCAATCTTCGGCTTTAACAAGAAAAATAAAATGTATGTCCTGATCTATTGTTTGCAAGTTTTCAATTGCCAACTGGATCATTGGCTTCCCATCAATTTCAACAAGAGGTTTTGAAAAAGGGTATTCGCTTTTTGGGAATAGAGGGTTTGTTCCTGCTAAAGGGATCATAACATTAATCATTCTGTGCTCCTTCAAACATTCTGATATGTTTCATGATATTTTGATAATTAACATCTTCGACAACATCAACTTCCATAACGTGTGCACCACTTGCTCTTGCAGCACGAATGCCTTTTTCATTATCTTCTATGATCATGCACTCTTCCGGTGTCAAACCCAGTTTACCGATAGCCGTTATATACATTTCAGGATCAGGTTTAGCATTTTTAACATCCTGATTAGACAAATAAAACTCAATAAAATCGATCAGTGCAGCCTTAGTAAGCATTACATCAACTGAATTGCGGACAGCATTGGAAGCGACAGCCAGTTTATACCCGTCATTTTTGAGTTTTGAGAGTGCGTATTCATGATAAAATCTTGGTTTACAAGAAGTATTGATAATCTCCATAGTGAACTGCTGTTTAAGGGCATTAATAAATGCATGTAATTTTAAGGGTAAACTTCTCTCCATTGAAATCATCTCAAGCTTTTTCTTCGTAGGTAATCCATCAAAAGTAACAAGATGATCATATCGACTGATCGACATGCCAAAAATCCCCAATGCATTGTTTAATGACACGTAGTGCCACTCTTTGGCTTCGATCAGAACACCATCCAAATCAAAAATCACTGCTTTTATCTTACCCATGCGTAATCCTTATCGTTAGACATCACATATCAAGGAGTATTGATATGTGTTTGTCCATTGATTTTTTTCCTTCCAGGCTGAAGCCATGGAAATGAATAAAACTATAAAAAAACCATTAGATTACTGTCCGTCCGTGACACATCTAACGGATTGCGGACGTGCAGGTAGCCCTTTATCCTGTAGCTCACTTTCACCACCGGAAAAACGGATGGACCATGCATTATTAGTTGAAGTATTGGCATCTTCTGTGCTTGTCCAGTAACCAAGACTGTTGATATTTACAAATACATCGCTGATTGACGGGTCAAATGCACCATACTCAACAAGACTCTCCAGTTCACTGAAGCTTGGAGCGCGCCAGGTGTAACCACCAAGAGAATTGCCTGTACAATAAACTATTGCATCGTTCCACGTCAGATTCGCATCTGCCTGTGTCGCTTCAGAGTCATCCCAAATCAAGCCGGTCTTGGTATCATACACAATCTTCACCGTAGCATCGCGAATATATATTGTCTCGGATTGCGGCTCACCACGGATACAACGAACGGACATGTTAAAGTCCTTTGGATATTTCATGGCAGAACCGTCTGTAAAATTGGCCACCCAGGCTTTCGTATCATTTTCAAAGTAACTAGTGGATGACCAGTAATACAGTGCGTTCGTCTGATTGAACTCATCATAAATTGCCGGTTCAAAAGCATCTCTGTTGGCAGTGCTTAGCAGCTCTTGTATGCTTGGCAGCCTCCAGTCAATAGAACCATTAAAGTCTAAAGTTTCACAAGTAGTATTTGCTTCACTCCAGGTTTGTTCACCATTCACTTGGTTGCGCCATGTCACATTTAGGTCATTATCGACAATAATTCCATCCGTTTCATTAAGTGCAAAATCTCTTTGACTCGGTGACAGAATAACCTCTATTGCCGTTACTGTTACAGCATCACCCGCCAATACAGCTTCCCCCTCAATCTCAAAGCCCCCAGGGGCAACATTGATATTGGTAATATTCGGTTCAAAACCGGACAGACCGCCCGTAACTGTCAGTTTATACGGCAAATCCGGAGTAAACTCATACTTTGCTGCGACGATAGCAGCACCACCGGTGAGTGCAAACGCCGGTTCAATCACTCCGCTGCCATCACCATCGATCTGTCTATCGAAATAGACAAAGAGGCTATCATCTGTAGTATCAGCAGCCGTACCGTTGACATCATAAACTGCCGAAACAATCTGCAAAGCACCTCCGGTACTAACGTCATTTACGGTAACCTCCATTTGCTGTTGGGTACTCCCAGTAGTTTCTGCAGCTGTTAACACTATCTTGTAGATATTATTTGTGTCAAAATCACCAGGAGCTTCATAATTAGGGGCAGTCTTAAATTTCAATTGGCCGCTTGTTGAATTGAGATCAAACAAGGTTAGATCTTCTCCGCCTGTAATAGAAAGCGTTACCGCTCCTCCTTCAGCTTGAACTGACACGGTAGTAACATTAAGAGTGTTCTCGTCAACTGTCACATAGGGGTCAGAGATGAATCCCGGAGCACCTGTATCAATTACGGTAACCGTCATTACCGGTTCTCTAGAGTTTCCTAAGGCATCAGTGGCCTTAACCTTCACGACATACTGATTATCCCCATCAAAATCGCCTGGGATTTCCGCATCCGGTGCAACGATAAATTTCAACCGATTATCCGCACCGAGTTGAAATTTCGACATATCATATCCGCCTGTGATCTCAAATGTTATCGGCAGTGAAGCATCTTTCGCCGTCAATGTAGTCACATAGACCGTGTTTTCATCAATGTTTACATCTTTAGGAGATGTAAAAACCGGACCAGATGTATCTGACGTTGTAGTGTCACCACCATCACTACTACTGCAACCTACAGCTACCATAGCTACCACAGCAGTTGCTGCGAGAGTACTTTTATACCAATGCCCTATTTTCATAATTAATCTCCTATATATAAGATGTATAACTTGTTTGACTTTATCATAAATTAGATTATGTCCTCTTAATATTTCATCGGTCGCATTAAATAACCTTCGAAACTTGTTTATTCCATTGAATAAGGGTACTCAGATAAATAATATGGCTCTGTACTCGTTAATGGTTGAAAAAGAAAAAAGCAAGTGCTATACTAGAATAACAAGACCTATAATAGGGGGAGAAGAAGATGCAGAACAAGGCATTTCACAAACTATTAACCCAATTAGAAAAACTCACATTTATCCAATCCAAACAAGTCAAAGATATAATCCATAAGAGATGTTCCATTGAGAGCCTGGAAGATGTCACAGGGCATATTGATCCATGCCTGATCTATCTTGACGTTTAATATCGTTTGTGTCATAATCTTACCTTTATCTGGAAAAAGATTACATCGATTAGGTAAAAGTTTTTGAGTGTTCTCTTTTTCTTTTAAGTACCGTTATAGTAAGACTATTTTGATGATTTTTTTAATGAAGGGATAGACGGCAAGGGTTCAGAAGAAGAGATTTTGGCTCTCTTGGCCAAATACGGTTTACGTTTCACCCTTCAAGAATCACGTCCCCAGGTTTCAGTAGAAATCTGGGGTTCCGGCAAACCGATGCGAG
>JBATWM010000159.1:0-30337 GCA_049672605.1 Sulfurimonadaceae bacterium
GTTGAGTATATGCCGCTCTCAACACAGCTGTGCGAGATCACACTCACAGACTGCGCCTTGGAGGCCGGTTCGGTTTTTGCAATAATGTGCGAAAATGTCTGCGTTTCGACCGTATAGTTGCGCTCATAAGAGGCTGACGTTGTCAACGCCTGGTCTTCAAGAGCAACTTCCATGGCATAGCGTTTAGGGTCTTGCGGATCTTTAATACCGATCATGAACTTTTTGCCGTCAGGTTTTTTCCCGATGGCATAAATATCCCCGCCGAAATTTATCAGAGCTGTTGAGAACTTGCGTTTTTTGAGCAGCTGTACTGCTCTGTCAACCGCATACTCTTTCACAAACCCGCCCAGGTCTATTTTTGTGTAGGGGTTGTCAAAAAGTATCTTGTCCCGCTTTATGGTGAAATGCTCACAGCCGATATAAGGCAGCAACGCCGCTTTTTTTGCCTCGAGCGCTTCGAGCATCTCTTCTGTTTTATAGAGCTCTTTGATCGTCGCGACCGTGATATCAAAGATGCCGTCTGTCAGCGTGTAGTACTGTTTTGCCCGCTGCAAGATCTGCTTGCTCTCCGCGTCAAGCTCCTGCACACTGCGATCGTTGATCTGTGAGAGAAGAGAGTCCGCGCGGTAGTAGTTGTATTTTTTTTCCAACCGTTTGGCTTCAAGCAGAACTGCTTCAGCCCCGCTATCTGCTTTTGTTTTTTCGTCGGCATAGAGGATGAGCTCACACGGGGTGCTCATCGCTTCAAATTTGTATATGAACTTCTGCATGGCTAAAAGTTGTAGGTAAATCCGGTCATAAAATAGGTCGCACTCAGACCCGTACTTTGGTCATAATAATTGGCCCCTAAATTGAAACGCAGATCCTCTGTCATCTGGTATTCGACATTGATTTTATAGGTCACCGCATTAAAAGCACTCAGGCGTTCGTCGCTCGAGACGTACTGCTCGTTTGTAAAGTAGGCATCACTGCCGTTATAAAAACTGGCTTCACTCTGGGTGTAGCCCCGCAGACCTATTTTAAACAGCCACTTCGAACCGGCCTCATAGTAAAGGTCTGTGTCTAAGGTGTGCGAGTTGATCTCCCAGTCGTCACTGTAGTAGCGGTACGCCAGATGGAGGCTTATGTTGCTGCTCAGGGCATTGGCATATTTAAGTGCCAGACCATAGGCCTGTTTGGAGTCAGGGCGCGCTTCAGCGACCACGTCCGCCGTTACCCCGTTATTGTTTCGGACAACGTTAAGGTAAGGGTTGCTCAAGAAACCGCTTTCAGACACATAGAACAGCGAGGCCTTGGCATAGCTTTGTGCATCGATATTTTGAAAAAAGCTTACCTGCGCATTGATCACATCGGCGGTCATGGCTTCACTCGCCCCGCTGCTGCTGTCACAGGCACTGTTCTCAACACATTCGACCAGGATCTCATTGGCCTGATAAGAGAGCCCCAAAGAGATAGAACGGTTTTTGGAACTGTCCAGCCAGTGCATATATTCAGCCGAACCCTCTGTCGAATAAAAATCATTTTCGGCTGAGTAGTTAGCCCCGATGATCAACTCATCGCGGTTGGCAAAACGCATCGTAAACAGAAGGCTTCCGGCAAGCCGCTGATCACTGTACTCAATATTCCCATACTTGACATCGCTCGCATTGACCCCGATACCGCGTGAAAACGCCGAAGCGCCGCTGGCGCTGTCATAATAGGTCGGACTAGCACCGCTGACGGCATCGGCTACACCACTAATGTTAAGTGTGTAATCTGTTCCGAAATCTTTATTGACCATGATCGATGGCGCAGAGACGGAGGTGCGGTTGTTGTTTTCGTCATATTGCAGGAACTGAACACTGACATAATCCTCCGCTTGCGAGGCGATGGCACTAATTACAGCCGCGGCGGCTACCGATAGTCTTAATTGCATCCGCAACCTCCACCGGCTACACCGCTGCCGCCTTTAGATGCCTCTTTAGAGAAGTAGATATGCTCTTCATATTTTTTTGCCAATGGGTTTGTACCGGACTCTTTCATAGTCCGTTTGGCCAGTGTCTCTTTCTCCCAGGGTTTGACCTCTTTAAGGCACCCCGACAGCAAAACACCCACAGACAATGTTAGGGGGATAAGGAGCTTCATCGGCTACTCCATCCCTTCAAGATCGCGCAGTATCTGTTCATCGATGTCCGGCACTGCTCCGGTGATGACACCGACGATCTTTTTATCTTTGACATAATAGAGCGTTGGCATGCCCAAAGGGTTGAATTCGGCAATGATAAGATGTTGCGGGTCATTGATGACTCTGAAGTTTAAGTTGTTCTCCGCCTTTAGAGTCTCTTGAAACTTCACTCCTTTTTCCACATCGGTATCAACATCAATACCGATTACCTCGACCTTTTTTGGGTCGAGCTGCCCATTTACCTTGGAGATCAAAGGGATCTCTTTTTTGCATGAACCGCACCAAGATGCAAAGAAATCTACAATGTATACTTTATCACCCGAAAAACCGAGATGTGCTGCCATATCGTCACTGACAATATCGCCTTTCTCGTAAGCGAACAATGTAACAGCTGTTAAAATAGTCATCACAACACTTTTCATTTAACCCTCTTTATATTCGTGTTTAATACAATATTGTATAGATGCAGTCACAGATTAAACGGTAACAGATATAGAAACATTTTTCAAAATCTAAAATAGAAGTATTGTCTAAGAAATACACTCTCTAAATATAGCACATTACAGAATAAATTATAATATCTAATTATTTCTCTATTGGCGTTTTAAAAAAATTGTTTCTGATTTTCATTTTCCAGTGGTTTTCGGCGCTCTTTTGCAAGCCACTCTTGAAGAAGCTTCTCTGTTACCTTGCTCAAACTCATTTTATAACGCTTGCGTGAGTATTTCATAGCTTCATCCCATGTCTTTCTGTCGATGACTAATGAACGGGTTACTTCATCTTTTGGTTTCAAATCTATTCCTGAATTATTATATAGTGAATTATATAGTAAATTCTATAATTGTTCAAGATAAAAATATGACAAAAAGCCTAATTTAAGCATGAAATCTGGTGTTTGTGCATGAAAATATACTTTGTTGTTTTGTATTACATCTTTCGGAGTGTTTAACTGTAGATTTGCTAGAGGGCAGTGCGTATCCTGCTTTAGGCTTCCTTCCAGTCGCCTGCCGACGCAGGAGTAAGAAAATAGCAGTATTTGTTTAGAAGGGCTCTCTACTTAAGCAATATTTATTTTAGGCTTGAGGGTAAGAACGGATATCTCACTTGGTGCGAAAACACGTACGGGTGGGCCCCAGTAGCCAGTTCCTCGGCTTACAAAGATCTGTTTTGTGGCCGTTACAGCGTGCAGTCCGGCCAAGAAAGGCTGTTGGAGCATGACCAAGAAGCCAAATGGGAAGATCTGTCCGCCGTGGGTGTGACCGCTAAGCATTAGATCATAGTTATGCTCTTCAACGATCTCAATACTTTTGGGTTGATGTGAGAGCAAGATAGTTGCCAGCGATTTGTCGACGTTTTCATAAGCTTTATAGGTATCGATAGGGAGTGTGTCAAAGCTGATGGACTGCAGATCGTTGATGCCTACGAGGTTTATCGCCTTGTCACCGTCTCTGATGATGATACTGTCGTTCAAAAGTGCCTTGATATTCAACTCAGGCATATAATCAGCTACATCTTGCGCTCCATGATAGTACTCATGATTACCAAGTATAAAATAGGTGCCGTGTTTTGTCTGCAGCTCTTTTAACGGAGAGAGATCATCTTTGACATCTTCTATCTTTCTGTCGACAAGATCACCAGTGATGACAACAATGTCAGGTTTAAGTGCGTTGATGCGATCGACGCACTCTTGGACAAACTCTTTACCGATCGTATTGCCGACGTGGACATCAGTAAGTTGGACAATGGTAAACTCATCAAATCCCAACTCTTTGATGAAAATATCGACCTTATTGAGTACAGGTCTTTTGATGCCGCCGATCAATCCTTTGACAAGGTAAGAGAATGCCAAGATCAACATCGTCACATCGAAAGCGATCTTCATAAAGCGTCTTCGTTCCTGATCGAATGGGACATGCTGCGCCGCAGTGTGAATAAGATCGTAGAGCAGGGTGATAAAAAAGAGTATAACCGTTATGGCTACGGCCAGGCTAAGGGTGTAGTAGAGCGCCGGCGATTCCGCGATGGGATGAAAGATCATCTCGATGACAAAGAAGATCTCAAGAATAAAGAGGGCAACAAGAAAATAGAAGCTTACCGTTTGAATATTAAAATGTAGACGTTTAAATAGACGCCTATATACATAGGCATTGAGTAGATACATCACACCGATAAAGGCAAGAGGAAAGAGGGTAGTAGTCATTACGCCTTTACCTCATAACTGATGTTGTTTGCCTCTAGAAAGTCTATAAATTTATTAAAATGGATAAGCGTCGCTTTTTCATCATATGCGGCGACTGACATCTCAACATTTGCTTTTTCATTGACAAATAGAGGTAATGCGGAGCACTCTATCTCTTCAGGGATCGTTTTCATGATCGTAATTAATTTTTCTTCACTGCAGCGTGCCAGCAGTGTCTTTCGATAAAGCATACTGTTTTGAGGTAAAAATCGCGCTATGGCCTCTCTAACCATAGGGTGTGCCATCTCTGGAAATCCCGGCACAAAAAAGTAACGATCATCAAGATAGAAGCCTGACATGTTGTTGACAGGATTTTTCAGAAGTAACGAACCTTGAGGCAGGTCTGACATATGGATACGGTTAGGAAAAGCCCCTTCGCCAAAACGCTCGATGATATCTTTCTCAAACTGCTCATGACGGACTAAGGGCTTTGAAGTAAAGACTTCAGCCGCGACAGCGCGTGTAAGGTCATCAGGTGTTGAACCAATACCGCCAAAACAGAACAACATGCTTTTTTTGTCAGCCAAGACACGTTCAAAACTGCTTTTGATCAGTGGCTCATCATCTTTAATGATCTCAACACAAAAGAGAGTATAGCCTCGTTCTGCAAGGGCTCTTTTAACAAAGTTAAAATGTTTATCGACTCTTCGGCCGTTTAAGATCTCTGAACCGATGATAACAGCATAGATGTTCCGTGTATTCATAATGTAACGACTCTCCATTATCCATAAATAATTCTTATAGAAAAAAGTTAATAAATGTGTTAACAATCAAAAAAGTTAAATGATGTTTCAATAGTTATGTAAATGCTTGAAAGGGGTTAGCGTGTACAGCTTTACTACACTTCCGGAACTCTTTGAACACATACAACAAAACGTTAAATCAGAATATTATCTTAATTACAGAAACAGAGATAAGTGGGAGAGCATCTCAAGCGACGAGTTTGTTAAAACGGTACAGCATTTGAGTCAAAGCTTTGCCAGGGTCGGTGTTGTTAAGGGTACTGCTGTCGGCATTATCTCGCCCTCATCACCTTTTTGGCTGATGGTCGATTTTGCCTTGCAAAACATTGGTGCCATCAGTGTTCCTATCTTTATTAACATCGCTCAAGAGAACCTTCTTTATGAGGTCGAAGATGCCGATGTAGAGTACCTGTTTGTTGCCAATGTTGAAGAGAGTGAGCAGCTGCAAAAGATCATCAACAAGATGAAGTTTGTCATAGTCAGAGAGACCTTGATCGATCTTAGTGATGAAAACATCATGCCTTGGGACGAGTTTTTAGTGTTAGGAGAAGATCAAGAGCCAAATGATGTGGCAGTTGTGCCTACTGATCTTGCTACGATTATCTACACCAGCGGTTCTACAGGCCAACCTAAAGGGGTTGAGCTAACACATGAAAATCTGGTTATTCAGATCAAAGACGCTCAGAGGGCGATACCGCTGTATGAAAGCGATGTGATCTTAAGTCTTCTACCGCTTGCCCACATCTTTGAGCGCATGGTAATGCTCTACTATTTAGCCAGCGGTACAAAGATCTACTTTGTTGATGACATTAAAAAGGTTGGCGACTTTATTAAAGATGTTAAACCTTCCGTAATGGTTGTCGTACCAAGGCTTCTTGAAAAGATCTATGCCAAAATGCATGTCAATGTTGAAGAAGCACCGCTTATTAAACGCCTGATCGCAACTGTCGCTTTTTGGTGGGCACGTGTTCGAGACCCTGATGTTGTTGAACGAAGTTTTGTTGACAGAGTCTTTGATAAGATCGTCTATCAGAAACTGCTTGACGCTTTAGGCGGCAATTTTCGTGTTATGATCTCGGGCGGGGCGCCGCTCTCAAAACCAATCTCAAAATTCTTTTTAAACATCGGTCTGCCGCTATATCAGGGTTATGGACTGACGGAGTGCTCACCCGTTATATCGGTCAACAGAGTAGGCCATAATCGCTGGGGAAGTTCGGGGCAGGCCTTCGAGCACGTTGAAGTTAAGCTTGGTACAGACAGTGAGTTACTCGCGCGAGGCAAGAACATCATGCGCGGTTATCACAATAAACCGGCAGAGACAGCTGAGGCGATAGACAGTGATGGTTGGATTCACACGGGTGATCTAGCCAGCATTGATGCTGATGGCTACATCACGATAGAGAGTCGGTTAAAAGAGCTGTATAAAACATCCACCGGTAAATTTGTCTCTGCAATTAAAGTCGAGTCAGCACTGATGCACTCTAAATGGATCGAATATGCGATGGTTGTTGCAGAGGGGAGATCTTTTGTAAGCGCTCTTATCTTTATCGATGCGCAGATGCTGGTCAATGTTGACAGAAAAGACACAAGTGCGATCAAAAAGATCATTGACAAAAGAGTCACAGAGGTCAACAGGCACCTTGATGGTTGGGAGAGGGTGCGAAAGTATATCCTTATATTTGAGACACCAACCATTGAGAGCGGACTTCTCACGCCGTCCATGAAGATCATCCGCAACAAAGTGATGGAGAAGTATGAAAAAGAGATAGAGTCCATCTACATGAGAGAAGAAAAGTTATGAGACATGTGATGCGCGATACAGATAAAGTTGACAAGAAAGAGTACGATGGTACAAATGTTATATATCACCCAGGAGGTGAAAGATGAAAGAGAGAATGGCAATTATAGAAGGGGTCCGCTCTCCCATCGCCAAAGCCGGCGGAAAATTTAAAGATCTTCAAGCTGAGACACTGGGCGCTCGTGTGGTTCAAGAAGCGGTACTGCGTTGCGGTCTGGACTATGGCGACTATGATGAAGTGATCATCGGTAATGTCGCACAACCGGCACACGCCGCTAATGTAGCCCGTGTCATTGCACTCAAAGCAGGTTTTAGTGACAGTACTATTGCCTCAACAGTGCATCGAAATTGCGCTTCAGGGATGGAGGCGATCACCACTGCAAGCGAGAAGATCCTGGCAGGAAGCGGCAGCATCTACCTCTGCGGTGGCGTTGAGTCGATGAGTAACGTACCGCTTCTTTTTGGCACACAGATGAAAAACTTCTTAGAGACCTTGAACAGAGCAAGGACCTTCCAGCAAAAACTCCAAACTATCCGACACTTTCGCCCCTCTTATTTAAAACCGATTATCGGGCTCATGCAGGGGTTACGTGACCCGGTAAGCGGCCTGATGATGGGATCAACCGCCGAGGTGTTAGCACAGGACTTTGGTATCAGCCGAGTTGAACAGGATCTATTCGCGCTAAACAGCCATCAAAAGGCCGCTTCTGCTCAAGAGAGAGGTGTTTTTGCCGAAGAGATCGTGCCTATCGTCTATGACCTTACCCGTGGCAAGGTGATGCAAGATGATGACGGTATACGGACAAATCAATCTCTGGAGGCACTAAGCAGACTTCACCCGTTTTTCGATCCTGAAAACGGTACGGTCACAGCAGGGAACTCTTCTCAGATCTCCGATGCAGCCGCTGCTCTTACACTGATGAGTGAAAGTGAGGCTAAAAAACGCGGCCTTGAGCCATTGGGCTACCTGAGCGGTTTTGCCTACGCGGGACTTGAACCTAAACGGATGGGAATGGGGCCGTATTACGCTACATCTAAACTCTTTAAAGCGATGGGTCTAACACTAAACGATATTGATCTTATCGAGATGAATGAGGCCTTTAGCGTGCAGGTCCTGGCCAACCTTAGAGCCTTTCCGTCAAAACTGTATGCTGCAGCGCACGGATTTGACGGTGCCTTGGGCGAGATCGATGAGTCCACACTTAATGTCAACGGCGGTGCCGTTGCCTTGGGCCATCCCGTCGGGATGACAGGTACACGTCTTGTCATTCACCTGCTTAGAGAGCTGCGTCGTCAGAACAAAGAGCGTGGATTGGCCACCTTGTGTATTGGCGGTGGGCAGGGCGGCTCACTGCTGCTGGAGGTTGTGTGATGAAACATCTAAACTTTACAGTCAGTGACAAGGGTGTAGGTACAATTCTCTTTGATAACAGTGAACTCGATGTGAACCTGCTCTCAGAAGAGGTACTGCTTGTGCTCGAAAAGATACTGGAAGAGATCGCCAAAAACAACAAACTCAAAATCGTTCTCTTTAAAAGTGCCAAAAAGAGCATCTTTATTGCCGGTGCAGATATCAAAGAGATAAAAGGACTGCATACTCGAAATGAGGCGCTGGATAAGGTGCGTCAGGGACGACGGATATTAAGCCTTATTGCAACATTGAAAGTGCCAACCTTAGCTGTCATCGACGGCGCCGCTTTGGGTGGGGGCTTTGAGCTTGCCTTGGCCTGTGACTTTAGGTTGGCTACCGAAAATCCTAAAACAAAGATAGGACTGCCGGAGGTGAGTTTGGGTGTTATGCCTGGATTTGGCGGTACAGTGCGACTGCGAGACCTTATAGGTTTGCAAAAGGCCTTAGAGTTGATACTGGGTTCAAAACAGTTAAACGGAAAGAAAGCAGAGCATCTTGGATTAGTCGATGCCTGTGTACCGAGCGGTTACCTTGGCTTCAAAGAGGAGCAGATGGTCGCTGATATTTTAGACGAGACAAAACGCAAAAAGATACTCTCTAAACGTCATACACCAACACTAATGGAGCGTTTTGCACCATCGCTCATCTTCTCATTTGCAGAAAAAGAGGTTGTTAAAAAGACCAAAGGAAAATATCCTGCCCCTTTAGAGGTGATAAAGCACTTTAAAAAGATCCAAAAGATGCCTCATTACGAAGCCTTGGAAGCGGAAACACAGAGCTTTGCTGATCTGGCACTCACAAAAGAGTCCAAACATCTGATCGAACTCTTTTTTACCTCTGAAGCATTGAAACATGACAGAGGCGTGGATGACAACACTGAGGTAAAAGAGATCAAACGAGCCAGTGTCTTTGGCGGCGGTACCATGGGCTCGGGCATACTCTGGCTTTTTAGCAAGATGGATATACCAGTACGGCTTAAAGTAAGACGGAGTGAACAGGTTGCCGAAGCACTCAGTGTTGTAAACAGAAACTATATGGCGATCAAAAAACGTCGACGTTTAACACAGCGTGAGATCGACCTCAAGATCGATAAGATCTCGTCAGACACACAGATGCGAGGTTTTGAGAGATGTGACATAGCAGTCGAAGCGATTGTTGAGGATGTGGATGCAAAACAGACCTTGTACACAACATTAGAAGAGCAGTTTAGTGAGGAGGCTATCATCGCGACCAACACCTCTTCGCTCTCAATTACGACACTGGCCACATCATTGAACCACCCTGAACGCTTTGTCGGGATGCACTTTTTCAATCCGGTTAACCGCATGCCGCTGGTTGAAGTGATACGAGGTGCTAAGACCTCAGATAAGACTGTGGCAACCGTCATAGGCTTGGCTAAGAGAGCAGGTAAGACGCCGATCGTCGTTGGTGACTGCCCGGGGTTTTTAGTCAACCGTCTGCTTATCCCTTACATCATAGAGGCGGTGCATCTTTTTGAAGAGGGTGAATCGTTTGAAAAGATCGATAAATTGCTTTTGGAATTTGGTATGCCGATGGGACCGTTTCGACTGGTTGATGAAGTCGGCTTGGATGTTGGTTACAAGGTTGCCAAGATACTTGAAGAGGGGTATGGTCAGCGTATGAAAACGGCACCGATATTCGAGCGTATTTATAGTGATCTTGGGCTCCTTGGCAAGAAAAAAGGTGCCGGGTTTTATACCTATATTAAAAATGTTGCGCAAGCTAATGATAATGTTGTCTCCCTTGTCAGTAAACAACGTAACTTTTCTAATGAAGAGATCATTGACAGAACGCTGCTCATTATGGTCAATGAGGCCTCACGTGCCTTGGAAGAGGGTGTTGTCAAAAATGCGCAATACCTCGACATGGCAATGGTGATGGGGACAGGTTTTCCACCGTTTAGAGGCGGGCTTTTAGCCTATGCGGATGAACGAGGGATCAAGGGCGTTGTCGCAAGGTTAAAAGATCTTGCCAACGCGTACGGTGAACGTTTTTTACCCTCAAATCTACTTTTAGAGATGGCAAAAAACAGTACCAAGTTTTATAGGGAGTAAGTCATGGAATATTTAATAGCATCAATATTAACGCTGGTACTGTTAGGGCTGTGGTTTAACGGAACCAGGTTTATCACTTGGTCTGTGCTCTTGGGTGCGGTAGTTTGGGCATGGTTTACGCCACCAGCTCTTTTTTGGCTTATCTATCTGCCTATTAATGCGCTTTTACTCTATCCGCCTCTGCGAACAAGCCTCATTACAAAAAACATTGTTGCTTTGATGCAAAAAAAACAGCTTCTGCCTAAGATCTCCGAAACTGAGAAGATAGCGCTGCGGGCAGGGACACTGTGGATCGACGGGGAGTTCTTCTCCGGCAAACCGAATTTCAATACGATCTTTGCAAAACCGTATCCTAAACTCACCGATGAAGAGCAGGCCTTTTTAGACAACGAGGTCAACACCGTTTGTGCCATGACTAATGAGCATCAGGTCTTTCAAGAGCGTGACCTTCCTCCTGAAGTGTGGAGCTACTTAAAAGAGAACCGCTTCTTTGGGATGATCATTCCAAAAGAGTACGGCGGACTCGGGTTTTCAGCGTTAGGACACTCGGCTGTTGTCCAAAAGCTCGCTTCTCGTTCGCAGGTGTTAGCCATTACAGCCATGGTACCTAACTCTATCGGTCCGGCTGAGTTGATTCTTGAGCACGGTACCTCGTATCAAAAAGAGTATTACCTTCCACGGCTTGCTAATGGACGGGAACTACCTTGTTTTGCTTTGACAGAACCGCTTGTCGGCAGTGATGCCACTGCGATCAACTCGACAGGTGTGCTTTTCAGAGATGAAAGCGGTCTCTTAAAGATCCGTCTGAATTTTGAAAAACGCTACATCACCTTAGGCTCTGTGGCAACCCTGCTTGGTCTTGCCTTTGTGTTGAAAGATCCGGATGAGTTGTTAGGAATAGGAGAAGATCTCGGTATCACCTTTGCCTTAGTACCAAACTCTCTTGACGGTGTAGATCAAGGCTATCGTCATGATCCGTTAGGTGTCCCGTTTATCAACTCTGCACTCTACGGTAAAGATGTTATTTTAGATATCCATATGATCGTCGGTGCAGAAGAGGGCATCGGAAAAGGGTGGCAGATGTTGATGGAGTCACTCTCAGTCGGCAGGGGTATCTCACTCCCTTCAACCAGCAGCGGCGGCATGAAACTAACAGCGCATGTAGCTGGAGCCTATACGGCCATCAGAGAGCAGTTCGGCATCTCGATCTCTCAATTTGAGGGTATACAGTATGAGTTGGGTCAGATCGCTGCGACTACCTACATGATGGATGCAGCGCGTATCTTTACCATCGGTGCTATTGATGAGGGAGAGAGACCTGCCGTTATCAATGCCGTGATGAAATACCACTCGACAGAACGTTTTAGAGATGTTATCAATTCGGGCATGGACGTTCTTGGTGGCGCCGGAATTATCTTAGGCGAACGCAACCTCATAGGCCGGGCCTATATGGGAGCACCTATAGGTATAACGGTTGAAGGTGCCAACATCATGACACGGACATTGATACAGTTCGGTCAAGGGGTCATTCGCTGCCACCCTTACGCTTATGATGAGATCGAAGCGCTAGAAGCCAATGATGTTGAGACCTTTGACAGACTCTTTTTCGCACACATCGGTTTTACACTGCGAAACCTTGTCCGTATGAAGCTACACTCCTTAACACGCGGACATCTTCACTTCTCAAACAGAAGTGCGCTGATCGCCAAATATGAACGTAAGCTTGCTTGGAGTTCGGCTAATTTTGCTTTTATGACAGACACCGTAATGGGACTTTATGGGGGTGGTTTTAAACAAAAAGAGATGCTCAGTGCACGTTTTGGCGACCTCTTATCGTGGATGTATCTATTGACAGCGACATTGAAACGCTATGAAGATGAAGGTGAAAAAGCAGAAGACCGTATTTATGTGGAGTTCATTGGTGCCTACGCCCTGAATGAGATTCAAAAAGCCTATGAAGGTATCTATACCAACATCGGTTCAGGATTTATCAACCTTCTCTTTAAGTACCTTGTCGGCTTCTCCCATAGGGTCAATTCGTTTTCATCCAAACCGGCTGACAGGCTCTATGTCGCCTTGGCTCAGAAGTTATCTAACGATAATGCAAGCCGAAATACGCTTACAGACGGTATCTACCTGCCTGAAGATGACAAGGAAGCACTGAGTGCCATTGACAGATGTTTTGAGAGCGTTTTAGAGACTAAAGCCGTTAAGTCAAAGATCAAAAAGGCAATCAAAGCCAAAACACTGCACAAAGGCGGAACACTTTTCAAAGATGCCTTAGATGCCAATATCATCACGGTAGACGAGTACGATCTGCTCAGCAGAACCCAAGCGATGAGTGAAGCTGTAATACAGGTAGATGTATACAAAGTCGATGACTATTTAGCGAGGAGGTGAGATGCTTGATTTTGTCTATAGTTCATCCAGTTTTATGCTCAAGATCATTGACACGATTTTACAGACAAACATCCATGTTCATGGCGAAGAACATCTGAAAAAGAGTGTACCGACACTCTTTGTCGCCAACCACTTTACCCGTTTTGAGACCTTGATGATGCCTTATGTCATTGACACAAGAAACGATAGAAAGGTCCGCTCATTGGCAGACAAGTCACTTTTTGTCGGACTGCTTGGCACCTATCTTAAATACTCCGGCGCTCTTTCTACTGCGGATAGAAATCGTAATGAGATCATCGAAGGTGACCTGATGAGCGGACGCAACAACTGGATCATCTACCCGGAAGGTTTTATGGTCAAAAACAAAAAAGTGGTGATGGAAGATGAGTTCATCATCGATGTACCAAGGCACCATGGCGCTGTCTTTACCGGCGCAGCGTTGATGGCGATACATGCTGAAAAAGCAAAGACAGCCTATAACATCGCACGAAAAGAGGGCGATACAGAACGCATAGCATCTCTTCGTGATCAATGTTTTGTTGGCGAAGGTGAAGAGGCAGCGTACCAAAACACACATGTATTGCCTATAAACATCACCTACTACCCGCTTCGTCCCGGTCACAATCCCTTAATGAATATGGCAAATATATTGGTAGGAGAAGATGCTTCCAAAGAGACTTTGGAGGAGATAGAGATCGAGGGGAACTTGTTAAGCAGAGCGGAGATGCATGTACGTTTTTGTGAACCTATTAACATCTCACATCTTATTCATCATGATGATCTAGAAGACAGAGATCTGCGCAAAAAAATGCGTCATAAACTGACAACGCATTTTATGGAGACTATCTACCAAAATGTTCTTATAAATATCGATCATCTCTTTAGTTTTATACTTGAAAAACACGACGATAAGAGGGTTGAAAAGCAGTATCTTAAACAGCTTCTGTATGTTGTTGCACAAAAGACAGTGGAAGCAGAGATCTATAACACGCATGAGACAATTAATGGGGCGTTAATAACACTATTTTTAGATGAAACGTATGCGCCTTTCGATGATATTCTCTCTCTGACTATTAAACAGAAGATCCTAAAAGAGGTCAGTTCTAAAAGTTATCATATCAACCACAAACGCTATCGTGATGACAGTGACTTTCATCGTGTGAGACTGGACAACACGCTTCGCGTCATATATAATGAAGTGGCACTGTTAAATGAGTTAGAACAAGATGTTGAAGAGACGCTGCAAACAGAGCCATGCAGGCTGGCAACAGATATCTTATACAGTATTTTTAGAAAAGATCTCGCCAGCTACCACGAGGACTATAAACAGCACTATTCTGTCATGTACTCAAAAGCAAAAGAGGTTGGTGAGCCCTTTGTTCTTTATGATGAGGCCTATACACAAGGCATTGTCTTTGCCCATGGACTTAAGTCCTCTCCAAGCGAGATACGTGAATTGTGTGAATACATTCATAAACAGGGTTTTAACGTCTATGGTGTGCGGCTGAAAGGTCACGGTACTCTGCCTCAAGATCTTCGAGATGTCACCTATAGGGATTGGGTAGACAGTATGAACCGCGGGTATGCTGCCATAAGCCAAGTCTGTAGAAAGATCTACCTGGGCGGTTTTTCTACCGGTGGTCTTGTGGCACTTCTAAGTGCGTCAAGAAAAAGTCATCCTATCGAAGGGGTCATCTGCATTAACTCAGCGTTGGAGCTGCGTGACATACGGATCAATTATGCTCAGCCGATGCACGCAGTCAACAACTTTTTAGCACTTTTTAATGCTAATGTAGACTACATCGATCATGAGGCAGATTACCCTGAGACTAACTACAGCCGACTTTATGTGAGCACGCTCGCGCAGCTAAAGACATTGATGACAGAGACCGAGAAGGTGCTCCATAAGATAGACGTACCTCTTTTAGTCATACAAGGCAGTAACGATCCTGTTGTTGTTCCAAAGAGTGCAAAGATAATTATGAAAGATGCTGTTTCAACCCATAAAGAGCTCTATACACCTTCAAGAGATCATCATGTCATTATTAAAGGCGAGGGGAGTGAAGAGGTATTTGAAAGGGTGGTAAAATTTATGAAAAAGCGAAAAAGCGGCAAAACAGCCGCTAAAAAGTAGTTTATATCTTAGATGTAATAAATGCTTCCATCTCATCAACAATAGCTTCGATAGAACGCTCGCCGTCGATTTTGATTAGCATGTTTTTATCGTCATAGAAATTTTGGATCAAGGCAAGAGGATCAGTGTAAATTTTCATACGGTTGTCAAAGACCTCATTGTTGTCATCTGCACCGCGAGCGCGTCCAAGAACACGGTCACGTGCCACCTCTTCACTCACAACGACCTCGATGACATTTGTCAGTACAACACCGCTCTCAGGCGTAAGATAGTTGTCTAAGGCTTCCATCTGCTCTTTTGAACGCGGATAGCCGTCGATGATGACAACCTCTGTCGGTGCTCTTTTAATGGCAGAGACGATGGTCTCGATGGCGATCGCTATAGGAACAATGTTCCCTTTAGAGATAAACGAGTCAATGATCTTGCCCTGTTCAGAACCGCTGGCTACTTCAGCACGGAACATGTCGCCGGCAGAGTAGTGGGTAATGACCTCGCTCTTTGCAGCGATCAGTTCTGCGTCGGTAGTCTTACCCGAACCCGGCGCACCCATGATAAGAAATAACTTCTTCACATTAGACCTATTTTGAAGTTTCGCGAAGACGAATATGAAGGTCACGAAGTTGTGCGTTGTCGACTTCACTTGGTGCTTTCGTTAAGATACATGACGCTTTTTGCGTTTTAGGGAAGGCAATAACATCACGGATACTGTCTTTTTTGGCAAGTAGCATCATGAAACGATCAAATCCCAGAGCAAAACCGCCGTGTGGAGGTGCACCGAACTTAAGTGCGTCAAGCAGGAAGCCGAACTTCTCATGCGCCTCTTCTTCTTCAATGCCAAGCAGTCTAAAGATCTCTGACTGAACCTGCTCTTTATGGATACGGATAGACCCGCCGCCAAGCTCAACACCGTTGAGTACGATGTCATAAGCGATAGACTCAATGTCTTCGATATGTTCGTGTTTAAGGTCTTTAGGCTGTGTGAACGGGTGGTGAAGTGCTTTAACACGACCATCTTCGATCTCAAACATCGGGAAGTCAACGACCCATAGGAACTCAAATGTGTCTTCCGGGATAAGGTTCATCTTCTCATGCTCAGCAATGAAGATTCTGAAACGACCCATGTAGTCCAAAACTGTTTTTTTATCACCCGCACCAAAGAAGACAACATCGCCGACTTCAAGTTCAGTACGCTCAATAATAAGCTGGATATCCTCTTCTGAGAAGAATTTTATCAATGGACCTTTAAGACCATCTTCTTTCATCTGGAAGTAACCGAGGCCATGTGCACCAAATTTACGCACGTAGTCTTCAAAAGACTTCATCTCACGTTTAGAGAAGATAAGATCAGCACCCGGAACACGAAGCGCTTTAATACGGTTCATCTTAGGGTTGGATGCGATATTAGTAAAGATCTCATTGTCACAACGCTCAAAGATGTCGATAACATCAACCATCTTAAGGCCGTAACGCATGTCAGGCTTGTCTGAACCGTAAAACTCCATAGCGTGAGCGTGTGTCATACGGTTAAAAGGTGCTTTGATCTCATGGCCACACGCTTCAAACATGTCAGTAAGCAGTGTCTCGGCAACACCGATAACATCTTCTTGGTCACAGAAGCTCATCTCGACATCTATCTGAGTGAATTCCGGTTGACGGTCAGCACGCAAGTCTTCATCACGGAAACATTTAGCGATCTGGAAGTAACGGTCAAAACCACCCACCATAAGAAGCTGCTTGAAAAGCTGTGGAGACTGTGGAAGTGCATAGAACTCACCATCATGTACACGTGAAGGCACAAGGTAGTCACGAGCACCTTCCGGTGTTGACTTAGTAAGAATAGGTGTCTCGACTTCCAAGAAGCCAAGTTTGTCTAGCGAGTTACGTGCAGCGATAGCCGCCTTTGAACGCAGGCGGAACGTCTCATAAGAGCTTGGTGCGCGAAGGTCAAGGTAGCGGTATTTAAGTTTCGTCTCTTCACCGACTTTGTCATCACCGATTACAAACGGCATAGGAGCAGAGCGGTTTTCAATGACAAGTTCATCAACAACAACTTCAATAGAACCTGTTTTAAGACGTGGATTAGTCAGACCTTCACCACGGGCACGAATTGTCCCTTTAATAAGCAGAACAAACTCATCTCGCACTTCATTTGCTTTTTTGTGTGCTTCTACATTGTCTGCCGGGTCACAAACAAGCTGAATCAATCCACTCTTGTCACGCAGGTCAATAAATATAATCCCACCGTGGTCACGATGGTTGTTTGCCCAACCGGCCAACTCAACTTTATCGCCAATGTTTTTTTCACTTATGTCTGTACAGTAATGACTTCTCACCGAGAAAACCTTTTGAAGCACCTATGTGCTCGTAATATTTTTCGCGATTATAGCTGAAAGTGTTTGAGGGTTAAATAAGTGTTGTAATAACGACATGTTTTTAACGGCCTTTGGCAGAATTAGCTATAATCATTACACTAATTTCTAAAGGCGAGTCATTTTGGAACCATTAACGATAAAGAGCATAGGTGTTGTTTTGCGACCATCAACACCTGAACTCAAAGATAAATTTTATCAGATCAAAGAGATCTTCGAAGCACATGGCATCAGTGTTGTCATCGACAACATCAGCGGCGCTATGATCGATGTGATGGGGCAAGAGTTTGAGATCATGTGTCAGGGAGTAGACATGCTGGTGACACTCGGCGGTGACGGAACGCTTATCTCGGCAGTCAGACGCTCATTCAAGTTTAAAATGCCTGTACTAGGCGTGCACGCCGGTAAACTTGGTTTTCTTGCCGACTTTGACATTACCGAGCTTAATGCCTTTATTCCTAAGCTTAAAAGCGGCGATTTTCGCATTGACAAACGCGCGATGCTGCAAGCAAGCATACACTCTAAAGACGAAGTGAAAGAGGTCGTTGCCTTTAATGACATCGTTATGACGCGTCCTTCAATCTCAAAAATGATCCACCTTGAGACCTCTGTTGACGGCCGTTCATTTAACACTTATTATGGCGATGGGGTCATCGTTTCAACACCGACAGGCTCTACTGCCTATAATCTTTCGTGCGGCGGCCCGGTGCTTTTCCCTCTGACACAAGTCTTTGCCATTACACCGATCTCACCGCACTCTCTCACGCAGCGTCCGGTCGTACTGCCTGGTCATTATGAGATCGAGGTAAAAACACCCGACAAGAGCGCTTTAGCGGTTGTTGACGGACAAGATATGTATGAATTTGGCGAAGATGACATCATCAAGATCCATCTTGCCAAAGAGTCCGCTCGCCTGGTCCACCGCAATGAGTTCAATTACTTTGACGTACTCAAAGAGAAGCTAAGATGGGGCGATTGATGCTCTTTCTCAATGCTTTAAGTGATTATTTTATAACAAAACCCAAAACAGGTGTATACAAACTATGATTGAACGTTTTTATCTTAAAAACTGTCTCACCTTTAACGAGGTAGAGCTAGAATTTCAAAGTGGGCTCATCGTCTTTTCAGGACCTAGCGGTAGCGGTAAATCGGTTCTGATGCGCTCTATACTCGGTTCTGTCGGTTTTGATGATGCCTTGGCAGAGGTAAGTGAGTCTTCTGTCAGCTGGCAGATCGATGAAGAAGCGACCGGGTTCGAGAATGAAGAGACAAACGTCTTTAAGCAGGTCAGAAAAGAGAAGGTGCGTTACTTCTTAAATGCTCAGAGTATCTCTAAAAAGGCACTACAGGGGGTCTCCAAAAGCCACATGCGACTCCTTAGTCTTAAAGATTACAGTGACTTTGAACAAGTGAACATGTTAAGTGTCCTTGACCAGCAGGTAAGTAAAAAAGAGGCTAACCACTTAGAGACTCTCGACATCTACAGAAATGAATTCCATACGTATCAAAAAGCCAAACATCAACTTGAACTGCTTTTAGCACAAGAGAAACGGATACAAGAGCATAAAGAGTTTGCTGAATTTGAGTTGGCAAAGATAGATGGCATCAACCCGCAGAGAGGCGAATATGAAGAGCTTTTAGTGATCAAACGCACGCTTTCACAAAAAGAGAAAGCCGAAGAGAAGATCACGCTGGCGGAGACAATATTTGAAAAAGAGCACCTGGTCTCTGAGGCACTAACATCACTGGATGTTGACAGCGCCTTTTTTGATGACACCATGAATGAGTTGCGCACGCAATTCGACGAAGCCAGGACGGCTTTTCAAGAGCTGGAAAATGAAGATATCGAATCGGTATTAAACCGCTTGGAAGAGCTCTCTGAGCTTAAACGTCGTTACGGATCGATCGAAGAGGCTTTGCAGTACCGAGAAGAGAAGGCAAAAGAGGTTCATAAGTACGAAAACTTCGATTTTGAAAAAGAGCGATTGACAAAAGAGGTGGAGAGACTTTTCAGTGACATGATGGAGCTTGCCCGCGATATATCGATTAAACGTACTCAAGCGCTTTATGACTTTAATGAAGCTATCAACAGTTATCTTAAACAGCTCTATCTTAGCGGTGCAGAGTTGTCTCTTAACCATGGCGACTACGGTGTTACAGGTCAAGACATTCTGGACTTTAACCTTAAGGGCGCGCCTTTAGAAAAGGTGAGTGCCGGTGAGTTTAACCGTCTGCGTCTAGCACTTTTGGCCGTCCAGTCTGAATCGATGCAAGGTCAAGGCGGTGTCTTGATGTTGGATGAGATCGATGCCAACCTCAGTGGCGAAGAGTCTATGAGTGTTGCACGGGTGCTCAGGCAGCTCTCTAAACACTTTCAGATCTTTGTCATCTCTCATCAGCCTCAACTCACCTCTATGGGCGAGCAGCATTTTATGGTTGAAAAAGATGAGGAGAGCACGGTACGTGAGCTTTCTCTCAATGAACGCATCGAAGAGATTGCACGGATGATCAGTGGTGAAACGGTTACGACAGAAGCGATGAGCTTTGCAAAAGAGCTGTTAGAGAGTGCATCTTAAATGTGCCTGATCATTGCATTCATAGCCATTGTATACGCTATTTCAGCCTTCAATGCCGGTGATGCAGCCTTAGGCTCTTCAGCCGTAGCCGTAGCTCTCTTTTTTATAGGCTTGTTGATCAAAAATATTATAGATGTCAAAAATATGCGAAACAATAAAAATAAGGAAGAGTCTTGATCATTGACACCCATATACATTTGGATGATGAACGTTATAGAGACGATTTGGATGACGTGCTAGAACGTGCAAAGAAGGGTGGTGTAGAACGCTACATCATTCCGGGTGCGGACATCACGACCTTGGAGCGTGCTGTTGAGTTAGCAGAGCAGTACGCCTCTATCTACTTTTCAGTCGGTATTCACCCTTATGACAAAGAGCAGTATGATGAAGAGGCGCTAGAGTATTATATCAACCATCCGAAGTGTGTTGCCGTAGGTGAGTGCGGTTTGGACTATTTTCGTCTGGAAGGAACAGAAGAGGAGATAGCTGATGAAAAAGCCTCTCAAAAAGAGATCTTCGTTGCACAGATAGCCTTGGCAAAGCGTTATAAAAAGCCGCTTATTATCCATATTCGCAATGCCAGTCATGACTCAAAAGTGATCTTGCAAGAGAATAATGCCGCAGAAGTAGGGGGCGTACTCCACTGCTACAATGCTGATGATGAGCTTTTGTCGCTGGCAGAAGAAAACTTCTATTTTGGTATCGGTGGTGTGCTGACATTTAAAAATGCCAAAAAACTTGTTAACGTTTTGGCAAAAATACCGCAAGAGAAACTCGTCATCGAGACAGATGGGCCATACCTCACACCACACCCTCATCGCGGTGAGCGTAATGAACCTCTCTATACTACGTTAGTAAGAGACAAAATGGCTGAACTTTTAGAGCTGGATGTCGAGACTATAGAGTATTTAACCACTTCTAATGCGCAAAAATTGTTTAATATTTCATAATATCACAACCAGATAGAAACATTTCATTATAAACACAAACTGAAGACAGCTGAAACAGTTGTTTCTAGGGCTCTTTTGGCTATAATAAAGAGCTTATACAGGGGTTTTATTTGAAATACAGTTTATCTTTTTTCCTTCTGCTTTTACCGAACCTTCTTTTTGGCGGTTTAGAATTTGAAAGCAACCACAATAAACAGATCATGCTCCTAGCTGCATTTGATGTGGAACCTAACTACATTCATGATGAACACCTAAATACAATGCTTCAGTCTAAAAAATCGCCTAAAGCTTATAAACATTACTACTATTCAATGCAGAGTGCTCATCTCTATATCCCTACCATCAAAAAAATCCTTTATAAAGCAGGTGTACCTCCAGAATTCATCTACCTTGCTATGGCTGAGTCCTCGTTTACAACAAAAGCTCTCTCCAATAAAAGTGCGGCCGGAATATGGCAGTTTATGCCGGCAACTGGGCGTCAATACGGACTGCATATTGATGATTACCTCGATGAAAGACGTGATCCTATCAAGTCAACTGAGGCTGCCGCTAGGTATCTCTCATCACTGCATAAACGATTTGGCAAGTGGTACCTGGCTGCCATGGCGTATAATTGTGGCGAGGGGTGCGTTTTAAGAGCAATTGACAAGGCTGACGGAAGAGACGATGTCTTTACACTTTTGAATGAAGATAAAAAGTATCTCCCCAAAGAGACACGTAACTACCTTCGTAAAATCCTCTCTTTTGGTCTGATGGGTATCGATGAAAATGACATGAGCAGCAGTGGTTACGGCTACTTGATGAACCGTGCTAATCATAACTCTATTGCGACAATAACACTGCCTAAAGGCGAAAAGCTCAGCCGCGTCGCTGATATTCTTGATATTGATGAAAAAGAGATGCGCAAGCTCAATCGCCACCTTACCTATGATTTTGTGCCGCCATTTTCAAAACACTGTGATGTCTACATTCCCTACAACAAACTTAACCGTTTTAATCAAAACTACAAACCTTGCGACCTTAAAAAGATCTACCTGGTTCATATTGTAAAACCTGGTGAGAATCTCTCTCGTATCGGTGCTAAATACAAAGTGCCCTATAAGATTATTAAAGAGTTTAATCAGCTCAAGTCTAATTATCTTCGTGTGAGTCAAAAGCTTATCATTCCGACAACACCGGCACTTATAAACAAATACAAGTTCAAATATGCAAAAAACAGTTATGTCGTACGTTCTGGTGACACACTGCTGGGTATTGCCAAACGCTACAAAACCAGTGTCAAGAAACTCAAATCAATGAATAACAAAAAAAGTGATGTCATCCATATCAGTGAAAAGATGATCGTTCCGCCACTACCTCGCTCTAAAAAGCCCTATATTGTTAGATCAGGCGACAACCTTAGTTCTATTGCCAAACGTTATAAAGTCAGTGTTAGCACGCTCAAAGCAAAAAACAACAAACACTCTGACGTCATTAGAATTGGAGAAAAACTGCGTGTATATTAAACTTATTTCTATTGCATTGGCTGGCGTGATGATCACCGGTTGCAGCACCCGTGGTGTTAAAGGTCACAGTTCTAAAAAAACAACCAGCAGCTCAACGAAAAGTTATACTAGTTCTGGTTCAAAAAAAGACGGCTCTTATGTACATCCTACAATGCGCCCTTACACCGTCTTTGGGAAACGCTATTACCCGACGAAAGTAAGAGTAGGTGAAACCTTCAGCGGAATCTCTAGCTGGTACGGTCCTGATTTTGACGGTAAAGCGACATCAAGCGGTGAGATCTACGACATGCACGCTTTGACTGCTGCGCATAAGACGCTGCCGATGAACACTGTTGTCAAGGTAACTAACCGTGAAAACGGTAAAAGTGTTGTTGTACGGATCAATGATCGTGGTCCCTTTGTAGGCACACGAATTATTGACCTCTCAAATAAAGCTGCCCACAATATCGACATGGTAAAAAAGGGTACTGCCAATGTTCGACTTGAGGTCATTGGCTTTAAAGACAAAAAAGAGATAGGTTCTGCGCAAGCATTAAATAGTGGACCTCAAGAGGTGCTGACCTATGAAACATATGCCATACAGATCGGCTCTTTTTCTAAGGTCGACGGCGCCCTTAAGACCCAAGAGGAGTATGACGGCTATAGAGGCCACCATACGATCATCAAAGATACAGAGTATAATGACAAAAGAGTTTTTCGTGTCTGGCTCAGCGGTTTTAAGTCTGAGGCAGAGGCACGTGACTTTAAAGTCAATTCACCTTTTGAAAATGCATTTATAGTTGGAGAATAAAATATGATATCAAAACAGAGAACGACAAAAGAGACAGATATCTCGGTAGAGCTTGACCTTAACGGTTCAGGCAAAAGCAGTATTAACACAGGTGTTGGCTTTTTTGACCACATGCTGGAGGCCTTTAGTAAACATGCGCTGATCGACCTTAATGTCAGCTGCAAAGGTGACACTCATATCGATGATCACCACAGTGTTGAAGATGTCGGTATAGTTATCGGTCAAGCGCTTGCTCAAGCGATCTATCCTATTGAGATGGTTGAGCGTTTTGGTAATGCTACCGTTGTAATGGATGAGACGGCTGTTGAGTGCGACATGGATCTAAGCGGGCGTCCGTACTTGCATTACGAAGTCGATGTTAACGGTAAAGTTGGCAGTTTTGACACGGAACTTGCTGAAGAGTTTTTTCATGCTGTTGTATTAAATGCACGCATTACTGCGCACATTGTTATGAAACGCGGACGCAACAAACACCATGTTTTAGAAGCTGCATTTAAAGCCTTCGCAGTTGCGCTGCGACGAGCTACGGCTAAAAATGAGCGTACAGGGATTCCAAGTACTAAGGGTGTGCTGTGATCGATCTGATCATATTGGATGTAGACGGCTGTCTGACAGACGGTAAGATCATCTACTCCGACTCCGGTGATGAGAGCAAAAATTTCAATGTTAAAGACGGCCTTGCGATCAGTTCATGGATAAGGTTGGGTCATCAGGCTGTCATTATTACCGGGCGTCATTCAAAACTGCTGGAAAGACGGGCCAAAGAGCTCGGTGTTACGCAGCTGCATCAAGGTGTTAAAGATAAGGCTGCGTTACTGAAGAGCCTAGGTGAAGAGTTAAGCATCCCACTGCGAAACATGGCAGCCATCGGTGATGATCTTAATGATTACAAGATGCTCTCTATCGTAGGGGTATCGTTTACACCGCAAAATGGTTCTAAACATGTCAAAAGTGTGGTGAACAGGGTGTGTGAGGCGGATGGCGGAGAAGGTGCTGTCAGAGAGATGATCGAAGAGCTTTTTGAGATCAATGATGAAGTCGGTGAATATTTAGCGTTATGGCAATAAGTGCAAACTATTTTTTTATCGCTGTAGCCTTAATATTGGCAGCCATTCTTCTCTTTTTTCAACCTGTGCCGATTAAAAACACGATGAAAGACAATGTTGAAGTCGCAGAGCTGGAACTGCGCAACTTCACCCTTTATGAACTAGGTGTTGATGGTCTTAAAGACATTATGATCGGTCATTATGGATTTCGTTATGGTGATCGTATTGAGGTCGAGGAAATTGATTATACTGATAGTACAGGAACGCTACGAAACAACCTGCAGGCAGACTTTGGGGTTTATAACAACAAAGACCTTATCACCCTTGAAGGCAATGTCCGTTACTATCGCGAGGATGGTATGCAGTTCAGAACAAACAAAGCAGTCATCAACCAAATTGACGAGTCTATTACGGCTATTGGTCCATTTACAATGGATAAACAAACAGACAACGTTGTTGGAACAGATCTTTTCTATGACAGTAAAAATGGCTTGATCAAAGCCAAAGATGTCACAGGTTTTTTTACTTTAACTGAATAAGGAACAGCATTTGAAACATTTTTATCTATTAACATTTTTTTTACTCATTTCTGTGCAAGCGGAGCAGCTGAAGGTCGTTGCCAAAAGCTTTCATGGTGATGAAAAGAGCGGTATCACTGTCTTTAAGGGTGATGTTAAGATCACCAAAGGTTCAGACAAGTTAAATGCAGACACCGTGACGATCTACACCAATGCAAAGCGAAAGCCGACCAAGTATGTTGCAGAAGGGAACGTCTCTTTTTTTATTAAAACAGAGAACAAGTCGATCTATAAAGGCACAGCAGGCAAAGCTGTTTTTGTTCCTGCAAAAAAAGAGTACCACTTTTATAAAAGTGTTCATATAAAACAGATCGACGAGAAAAAAGAGATCAATGGCGAAGAGGTCGTCATCAGCACGGTTGAAGGCAAAGCTCGTGCTAAAGGGGGCGATACAAAACCTGTTATCATGACCTTTGAGATCGAAGAGGAAGATAAAAAATGATCGAGATAATTAATTCAGTATTTGTGACATCCGCACCAAATGTTCAAGCTGCACCGGAGAACGAGTACCTAAATGAAGTGGTCTTTATGGCCCGGTCAAATGTAGGTAAAAGTTCGCTTCTTAACGCCTTGAGCAATCGAAAAAGTCTTGCAAAAGTCTCTTCAACGCCCGGTAAGACACGTCTGATCAACTTCTTTGATGTCACTATGATAGATCGTGACAACGACGAGAGAATGGAAGCCAAATTTGTCGACCTTCCCGGTTTCGGTTACGCAAAAGTCTCTAAGTCTATCAAGTCTGATTGGGAAAAAAACCTGACGGATTTCATCGCACAGCGTAAACAGATCAAGATCTTTTTACATCTTATAGACTGCCGTCATCCGGGACTTGAGATAGACCAGTCAGTTGCTGAGTACCTTGATCAGGTCTGCCGCGAAGACCAGGTAATCGTTCGTGTCTTTACCAAGATCGATAAATTGAACCAAAAAGAGCAGGGCAAACTGTTGCGTGACTATCCTGGCGCAATTTTAGTCTCTAGCTCTAAAAAACGCGGAATTCACAAACTTATTTCTATCATCTACAACACTTTGCATGACGATGTTGAGGGCATTGAGGTTCAAGATGATTAAATATCGCAAGGCAACACTCCTTGATATTCCGGCCATGCAGATACTTGTCAAACCTGAAATCGAAAGCGGTGTTATCTTAAAACGTGATAACGACGAAGTCGCGACCAACATCCGCTCTTATCATCTTGCTTTTGATGACGAGAGACTCGTCGGCTTTTGTGCTCTGCATATTCATACAATGACCTTGGCAGAAGTGCGTTCACTTATTGTTGATATCTCAGTCAGAGGCAGTGGTGTCGGCTCAAATCTGATTAAACTTGCCTTAGAAGAAGCCAAAGTACTCGGACTCAAAGAGGTACTCTCTCTCACCTACCAGCAAGCTTTTTTTGAGCACCTTGACTTCAAAGAAATCCCTAAAGAATCTCTGCCCGAACATAAGATCTGGGCTGATTGTATAAACTGTAAACACTTTCCGATATGCAACGAAGTATCACTTATCCATTCTATATAAAAGCAGCAATGCTTTTTATCATCTATCTCATTTATGAGAGCCTGAGTAATATCTACCTCTTTTTGCCGCCACTTTTCGGCGTGCTTTTTTTCTATTTCATCCGCTCTTTGGACAAACAGGACATCTCCTTGCTGCTGCTTGTGGTGTCTTTGTTACTGGTATATGAGACTGACAAAGGGTATCTTTTTTTAAGTTCTCTGGTCTATTTCTCTTTTGTTTACAAGTTCATCTTACCCAGGCTTGAGCAGTTCATTGAGTGCAGACGCTGCCTTCATTTCATCTACATTGTATTGGCATATATTGGCTTTTGGCTCTTTTCACTACTACTGCAACAGGTGTTGTGGTTGGAGTTGGCAACAATCGATTGGCATGTACTCTGGTACATCCTTTTTGAGTTTTTATTAGTTGGGCTACTATGAGAACACGCCTACTCATCTCTTTTTTCTTTCTTGTATGGCTCTCTTTGCTTATACGTGTCTTTTATCTCTCTGTACAGTCTAACAGTTACTACTCGACGCTCTCTTCACATAACACCATTAAAACTGAGATGATAGCGCCGATACGCGGTGAGATCCACGACCGTGACGGTAGACCTGTCGCCATCAACAAACTTGGGTTTTCGATTAAGCTGCAACCGCATCTTAAAAAAGAAGGAGAGACTGATGAACTCGATGAGACGATAAAGCTTCTCATTAGTTATCTTCCTGAACTCAATGCGACCAAGATCCGCAAACGTTATATACGCGATGACTCCTACTACAATCATAATGACATCCGTGTTGTTGACTTTATCTCATATGAAAAGATAATGCCTGTCTATTCACCGCTTCATCTTGACGACCATATTTTAGTCATCCCTGCGCCAAAACGTCACTACCCATATAACAGTATGGCTGCCCATGTCATTGGCTATGTTGCCAAGGCCAATATAAAAGATGTGGAACGTGATGATCTTGCCAAGCTTATAGGTTCTACAGGTAAGAGTGGTGTGGAGAAGTACTATAACAGCTATTTAGAGGGCTTGGCCGGTGAACGTAAGGTAAAGGTGAGTGCGCAAAACGTGGTCATCGAAGTTTTAAGTGACTCTAAGGCTATTGAGAGCCGTGATCTCACACTCACACTGGACATGCGTTTACAAGAGTTTATCAGTGAACGTTTTAACGCCAAAGCAGGTGCCGTGATCGTTATGGGTATCAATGGTGAGATCTTAGCAGCAGGAAGTTTCCCTGAGTATGACCTTAATACCTTTGTCTCCGGGATCACTTCTAAACATTGGAAAGAGCTTATTGACAACATTGACACGCCCTTTACCAACAAACTTATCAACGGACTTTATCCACCAGGTTCGACGATTAAAACAGGTCTTGGTCTTGTCTACCTTAGTTCGGGTATTAGTCAGTGGTGGAATGTCAACTGTGAAGGGACCATGAAACTGGGTAAACGTAACTTTCGCTGTTGGAAACACGCGGGTCACGGTACAACGGACATTCGTAAAGCGATCCGTGAGAGTTGTGATGACTACTTCTATAAAGGGAGTCTAAAAGTCGGTATTGCCGAGATGAGTTTTGGTCTTAAACAGTTCGGTCTAGGCAGTAAAACAGGTGTAGATCTGCCCAATGAATTTATTGGAACCGTACCCAACCGTGAATGGAAACGCAAACGTTTTAACCAACCCTGGTACATCGGTGAGACACTCAACACCTCTATCGGGCAGGGTGACTTTTTGACAACGCCGCTTCAATTAGCACAGTTCACGGCCTTAATGGCAACCGGTCAGCTGGTTACACCACACTTGGCTAAGCAGATAGGTGATGAAGAGTATACACCTGAGTACAGAGACGTATTGACACCTGAACAGCACGAAAAACTACCGATCATCCAACAAGCCATGTACCAAGTGTGTCAAGCTAAAAAAGGGACTGCAGCCAACTTTATGCATGCCAAGATCCCTGTAGCCGGTAAAACAGGAACAGCGCAGGTTATTGGAATTTCCCAGGAGATCAAACAACGCATTAATGAAAGAGATATGAAGTACTACACACGTTCACATGCATGGTTTACCACCTATGCACCGGCTAATAATCCTCAATACATCGTAACTGTCCTTGTAGAACATGGCGGTCACGGTGGTGCTGCTGCCGGTGGCATGGTCTCTGATATTTACAATAAGTTGATTGAGTTGGATTATATTAAGAAGTAGAGTAGAACTATCGACACTCCTAGAAGTAACTAGGGGTGGAGTCACAGAGTGACTATTTTTCGCTTTTGAACTTGTAGAAATCTTTATTCAAATAGTTTGCAACATCTGTCACATCTTTATCAAACCATCCTGCATCAGTGTTTAATTGACACGCTTGTACACGCTGTTCGAGTTGCTTAAAGTTATGAACCTTTTTTGAGTTTGCGAAGTCACCTGAGTTATGACACTCCATACACTTTGCCTCATCAAACATCTCTTTGCCTTGTTGAGCGCCGGCAAAGGCACCTGTTGTCACCAGTAGTCCTGCGATTAGTAAGCTTACTTTACTGAATTTCATCATCATTATCTCCTCTGCTTGTACTGCAAGGTCAAGTTTCAGCACTGTTTTGTTTTTAGATTCTAGTAGTATACCATGTAATTTTGTTGTTAATAGTTGTTAATATTAGAAAAATGCGCCCAAATTAGCCTATAAATAAGTGGTATAAAGGAACCCATCATGACGATGGGAGTAAGAAGAAAAATGGATTTTTATAATGTCACTAAAGCGTTTTGGATGAAGAGGGCGAGAATTGTAAGTAAAAAGATAGCGCCCGCTTTGTTGTAAAGTTTGTTGGCAAGCAGCAAAAAGAGTGTGATAGAAGCGGCGATCATAATGTAAAGATCAAAACTCGATGCGCCTGCTACACTGAGTGGTTTAAGCAGTGATGCACCACCGATGACCATAGAGAAGTTGGCAACATTGGAGCCGATAATATTACCGATACTCATGTCTGCGTTCCCCTTTTTGATCGCCACGATTGAAACAACAAGTTCCGGTAAAGAGGTGCCTAAAGCGATAAGGAAAAGACCAATGATCCATTCGCTTACGTCAAACATCCTAGCGATGTTACTACCACTGTCAACAACAAAGTTTGCACCACCGATGGTCAGTAGAAAACCGACACCCAACAGAACAATACTCTTGCCCCAGTTGAATTTTTCTTTCTCAAGCTCGTCATCGATCTCGACTTCAAACTCATCTTTTGCACTCGTAAAGAGGAAGACAAGGTACGCGACCATCATCAATATAAAGAGAGCACCGTCAAAACGGCTGATGACACCGTCATGTATCATCAGCATAAAGACCATCGGCGGCATGATGATCCAGGCACTGTCAAGGGAAAAGAGGTCTCGCGAAGGGGCGATCTTTTTAGCGATCAGGAACACGACACCCAAGACAAGGGTAATGTTAAATGTGACACTACCGATGACATTGGCGACGGCCATGTCGCTTTTGCCCGCATAACTTGCCATCATCGAAGCGGCCATCTCGGGCAGAGAGGTACCCAGAGCGATCAACGTTGCACCAATCACAAAATGGGATATGTTAAAATGCAGGGCGATACGCTCTGACTCTCTAATAATAAAGTCGGCTCCAAAAACCAAAGCGCTCATTGCCGCTATAAATATTACAAAATCCATTACATATCCTCTGTTCTGACTATTAAACTTTTCGGTAATCCAAATGCTTCAAGTACTTCATGCTCTTTTACGCGCATCTCACCCTCATCCACTTCATGGTCATACCCTAAGATATGCAGCATACCGTGAATAAAAAGAAGGGCACGTTCATCATCTTTGGTGTGGCCGAACTTCTCGGCACCTGCTGTAACATAATCTTCAGAGATGACGATACTCCCAAGCGGAGCACCCGGCATCTCAAAGAAGGGAAAGCTTAATACATCCGTTGACTTGGCGATGTCACGTGTCTCTTCGTTTATCTTCGCCATCTCGATATCATTCGTCAAGATCAGTTCCAGCTCTCTGTCAGACAGGCTAGCGGCTATACGTTCAAGCA
>JBATWM010000160.1:0-1537 GCA_049672605.1 Sulfurimonadaceae bacterium
AGACGATAGAGATACACAAACTGCATCTCGCAACCAGCAACCGTGACGAGGGTGTGATCCTTGAGATCAAAAGGGTTGCAGAAGAACGTGGTGTTGAGGTCAAGATGCACTCTAAAGAGCAGCTCTCTCGTATCTCTAAAAATGCTAAGCAGGACCAGGGGGTGGCGATCGATATTATCGCCCCAAACTACCAAAAAAGTGAGAAGATCGAAGCCTCTCTGGGAGATGAATTCCGTCTTTTGGCTCTTGATGGGGTTCAAAATCCGCAAAACCTCGGCATGATTGTACGTTCCGCTGCCGCGGGAAAGATCGACGGTATCATCCTGCCGACAAACAGCAGTGCCAAGATCTCCCCTTTAGTCATTAAGGCAAGTGCCGGGACACTGTTTAAGATCCCTATTTTTTACTGTAAAACACTGGAAGCCCCTTTGGCAGATTTGGGTGCAACTGCTGAGATCTATGCGCTCTCTTCGCATGCCAAAGATGATATCTACAGTGTTAAAACGGGCAAGAGAGTTGTCTTTGTCCTGGGCAACGAGAGTGAAGGGGTGAGTGCTGAGGTCTCAAGACTCTGTAACAAGTCACTCTCCATCCCGATGCAACGTGGGGTCGAGTCACTGAACGTCGCCGTTACAGCGGCACTGCTCGCCTTCTTGCCAAATTAGAACTGACTACGAGAATAGTCAGTTTAAAAATGACAATCTCTTTACTAACAAAATAAAACTATTTATGATATAGTGTGCCTTAAGGGCACCATCATGAAACACTTTCTCGTACTCCTCATACTCATAACCGTTTCTATCTCTTTACCTGCTTTCGACAGTGCTTTCGAAATACCTAAAGCCAACGACCATCAAGTGATCAACGGGCATCAACTTCCGCCGGAGCCTGACTCGGTTGTCAATGATTCGACTCTTTTAGGGATTGATGTTAATGGTAATGGGGTTCGGGATGATGTGGAGCGAATTATTATTATTGAAGAAGCTAAAAATAATAAATATCCAAAAACGCATACTGCTATATCTTTACAATATGCTTGGGCATGGCAGAAGATGATTGAAAATCCTGTCTTAGAAACAAGACAATATTTAGAGAAAGCTTCTGCCTGTCAATGGTATTGGTTTAATAAAAAGACAAAAAGTATTAAAGGATTTTCAGAAAGCTTGCAATGGATACAAAGTCACTCTGGTAGGCTAGGTGTCGACTTGGAAGATGAAATTTTCAATACCAAAGAACGTATACAGCAGAGATTTAAATTTAATGAAGCATGCAGTGGAAATATTTTTAACGGTGTTGAAAAAAACATAGATGCATGTCGAATAAATATTGATGAACTTGGAGAGTAGTTTAGGTCTAAATATTAAAAATCACGACGTCATCATGTCGTAAGGGCGTTTGATCTCTTCTACTACCTGATCCACACTCATGTGGCGGCTTTTGCGTAGAAACTCTTTACCGTCAAGATAGATCAGCAGTGTCGGAATAGCAAAGACACTAAAGCTTGAGGCGATCTCAGGTGTCTCTGAAATGTCAATGC
>JBATWM010000161.1:0-1505 GCA_049672605.1 Sulfurimonadaceae bacterium
TTGTCAAGGTTACCCTCTGAAACCGACTCGATTATTCGTTTGTACCAGTATGCTGCCGGTTTGTTATACTCTTCAATATCTTTACTGCAACCAGCCAGGAAAAAAAGAAACGCTAAAAATAAAAAAAATTGTCTCATGTACTCTCTATATTAAAAAATTTCGAATTTAAAAGTTTATTTTATCAAAGTTGTTATTAATAGAGTATCCATTTGCCAAATAAACGCACTATTCAAAGGTTTGGCGTTATACTTATTCATAATTTAGTGATTATGGAAAGATGTCTGACATTATAAGTACTATCTAGGGTTCTGTCACTCCTGCGAAGGCAGGAGCCCACAAGTTAAGATGATCTAAAATTTGAACACTAATAGGTAATTCGCTGTTTGACTCCTGCCTTCGCAGGAGTGACGACATCTTGAATAGAGAAGGAAAGTCTTGCAAATTGAATCTAAAGACCAAGACAAATTCAAACGTCTTGGTATTCAGAGCATCTCTGCACTCGCAACTATCGCTCCTACTGCTTATGAGGACAAACGTATTACCACCCAGATGCAAGTGGATAAGATGCAGGTCATCGACGCCACAGTCGAGCAGATATCACGTTCGCCAAAACGCACGCTTATCACCCTTTTTGCCCATAACTTCAACCATCGTATAGACGCTGTTCTTTTTAACCCTAAACCCTATCTACTCCACCACTTTGTGATAGGGGAACAGAGTTTTTTTTACGGCAAGATAAGCTGTAGCAGCGGACATTGTCAGATGACCCATCCCCTCAAGATCGGCGAGGTCGGCACTATTGTTCCCAAATATAAGACAGCATTGAGAGCCGACGTTATGCGTCGACTTGTCGAGCGCTACATCAACAGTGACAACCTAAGAGCTGAGGGCCTGCCTGATGCGGTCATCAAGATCCTTCTGAGTATCCACTTCCCAACACCTGAGCAAGGCGACAGACTATCCTTACATCAGATCCAAGCCCTGAAATTTACAGAGCTCTATGACTACATGAAAGTGCTCGGCAATAAACGACGCTACTTCCCCTCTCTTTACCAACTTACCGGAAAATGGAATGAGTGGTCGGCAACGCTGCCTTTTACCCTGACAACCGAGCAGACAGCTGCCATCGAGGCGATAGAAAACGATCTTAAAAAAGATGTCTCAGCCAAACGGATGGTTGTCGGTGATGTGGGGTCAGGTAAGACAATGGTCATCTTGGCTTCTGCACTTATGGCGCAGCCGCACCGTGCTATTTTAATGGCACCTACTACCATCTTGGCCAATCAGCTTTTTGAAGAGGCGCAAAAGCATCTACCGCACCTTAAAAGTGTTTTGGTACAAAACAGCACCAAGAAGTCACTCGACCTTACACAATACGACTTTATCATCGGCACCCATGCCCTGCTCTATCGCGAGCTGCCGGAGAGTGGGCTCATCATGATCGATGAACAACACCGTTTTGGTACAGCCCAACGAAAACTCTTGGAGAACCTTCTTACAACCGG
>JBATWM010000162.1:0-5886 GCA_049672605.1 Sulfurimonadaceae bacterium
GGCGAAGCTCATCTAAAACAAAACTGAACTCGTAAAAGTTTCAGATTTGGTGCAGGTTGTACGGAAGTGAATCCGAAGGCGTACATCGGTACGTCGAGAGGTGAACTTCAGTGCAAGATGCGCCGAAGCTGGAACTTTTTGGGATTTTTATTTGATTAGGTCGCTATAATCGAAGTGATTCGGCTTGAGGTAGATTTTACTTTTCTTCACCAAAATACGCTCATCATCAAAGGCGTATTGTTCAAAACGCGCCTTGATCTTGTCACGCTTCTTCTTGGAGTACATCTTCAGCTTCATAAACTGTTTCAAAGAGACAAAATCCTCTTCTTCATCAACAACATCGATCACATCGTCAAAAGGCTCCGCTTCTTCGGCAGCAACTGCCTCTTCGATAACAGCTTCCATATTCTGATGTGTCAGAAACTTAGAGGCAACCACCTGCAAAACACTTTTCAGCTGGATGTCACGCTCTTTATAGATCTGTTCAATCTTCACCTTCTCTTCGATCAGCATCTGCTCACGTTGCTCTCTAAGTGAACGTGTCTCGCCTTCAAGTTCAGAGATCTTGGCCTTAAGCACCGCGTTCTCTTGCTCAATATAGCTGTAGTATTTGTCGTTTCCGGCGTTGTTCTGTACCGGTTCACTTTTGACATCGCCCACAACAACATACTTAGTACCATGTTCAATTACACAGTCAAGAGTACCGCGGCGAATACGGTTATGAATGGCCTCTTTGGAGACCTTAAAATACTCAGAAGCTTCGGCTACGGTCATTTTACTCATCAAAATCCTTTATATAAAGTCTCCGTCGTTGGTGCTTCGTACATCAACTCTGGTTCTCCCCAAGGGGATTTCCTTTGGTCTCACGCTAAAAAAGCCAAGCAGTTGGCTTTTTTTACACTTCTCACCTATCGCATATTTTCGAATACAAGTGGAGCATCCCACTCCATAGCACGGATCTCTCTGATCACTGTTTGAAGTTCATCGATCTGTTTAGACTTAACACGGATATAATCACCCTCTAAAACAGCACTGCCTTTGATCTTCATCTTCTTGATCTCGGCAACGATCTTTTTCGCCTCTTTGGACTCGATATAGTCAACGATCTTGTAAACAACACGACGGTTACCGCCGCTGCTGTCTTCTGTTTTCGCTTCATCCAACACTTTAGAGCTTAGGTTATGTTTGAGCAGTCTTGCGATGACCATGTCCTGCAGTGCTTCGAGTTTGTTATCACTTGATGTTGTGAGTGTCAATGTTTTAGCTTTTTCGCTGTAATCAATGTCTGCTGTTATGCCTTTAAAGTCATAACGGTTGCCAACTTCACGTTGTGCCTGTAAGATCGCATCTTTAAAATCCTGCATATCGATCTTAGCGGAGATATCTACTGAATGTTCTTTTGTTGCCATATTACCTCATTTTAGGGTTCTAAAACCCATAGTTTTATTAACTAACCAAGTATAACAGAAGCAAACTGAGTTTTTTTGTTGTAGCTGATTAACAATGTGGCAACTGTGAATTTACTAGATAGTGGATCCACGGTTAATGATGTCAAAACATTGACTCCTTGGCTCTATAAATATCTTTTTTGAATGTCTTTGAATAGAGGTTATGTCACTTTTTTTCTTTGCCTGCACAAAGAAACGCCTTCGACGATGTTTCACATAACGTCTCCGGTTCCAGTCCTAAAAAAGCAAAGCAGTTTGCTTTTTCTCAACGGCCTTCACCTAACGAAAAAAAGAAAGTGCAATACCCTCCCGGCACTATTATCTGTTTGATTTTCTTAACTCAGAACCTCCGGAGCATACAGGCGGAGCCTGACCTGTGTTCGACGCAACAAAGTTCAAACTTACTGACAATTCAAATAGGAATACAAGTGTAAGCTTTTTCAAACTGGCAAAGTACTCTATAAATATTTTATATGATTGAAGTTTTAGATTTAGTGTAGATTGTGCAAAATGTTTATCCGATAGCGCACTGCTGTGCGTGGAGAGGTAAACTTTTGTGCAAGATGCGCTGAAGCTAGAACTTCAGTTAAAAACTAGGTGCCCCAAAGTCTAGTCCGCCGCCAAAACTGGCATATTTAGGATCCATATAACCCAATATATTACTCTTGTTTCTCAACATATCGATGTCAGATTTCGGTGCGATACCTTGCGGGCAGACAGGCACACACTCACCGCATAGTGTGCAGTCCCAGATGCCATTTGTCTGAACAGCATCGATCTTGCCAGCCACATCACTCTCACGTTTGTCTGCTACATAGCGCCAGCTGCGTGTGAGTGCAAAAGGGCCGATGAATTCGCTGTTAACCGCATAAACAGGGCAGGCACTATAACAGGCCCCACACAAGATACAGTCACTCTGCACCTCGTTGACCTCTGCATCTTCAGGAGAGAGAGCAGCTGTCTCTGCACTCTCTCCGGCCCAGGCCTTAGCCACCTTGTTAAAGTCAAGTGCCTTCTGCATATCCACCACAAGGTCACGAATAACAGGTACATTTTTTAGCGGCTCGACAAGATCACCGTCTTGCGGTTTATAGGCACAGGCCAAGACCTCTTTGCCATTCACACGCATGGCACACGAGCCACAAACACTTGAACGGCATCCCGAAGCAAAACCCAGGGTTGCATCTTGTTCTGTTTTGATCTTAGTTAGGAGCTCTAACAGTGTACTCTCTTCCAAAGCAACACTGTAACGCTCTTCTTTCTCACCGCGGCGTATATTAATCTTCATCATTCAGCTCCTCAAAACGCTGTTCACAATCATCTTGTCTCTCTTGAATAGTCATGAAAATGAGACCTCAACCTTCTTGTTATGCAAATACGATAGTGTATGAGAAGCATACTTCTCATCACGCTCAACAGCATCATCACGAAAGTGTGCCCCTCGACTCTCATTGCGGGCCAACATCCCCTCTAACATCACCTCTGCAAGTACTAACATGTTAGTAAACTCTAAAAACTCAATAAGATTGGTGTTATAACAGGTCGACCTGTCCACCACACCCATTTTAGGGACTTTATGCTGTATGGCTTTGATCTGTTGAAGTGCCGTTGTTAGTTGTGCTTGTGTACGCCTAATACCGGCATTTTTGTAAAACAGATCACCAATAAGGGCACGGCTTTCATAAAAGTTAACTTCATTGGTATAGGCCTTAATCTCCTCAAGCATCGCCAAGTCGCTTTGAGCGCCTCTGTTTGACGGCGTTTCATTAACGGTGTCAATCGCTGCTTTTGCAGCATTAACCCCTGCCTCTTTACCAAAGACCACAAGCTCTAACAGTGAGTTACCGCCCAGTCTATTGGCACCATGAACATTATGGTTTGCACATTCACCGGCAGCAAAAAGTCCTTTTAGACTGCTCTCTGCATTTTCATCAACGGCAATACCGCCCATCGTGTAGTGAGCCACCGGTTTAATGGGGATTATATCGTGGACCGGGTCGACATTTTCATAGAGCTTGGCAAGCTTACGCTCTTGCGGCAGTTCATGGTCTATAAACGCTTCACCCAGATGGCGGATATCAATAAAGACTTTTCCGCTCTTTTCGATCTCATCATGAATCGCACGGGAGAGTGCATCACGCGGCTGCAACTCATCGGTAAAGCGTTCGCCCCTGGCATTAAGAAGGAGTCCTCCGGCGCCGCGTGCAGACTCTGAGATCAAGATAGAAGAGTTCTTCAACCCTGTCGGGTGGAACTGTACAAACTCCATATCGCTTAAGAGAACCCCTGCCCGCAATGCCACCGCCAAACCGTCACCTGTCGAACCGGTTGCGTTTGTCGAGTGCTTTTGATAGATGCGGCTGTAACCGCCTGTTGCCATGATGACCGTTTTGGCACTAAAACTCTCCACTTCACCACTTTTGATGTTAAGTGCTGTGACGCCTGTGACGCTAGGCTCAGAGGCACTGCTCTCATCCGTGATGAGACTAAGCAGGAACTGCTCATTGTGAAAGACAATGCCCTCTTTCAGGCAGTTATCATAGAGTGAGTGAAGCAGTTTCAGTCCTGTATAGTCTTGCGCATAGCACGCACGTGACTCCGAAGCACCGCCCAATCGACGTTGGGCGATACCACTTTCAGCAGAGCGGGAAAAAGGGACACCGATCTTGTCTAGCCAAGCTACCGCCTCAACACCCTCACGACACAGTTTTTCGATAGCCTTTTCATCACCTAAACCCTGTGCAGACTTTAGAGTGTCGGCGATATGTTTTTCAACACTGTCCTCAGCACCGATAGCCGCATTGATGCCGCCTTGCGCCATACATGTCTGCGAACGTGTAGGATAGCTTTTACCCAGCACAGCCACCGTTGCACCGGCCTCTTTTGCCGAGAGTGCCGCCACCATGCCTGCACCACCGCTACCTATTACTAAAACATCGACCATACCGATCCTTTGGCTGATTTTTGCCATTCTACTTTATAGACTGTTAGAGTTGGCTGTCAAACTTTTGCTCATTAAAAATTTAATGCAATTATGATTCTCCTAAAGCAGCCCTCTTTGCTAAACCAAAACTAACCCGCAACAAACTACAATACTCTCATGAACTCTATTTTGATCTCGGTCCTTAGCATCTACCTCTTCATTGCAGTCGGCTACATCGCCAAACGCACCTTCAAAGAGCAGATCGACGACCGGACGATCACCCTCTTGTCCGTCTACTTTCTGCAGATATTTTTGACCTTTTGGGGACTGCTGAAACGCCCTATTGACACCACATTGGCCTATGCGCCTGCCATCTATTTTGTTGTGGTCATGCTGGCACTGGCCTTCAGCGTTGTCGTTGCACGGGCCCTCTTCAGAGACACCAAAGAACGCTCCATCGCTACGGTTGCCGCCCTGATCGGCAATACGGGGAATCTTGGTATTCCCCTGGGCATCGCCATCTTTGGCGAAGAGAGTATCCCCTACACCACTGTCATCAATCTGGTCAATGTCTTTTTTGTCTATATTGCCGGGGTCTATTTCTACTCCCGCGGCAGCTTTGATGTCAGAACATCCCTAGTCAACATCTTGAAGATCCCTATCATCTGGGCAGCCTTTGTCGCTATTGCCCTTAACCTCTACGGATATCAACCTTCGGCTGTGGTAGACAAGGGATTGCAGATGGGCGCCTACGCCTCCATGGTAATGCAGCTGCTCCTTTTTGGCATCTATCTCTATGATGTCAAGATCACGACCATCAACCGCTTCCTGCTCGGCTGGGTCAGCAGCGTCAAGTTCATCCTTCTGCCGCTCATCACCTTTGCCATACTTTCACAAATCGAGATGGATTCGATGATCAAAGGTATCTTGTTTATGGAGCTCATTATGCCATTGGCCGTCGCCAATGTGAACCTGGGTTCCCTGTATGACTGCAGACCTAAAGATATCACCGCCCTGGTTTTTTTGACATCCGTGATGTTCTTGGGTGTCATCTTTATTGCAATGGAGGTTATGAAATGGTTATAGAACTGCATGATGAAAACTATGTTGAGCTGGTAGAGAGCAGCGATAAAGCGATCTTTATCGATTTTTACTCGCCGATGTGCGGCCCCTGCCAAGAGGTACTTGCCAACCTGCCCCACCTCGACAACTACTTTAACGATGAGGCCATCATCGCTAAAGTCGATGTGACACAGAACCCTCGTCTAGCTAAAAAGTATGAGATCGGTTCCGTTCCCTTTTGTGTCAGTATCGGGGCTAAAGATAAGATGATCAAAGATTATGAGGTAGGTGCGGCCTCAGTTGACCGCTATATACGTATGGTGCAAAAAGCACAAGGAAAAGGGTTCTTCTCCCGACTTTTCGGGAAGTAAAAACTTTCTTTACAATTCTAATTCTTTAGATGTTCCGATTTATTAAATGCCTTATTATCAGCATTAGCTTTATTGAAAAACA
>JBATWM010000163.1:0-13202 GCA_049672605.1 Sulfurimonadaceae bacterium
AACTTGCCCCGAATACGGCCCACATCCTAAAAAATGGCGGAATGGAGCTCGATATCCCTTTGGAACAGGTCCAGCCCGGCGATACCCTTCGTGTCCGTCCCGGAGAGAAGATACCCGTAGACGGTATGGTCATCCATGGTGAGAGCAACGTGGACGAATCCATGATCACAGGTGAACCCATCCCTGTCGTAAAGAGAGATGGAGAGAAGGTCATAGGTGCGACGATTAACGGAACGGGCTCTCTTTTAATGAAAGCAGAAAAAGTCGGTGCCGACACCTTGCTGGCACAGATCATTGCCATGGTGGCCAAGGCGCAACGCTCACGGGCACCGATCCAAAAACTGGCCGATGTCGTAGCAGGCTATTTTGTCCCTGCCGTGGTCAGTGTCTCCGCAATCGCATTTATAGTCTGGTGGATGGTAGGACCCGAACCCCGCTTGGCATATGCCCTTGTAAATGCGGTGGCTGTACTTATTATTGCCTGTCCCTGCGCTCTGGGGCTCGCTACACCAATCTCCATCATGGTAGCAACGGGGCGTGGCGCGATGGCGGGTGTATTAATAAAAAATGCCGAAGCACTGGAGATCATGGAAAAGGTCGACACCCTTGTAGTAGACAAGACCGGTACACTCACACAAGGCAGACCGAAACTGGTCGCCGTGCAAGCAGAAGTTGGGTTTAGTGAAGATGACGTGTTACGCATGGCCGCAAGCCTTGAACGTGCCAGCGAACACCCCTTGGCAGAAGCTATCGTCAATGGCGCCAAGGAAAAAGGGGTTGCGTTGATCAAGACCGATGATTTCCAGTCCATTACCGGCATGGGTGTCACCGGTGAAGTCGATGGCCATGCCGTAGCGGTAGGTACTATAAAACTGCTCGAGAGCCTAAGCATCCATGCCGGAGTATTAGCGCAGCAAGCGAAACAACAGCGTGCCGACGGTAAAACGGTTATGCTGATCGCTATCGATGGTAAAGCGGCGGGTCTGATCGCAGTTGCTGACCCCATCAAAGAGTCAACACCCGAAGCTATTCGCGATCTGCATGCAGAAGGCATCGAAGTGGTCATGCTCACGGGCGACAACCGTGCGACGGCAGAAGCCGTTGCCGGCAAACTGCAGATAGACCGGGTACATGCCGAAGTGTTGCCGGAACAAAAAGCCCAGATCATCAAAGAGCTTCAAGCCCAAGGCCGTATTGTTGCCATGGCCGGTGACGGCATCAACGATGCCCCTGCTCTGGCACAGGCTCATGTCGGTATCGCCATGGGGACAGGGACCGATGTAGCAATGGAGAGTGCCGGTGTCACCTTAGTCAAAGGTGATCTCAGAGGTATTGTCAGGGCGAGACGATTAAGCCGAGCCACTATGCGCAACATCCGACAGAACCTCTTCTTTGCCTTCATCTATAACTCGGCGGGTGTTCCTGTTGCTGCTGGCGTACTGTATCCGTTCTTTGGCATACTGCTATCACCAATGATAGCCGCCGCAGCCATGAGTTTCAGCTCAGTTTCCGTGATCAGTAATGCGCTTAGACTCAAACGCTTGAAACTATAAACGGGTAAGGAGTTTTTGATGAAAAGCACTGTTGTTCTTGAATCTGAGATCACCTGTCCGAAATGCGGTCACAAAAAAATAGAGACGATGCCGACAGATGCTTGCCAATGGTTTTATGAGTGTGAGAAGTGTCATACACTGCTCAAGCCAAAAAAAGGTGACTGCTGTGTCTTCTGTTCTTATGGCTCAGAAAAATGTCCCAGCATTCAAGGAAAAGAGGTAATTCATGCTGTTCAACATTAAAATCATACTAAATAGATCCGAGCTGTAACGCACAAAACATTCTGCAGATAAACAGATACTAAAAATAAACAAGCGCACTCTATCATACACATTTAACATCTTTACACTCTAAACTACCTCTTTATAACATCACTGTGATAATTGAACATATTTATTAAATGTGATAAAATAATCACAAAGTTGTCACAAAATCATCAAATTCCTTGACATCTGCCGCGTATATTGTAAAATCCCGCCCGTTATTCAACAATATTGATTTTATATAGTTGAATATAGTTTACTACTAATGTGCGACACAACCTGTCGTTTTGTTTTATTAAACTGTCTCTACAGTCATTAAGACTAAAAAAAAACTACTCCTTAAGGATCAAAATGTCTATCTCTAAAACCTGTCTATCTCTTGTTGCTTCAGCCATTACCGCTACGGCACTCTTCTCTGCAGAAACAACTGCCAACCAACACAAACATATGTTTTCTGAAAGTGTCAAGGTACTAACTGTAAGCGATCTTACCAACCGTTCAAACGACGATTATGCTTTGAATAACTACGGTGTTGTATCAGCAGAAAAAGCTGCAGCATGGATTACTGATTGGAAACACAACAGACCTGCCGGTATCAGCGGAAAACTTTTTGTCATGCAAGTCGGTGATATCTACGGTGATGCACACAACTACATCAAACACAATGATGTAGACACGTTTACATTTGACCGTACTGCTGGTTGTACAACTTCAGGTGATTTTAGAAATGACGGTGTCTCCAATGTGCCAAAACCTGTATTCTCAGGTCAGCAGATGGACGATGCTTTTATGGCTTACAACATCGATCCAAAACATGACATGTTCTTGCTTGTCCTTGCCGAAGGTGACAGCGCATACTACGCCGGTTCTGTGAGAATGTGGTATACACTGGCATACTGGGGTGTTCCGCAGGAGAATATCGCTGTCATGAACGGGCAGGCATCACATGTGCTTAATCCGGAGATCAACACTAACCTGCAATCTCTTGGAATCAACTCTAAAGACGATATCTTCGTTGCAAATCAATCTGTTCCACCTATGAATGGAACACACTCTATTTCAGAGATCAAACGTGACGGTACGATTCTTCAAGCGACTACAGGTGACATGATGGAGTTGGTTGCAGGCGGCGCAGAAAATGCCACCATCATCGATGCACGTAGTGAAGCAGAATACTTTGGCAGCAAAAAAGCGAAAACAGAGTTTACAGTATGTGGTGCAGATGGTGCTTCACAGTGTTATACAGCATTTGACGGTCATATCAAGGGTGCTCAGAACATCTACTACACCGATGTTGTCAATACAAAAGACGGCAGCAGCGACATCAATGGTGACGGCGTTATTGACGGGAAAGATGCTACATACAGCTTCAAAGATATCTATGAGATCGAATCAATCTTTGCCGATGCTGGTTATAGTGAAGGTCAAACAGCTTATATCTACTGTCGTACAGGTACTAAAGCATCTCTATTAACATTTACCTCTGCAGCAGTTCTTGGTTACCCGACACGTATGTATGACGGTAGTTGGATCCAATGGGGTAAATTGGCTGATGCGATCGATACAAACGGGAATCAGCTTCTTCCTTCTGATTCAACATGGAGAGTCGATACTGCTGACTACTCAGAGTCGATTACATACAACACTGACAGTGCCAAGGTGAGTCCGCATGCTCAAGGCAGTCTTCACCTTGAAAACAGCAGTACAAATGCCATTATCAACGAAGATAAAGTATTCAAACTGTTGAAGTAATACACTACATTACGCTTCTTAAATGAAGCGTAACCTTATGTTCAATCCATGTTTTCAATTAACCCCTCTTTTTTTCAGATAAACCTCACTATTATTTCATACCTGCTGCTCTAGATGCAATCAAACGTTCCTAACAAGGTTCTATGTCGTTTAAACCGTAGAGAAGGAAAAGAGATTCAGCAGACTAGACAGAAATAGCTATATTTTGATAGAATTATCAAACTGATAATATTTGATGATATCTATTGAGACAAAGGAGTTGTGCTATGTTAATGCAAAATATACTCCTTGAGAACAATGAGCTTCCGCGTATAGAAGAGTTGGAAGTCTTTCATAATTTCCCCACAGTACTTATTCAAGTCTTTGCAGCAACAGATGACAAGAAACATCTTAAACATGTTCTTCAAGAAACCCAAAAGATACTGCCGCAGGCAACAATCATCGGCTGCTCGAGTGACGGCATCATTGATAACGGTCTCATTCATGATTATGGGCATACGATTCAGCTTAATGTGACCGTCTTTAGCGAAACGACACTCACTTTGGCTTTTTCCACCCAATACAGTGATTGTGAACTGCTTGGAAAACAGATAGCATCTCAGATCTGCCATAATGACACAAAGGCAATAATCGCATTCAGTGAAGCGTCAACAGTCAATGGTGAGCTCTTTCTAGAAGGCCTTTATCCATACTGTGACGATATCATTATCTCCGGCGGTATCGCTTCAACACCGACCTTTACAGACACCTTCATCATAGCTGGCGAAGAGATCCTCTCCAGCGGTATTGTCGCTGTTTCACTCAATGGTGCCCGTCTTAATGCGTATAAGGACTTTTCCTTTGGCTGGCAACCCGTAGGAAAAGAGATGACCGTCACCGGTGTCAAAAACAACCGTATCGAATCCATTGACAACCATTCCCCTCTCTCGATCTTCAGACATTATCTCGGTCCGGATATCGCCGATGCACTGCCCGGTGTCGGTTCTGCCTTTCCGTTGATGATCAAACGCGGGGAAAACTTTATTGCACGCGGTATCATCGCTCTGGATGATGAAGCCTTCATCGTCTCCGGTAATGTCAAAACAGATGACAAAGTCTATATCGGTTATGGCAATCCCAATATGATCGCCCATAAAAACATGCTCAAGGAGAACATACAACAAAACGTCCCCAACCCTGAAGCGATTTTCGCCTATTATTGTGAAGGGCGGCGTCTTTTTTTACCGGAGAATGTTGTAAAGTTTGAGATCGACCACCTCTGTGACAGCACGCAGATCGCCGGCTGTTTCACTTTAGGCGAGTTTTACACACACGAGACCTACAGTTTATTGAACTTTTCATCCACCGTTCTGATCTTATCCGAGAGCACATTTACGGAACCACAGTTTTTGCATACGCCATCACTTCCACTTCCTTTAGCTGATAAACTTTCCAGCCTCGTACCCGAAGGGCTATTTCACCTTATTGATGTCCGGACCAAAGAGCTGGAGCATCAGACCTATCACGATGAACTGACAGACCTGCCCAACCGTGCTTTCTTTTCTGAGTTCCTCACGATCGAGTTGGAAAAAGCTAACGTTAACGGTATCCAGGTAGCGCTGCTCTTTTTAGATCTGGACCACTTTAAAAATGTCAATGACACACTAGGGCACAGTGCCGGAGACACCCTCTTGAAAATAATCGCCCAGAAGATAAACGGCGTGCTTGGAGCGACAGATCTCATGGCGCGATTAGGCGGCGATGAGTTTATCATTATGTCAAGCGAATACCACTCTATTGACAGGCTTGTAGACCTCGCAACGTCTATCCTTCAACTTTTTTATGAACCCTTTAAGATCGATACGCACTCTTTCACCTTGGGTGCCAGTATCGGTATCAGCCTCTATCCTGATGACGGTTCCAATGCCGAAACACTCATAAAGCACGCGGATGCAGCCATGTATGAAGTTAAATACAACGGCCGTAATAACTTCAGTTTCTACCATAAAGAGATCACGCATAAGGCGTTGCAGCGTATCGCCATAGAAAATGATCTTCGTGAAGCGATCAAAAATGATGAGTTTCTTATTAATTATCAGCCTCTGATCGATCTTGAAAGCGGAAAAATACGGGCTGCCGAAGCCTTGATTCGCTGGCAACATCCTAAAGACGGCATTATCATGCCCGATCAGTTTATCGAAATCGCAGAAACGTCCGGTCTGATCATCCCTATTGGTGAGATCGTTTTTGACAAGACATTAAAACAGTTCAGAGAGTGGCTCGACCAGGGACTCAACATTGAAAAGATCTGTATCAATGTCTCAGCAAAACAGTTCCGCCATGACAATATCATCGCACTGGTGTCAAAATATCTCAATAAGTATGCATTGCCGACAAAGTACCTTGGCATAGAGCTAACCGAATCTACCATCATGCATAACAGTGACGAGAACATGCAGACACTTCAAGAGTTACACCAGCTTGGTATTTCGATCAGCATTGATGATTTCGGGACGGGTTACTCTTCATTGAGCTATCTCAAACGCTTTGAGATCAACAATATCAAAATTGACAAATCATTTGTAGAGAACCTCCCCCATGACACCAATGACAAGGCAATTGTCCAAGCCATCATGGCCATGGCAAACACTTTAGGGCTCGATGTCATTGCAGAGGGGATCGAAACCAGCGAACAGAAAGATTTTTTTGCTTCTGAAAAATGCAAATTGGTTCAGGGATACTATTTCAGTAAACCTGTGAGTGCCGATCAATTTTCTAAACTGTTCTTATCCTACTAAAACGGGGAATCATCCCTCCCCTATTCTCTTTCAGATCTTCCCGATTACGACGCATATAACATAGCCTCAAATATAAAAAATATTACTCACCTCTATTTAATAAGATAATTTTTCTCTGATTTGGAATATAGTAGTTAAAAGAAGAGAAAAAGGAGAGGTCATGGCGCAGACAGATGTTGATAAACTCGTTTCTCAGGAGTACAAGCTCGGTTTTACCGTTGATGTCGAAGAAGACACCGTAGCACCGGGCCTTAATGAGGATGTCATCCGTTTCATCTCCGCCAAAAAAGAGGAGCCTCTATGGATGACGGAGCTGCGCATCAAAGCCCTGCACCGGTGGGAGAAGATGCAAGAGCCCCACTGGGCGCACATACACTATAAACCTATCGATTATCAGGCTATCTCCTATTTTGCGGCCCCTAAAAAAGCGCCCAACAGTCTCGACGAAGTCGATGCAAAGGTCTTGGAGGCCTACAAAAAACTCGGTATCCCGCTTGAAGAGCAGAACATGCTCCAGGGCATTGCCGTCGATGCGGTCTTCGACTCCGTTTCCGTCAAGACGACCTACTCTGAAACCCTCAATGAACTTGGCATCATCTTCTGCTCTATCTCCGAGGCGATACGTGAACATACTGAACTGGTACAAGAGTATCTATTCTCTGTTGTACCGATGAGTGATAATTATTTCGCTGCGCTCAATGCAGCTGTCTTTACCGACGGCACCTTTGTCTATATACCCAAGGGGGTACGCTGTCCGATGGAGCTCTCAACCTATTTTCGCATCAATGCGCAAAACACAGGGCAGTTTGAACGGACACTGATCATCGCCGATGAAGGCAGCTACGTCTCCTACAATGAAGGCTGCTCTGCGCCGCAGCGTGACGAAAACCAACTCCACGCCGCCGTCGTCGAACTGATCGCCAAAAAAGATGCCGAGATAAAATACTCCACGATACAGAACTGGTATCCTGGCGATGAGAAGGGCGAAGGCGGCATCTTCAACTTTGTCACCAAGCGCGGCCTATGCGAAGGCGAAAATTCCAAGATATCCTGGACCCAGGTCGAGACCGGCTCTTCCATTACCTGGAAATACCCAAGCTGCATTCTAAGAGGCGATAACTCCGTCGGCGAGTTCTACTCTGTTGCTATCACGACCTTGGCACAGCAGGCCGATACGGGTACCAAGATGATCCACGTCGGTAAAAACAGTCGCTCGACGATCATATCAAAAGGGATCTCCGCTATGCGCGGGCAAAACAACTACCGTGGACTGGTAAAAATGGGTGCTGATGCCGCCGGTGCACGTAACTTCAGCCAATGCGACAGTCTGCTCATCGGCTCAGAATGCGGGGCACACACCTTTCCCTACCTCGAATCCCAAAATGCGGGCGCGGTGATCGAACATGAGGCGACCACCTCGAAGATCAGCGATGAACAGCTCTTTTATCTGCGAAGCCGCGGTATCGGCGAAGAGGACGCCGTTTCGATGATCGTGCACGGCTTCTGTAAAGAGGTCTTCAGTCAACTCCCGATGGAGTTTGCCGTCGAAGCCAAAGAGCTGCTCAACTTAACGCTGGAAGGAAGTGTAGGATGATGAACATTAAAAACCTGAGCGTCAACATCGGCGACAAGAGAATTCTAAACGGACTTGACCTCAATATAGAAAAGGGAACGGTGCACGCCATTATGGGACTAAACGGTTCCGGAAAGTCCACACTGTCCAAAGCTATTGTCGGCCATTATGATGTCGAGATTACTGACGGGGAGATCCTCTACAAAGGCAATAGCATTGTCGATATGGAACCGGAAAAGCGTGCATTGGAAGGGATCTTTTTAAGCTTTCAAAATCCTGTTGAAATACCGGGCGTCAATAACGCCTATTTTCTTCGTACCGCCGTCAATGCCAAACGCGAATACGACGGCAAAAAGGCCCTTAATGCTGCAGAGTTTCTCAAACTGATGCGCAAGAGTGTCGAACAGCTCGGCATGAAGACAGAGATGATACAGCGTTCTTTGAACGAGGGCTTCTCCGGCGGCGAAAAAAAACGCAACGAGATCTTGCAGATGGAGATGTTGGAACCTGAACTCATCATCCTCGACGAGATCGACTCGGGGCTCGACATCGACGCGCTTAAAGCCGTAGCCGAAGGGATCAACCGTATGAAAAACGGTGAGCGCAGTTTTCTGGTCATCACCCACTACAACCGTATTCTTGACTACATCGACCCCGATTATATCCATGTCCTTCAAGACGGCAAGATCGTCAAGACAGGCGGACCGGAGCTGGGTAAAGAACTGGAAGCTGAGGGATACGGAGCGATTAAGGAAAAGTCATGAAACCGATAGAATTAAGCGATTACACTGCAGTCGAACTGTTAGGATCTCTTAATATTGATCTAAAAAAGATGGCGGTAGCCGAGCGGCTCTTGGAACTCGGTATCCCCGGAAATAAAACCGAACAGTACCGCCATTTCGCCATCAAACCTTTACTTAACAGAGAATATACCCTTGCACAACCCCAGCAAGGCGATCTGAAAACAGGCGAGAATACCCTTGAGATCAGAGACGGTATTGTCACTACGGTACCCGAAGGTGTCAACGTCACCTTTCAAACCAATGTCGAAGCTGACAAGGAGCATTATGATGCGCTCTATTATCTCTCTCATCTGCTAGCACCGCGTTACATTGTACTCACTATAGAGAGCGACACAGATATCACAATTGCGCATCATCTTAACAGTGAACAGACGCTTATTCCCTACCGTCTTATCATCAAAACCGCGCCAGTGTGCCGTGTAAGCGTCTATGAGACCTTTGACACTGCCTTGAGCAATGAATCCCTGCTGCTTTACGGTGTTGATGTGCATGTCGGCAGAGACGGTGGCCTTACCTGGATTCGCAACCAGACGGTACATGCCGACGAGGCCGTAGTGATCGGCTCGCACCGATACGATCTGCATTCGCAAGCTGAGCTGACACTGCAGACCTTTGATTTTGGGACAGGTACCGCCATGCATCTCTATAAAAACGATCTGGCTGACCATACAGAGAGCAAGGTCTCTCACCTGCTCTTTGCAGCGGGTAAAGCACGACGCGGCAATGTTGTCAACCTGCGCCACAACGGTATCTACGCTAAAAGCGTGCATCAGGCCAAATCCATCATCAGAGACAAGGCTACCGGCATATTTGACGGGCTCATTCGTGTCGATCATGACGCCCGTTACGCCAATGCCAAGCAGAACTCCAAGGCGATCCTGCTCAACGACCATGCATTTATGGAGGCTAAACCGCAGTTGGAGATCTACACCGACGAGCTTGAAGCGTCGCATGGCTCTACTACCGGACAACTCGATGAAGCCGCACTCTTTTATCTGCGTTCACGCGGTATCGAACTCAACGAAGCGCGCAAGATGCTCATACTGGCTTTTGTCAATGAGATGATCGCAGAGGTGCAAAATGAAGCCCTGGCGGAGAAGATCAGAGATGATTTTGAAGCTGCCTACTATAAAGGATAGATCATGACAATGACTGAACAAGTTAACGCCTATAAAGAGGACCTCGACCTTTTTGCGACCAATGACGAAAAGATGGAGTACATCCTCGACTTTGGCCATGAAGCGCAAACACTTGACCCTAAATATATAATCGATGAAAATGTCATCAAAGGGTGTTCATCCATGGCTTGGCTTCATAAAGAGTACAAGAATGGTAAGATCGTACTTGAAGCCGAGGGTGACTCTATCATCGCCAAGGGAATGCTGGTGATGCTGCTGGGCATCTTCAACAACCGCACGCCCGACGAGATCTTCGCTTTTGATCCCAATGAACTCAAAGAGATGGGGCTAATGGAGCTGCTGAGTCCTGTGCGCCAACAAGGGCTTGAGGCCTTCTTAGGTGTTATCTACGGCTACGCTAAAGAGTGCAAGGAGCAAGAGGGATGAAATTTAATGCCTTGAAAGAGAAGATCATCGAAGAGATCAAAAAGATCTATGACCCTGAGATCCCTGTCAACATCTATGAACTTGGCCTCATCTACGGTATTGACTGCGCTAAAGAGAGTGACGGCATCAAATGTGTTGTCACCATGACCCTCACATCCGTTGCCTGTCCTGTCAGTGAAAGTCTCGTTGACCAGGTGCGAAACATTGGTTATGTCATTAATGATGTTCCTGACTTAGTTGTCGAACCCTACCTTGTCTTCGATCCGCCATGGTCACAAGAGAAGATGAGTGATGAGGCAAAATTGCAGCTTGGTATGCTCTAAAAAAGAACGCTATAATTTGCACTTATTAAACTTATAAAGTGTGGTTTAAATAATCATCTTATAACCACTATATTGGTATACTTCCGCCACTATAACCCAAGGAAGATTTTGGAACACAAATATACACCCTATGATGAGATTGACCAAGAAGAACTTCAAAATGATATTGATACCATAAAAGACACCATAGGTGCACCGACATGGGAAGATTTTGAACATCTATTAATGTTGGAACGTTGGGGAAGAAACGCCAGCTATGTCGGTTTTGCCATCGTATTTATCATCGGAACCTCATCATTTATGGGTTACCCGCTTCCCCTTTTTGCATTTTGGACCTTTGCTGTTATTGCTGCTCTTTTTATTGGCGTGGCCAATGTCTCCAGGTGGGCTAACGTTACGCATCCTATTTTACACGGTGCTTATGACAAGGTTCCTAACGTCCCGTTTCGCTACACCAAGTCAGGTTATGCAAGAGGCGCACGCCGTTATGTGGATTGGTTGGACTGGATCAAACCTGAAGCCTGGGAGTATGAACACAACATCATGCACCACTACCATCTGGGTGAAGATGACGATCCAGACAATGTTGAGATGAACACACAGTGGCTCCATAAGATGAAGTTACCGATGTTTCTGAAATACCCTATTGTTTTGATACTTGCCGGAGTTTGGAAACTCTCTTACTACGCACCCAACACGCTAAAGATCTTAGAAAACAAAGAGCGTAGAAAGAAAAAACAGCCTGAACTCGACTCATATGCCTGGGACTTTTTCAGCGACAATGGATTTGCACTTTGGAAAGACTACATCTTGCCATACGGCCTTTTCAAATTTGTTTTGATCCCACTGCTTTTTTTACCATTAGGAGCAGAGGCTGCGCTAGATGCGTTTATCATCATGTTAATGGCAGAGGTAATCGCCAATCTTCACTCATTTTTAGTGATCGTTCCCAACCACTCTGCTGAGGACATCTACCGCTTTAACCAGCCACACAAGTCTCAAGGCGAGTTCTACCTTAGACAGATCATGGGAAGTGTGAACTACAACACCGGTTCTGATCTTATCGACTTTGGTCACGGATGGTTGAACTACCAGATAGAGCACCACCTCTTTCCAAACCTGCCGCTAAGTCAATACCAGAAGATGCAGCCGATCGTTAAAGAGATCTGTGAAAAATACAATTTAGAGTATCGTCAAGAGAGTGTTTTTAAACGCGTAAAAATGACAGCTGACCTTATGGTAGGCAGAACAAAAAACCTTAGAGTAGACGGCATATAAAAATTTCGCCACTCCTGCGAAAGCAGGTGACTGGAAGGAAGTGCCCTTGGGTGCGTCAAACATCAAACAATATAGCCTCTCTTTCTTTTTCTAAGAACACCTGTACTATAATCAATCTATGACATATGAACTAAATTCCCCACTGACCACTCATCTCGTCAACACACTGCGTGACAGCCAGACGGATGCACTCAGGTTTCGACAGAATATTAAGACATTAAGCCTTCTACTCGCCGACAAAGCACTGCAGGAAGATGCCCTGAAAGAGAAATCGCTTTTCACTTGGCAAGGGAAATATAACTTTCAGATGTTTGATGAGAGTAACCTTCTCTTTGTCACCGTCATGCGAGCCGGTCTGCCGATGCTCGAAGCGATGATGGACCTCTTCCCCGATGCACAGGCCGGCTTTCTTGCCATCAAACGAGACGAGACCACACATGAGTCAAAACTCTACTATGACCGTGTTCCTGACTGTAAAGACAAACACCTTGTGCTTGTTGACCCTATGGTCGCAACCGGCGGTTCACTGATCGATGCGATGGAGCTGCTTAAAGAGAGAGGCGCGCGTAAAATAACCTCTCTTAACATCATCGGCAGCCCTGAAGGGTTAGAGCGTATTGAGAAGCAGTACCCTGAACTTGACATCTACATCGCACAGATCGATGAACGTCTTAATGACGACAAGTACATCATACCTGGACTTGGTGATGCTGGTGACAGAGAGTACAATACACCCGAATAGCCTAAAAAATAATGTCTGTCAAAGTATTTCTACAAATAAGATAAGTTAACCTTATATAAAGTCAAGCTTAAGCTAGAGGGTTATAATATATACCATAATCCACGAAAAGGCTTAGGTATGAATGGTTATGATGCACTTCTCAAGCAAGCACACTTGCAACTGGACTCATTATCAAAGTTGTCTTCTATCAAAGAGGATTCATTAGATGTAACACTTGAGAAAAACGGCATCCCTAGACGCGACTTTCTTAAATGGGCGGCATCCATAACCGCTATGTTGGCGCTGCCTTCGAGTTTTACACCGCTTGTAGCCGATGCCGTAAAACTGGCTGACAGGCTGCCTCTTGTCTGGATCCACCTGGCCGAATGTACCGGATGCAGTGAGTCTCTTATCCGTACAGACTCGCCGACTATCGACTCTCTTATCTTCGACTATGTCTCTTTAGAATACCATGAGACACTGATGGCAGCTGCAGGCTGGCAGGCTGAAGAGAACCTTGAAAATGCCATCAAAAACTATGCCGGACGATACATCTTACTGGTTGAAGGCGGTGTACCTACGGCTATGGGCGG
>JBATWM010000164.1:0-1972 GCA_049672605.1 Sulfurimonadaceae bacterium
GCATTGAACATGTCATCGTCGCTATTAACAAGATGGACCTTGTCGACTTTAGCGAAGAGACGTACAATGAGATCTCCAAAGCCTATGGTGAACTGGCAGCTGAACTGGGTATCAAAAACACCTACTACATCCCTGTAAGTGCCCTTGATGGTGATAACGTCGTTGACAAAAGTGAAAACACACCATGGTATGACGGCAAGCCAATGCTAAGCTTGCTAGACAGCATGGATATCACCAAAGAAGCGACGGCAGAGAACTTTAGATTTCCTGTTCAGTATGTCAACCGTCCAAACCTCGACTTTAGAGGCTTCTGCGGAACCATTGCAGCGGGCAGTGTAAAAGTCGGTGATGAGATCACTGTACTTCCTTCTGGAAAGACAACGAAGGTCAAAAGCATTATCAACGCCGGTGACATTACGGAAGCTGACCGCAGTACGACAACGACAGAAGCGTATGCACCGATGGCGATCACCATCACAACAGAAGATGAAGTCGATATCAGCCGTGGTGACATGATCGTACACACTAAGAATCTACCAAGAGTCTCTAACAGTCTAAAGGTAATGTTGGTCTGGATGGATGAGAAAGCGATGGAACTGGGCCGTAGCTATGACATCAAACGTGCGACCTCTGTTGTCTCTGGAAGCTTTGAACATATTAACTATAAAGTCGATGTCAATACCTATGAGAGAAAACAGGTCACTACATTAGGTCTTAACGACATCGCTTCTTGTAAGATGATACTGACTCGTCCTATCGCTGCAGACTCATATGAGACCAATCGTCTTACCGGTAGCTTTATTGTTGTAGATAGAATCAGTAATAACACTGTTGGCGCGGGTATGATCGTTGGCGTAAGCCGTCGTGATGAAGATGCTAAAAAGATAGCAGATAAGAGCTATACAGATGCAGAAAAAGCACTTAACCAGTACATCCGTACTAACTTCCCAGAGTGGGAGTGTAAAGCAGTCTAATGTATAAAGAGACAAACACCCGTTCTATTGTCAAAGGGGTCAGCTGGCGCTTTGTGGCGACATCGACGACCATCATCATCGTCTACTTCTTTTTTGGGCGCCTAGACCTGGCTATTGCTGCCGGTCTAATAGAGACAGTCTTAAAGGTTGGACTTTACTGGGCACATGAGCGTGCATGGTTTAAAGTACGCTGGGGCAGAAAGAGAATTGAGCCATTTAACCTCTGGTTTACAGGACTGCCTCTCTCAGGTAAGACGACGATCGCTGACAAAGTGTATGCAGAACTTGAAAAACTGCAGATCCCAATTGAACGCATTGACTCTAAAGATATCCGTGACTTAATTCCGGATATTGGCTACAGCAGAGACGATCGTAACCGACACATGCACCGTATCGGTAATCTGGTACGAACCTTGCAGAAAAACTCGATTTCAACTGTGGCATCGTTTGTCTCTCCTTATAGAGAGTCCCGTAAAGCAATCCGTGAGATGGTCAAAAACAACATTGTTGTTTATGTTAAAGCAGATGTTGAAACCTGTATACAGCGTGATTATAAAGGCAAATATGCCAAAGCATTGGCTGGAGAACTCCAGAATTTTCCTGGTGTCAATGATATCTATGAAGAACCTCAGCATGCAGAGATCGTCATCGATACCGATAAAATGAGCGTGGATGAAGCGGTAGTAGTAATTGTGAAATATGTAAAGAAGCACTATGTCAAATAACAATATCGTCTGGCACGATCATCATGTCAGTAAAGACGAACGTTCAAGCAACAAGAACCAAAAACCTTGTATCTTATGGTTTACAGGTTTAAGTGGTTCAGGCAAATCGACGATTGCAAATGCTGTTGAGAGCAGACTGGTCGAGCTAAACAAACATACCTATCTTCTTGATGGCGACAACATCCGTATGGGATTAAACAAAGGTTTGAGCTTTTCAGACGAAGATCGCATTGAGAACATTAGACGTATCGGTGAAGTCTCTAAGCTCTTTGT
>JBATWM010000165.1:0-4609 GCA_049672605.1 Sulfurimonadaceae bacterium
CGTCAAAGGCAGAGAAGAGATTCCTTACAGTGATGGCTTTGATACAGATGAAGATGAATTTTGTTTCTTAGAGGAGTATGACCTTGCGGCAGACAGTGGCGAAGGTCTGTTTTTACTCACTACCAAGAGTGATAAAAGTCTAAACTCACAGTTTAAAAGAGATGATAAAGTCTATCTTAATAGTGGACATGGTTTTAGTGAAGGTGAATGCGTCCGTATCAGTTCTAGTAATGGTGAATTAGAGTTAGAGGTTGCGATAGACGAGCGTCTGCGTGATGATTGTGTTTTGATCTATTCGGGAACACCGGGTGTGAATGTATTGAGTGACAGTAAACTTAGTTACGAGGGCAAAAATGCCGCGTATCAAGAAAATAAAGTAAAAATAACTACCTTAAAGGATAGAAAATGTTAAAAAATTCGTATGTAATGCCAACGTATGCACGTGCAGATATAGAGTTCGTCTCAGGAGACAATGCAACACTTATGGACAGTGATGGTCGTGACTACATCGATTTCACCTCGGGAATCGGTGTTGTGAGTATTGGACACGGTGATAATGTCCTTGCCCGTACTTTGGCAGATCAGGCAAAAAAGATCATCCATATCTCGAACCTTTACTACATCGAGCCGCAAGAGCGCGCGGCCAAGAAGATTGTCGAGGCAAGCGGTTATGACATGAACTGTTTCTTTGGTAACTCTGGTGCAGAAGCAAATGAGGGCGCTATCAAGATCGCTAGAAAATATGGCGAAGTCGATGGTGAACTAAAACGCTATAAGATCATTACACTTAAACATTCGTTCCATGGTCGAACGATTACCACTGTAAAAGCGACAGGTCAAGAGGCAATGCACAACTACTTTGGTCCATTTCCTGACGGTTTTGTCTATGCAGATACAATCGATGACATTGCCGGACAGGTTGATGACCATACCGTCGCCGTTATGATCGAACTTATCCAAGGTGAAGGTGGGGTTCAACCGATCGACAAAGCGAAAGTACAAAAACTGGCGGCATTTTTGAAAGAGAGAGATGTGCTTCTTATTGTTGATGAAGTGCAGACGGGTGTCTACCGTACCGGTGAGTTTACAGCGTCACAAGTCTATGAGATTGAACCTGACATCATCACCTTGGCAAAAGGTCTTGGCGGCGGTGTGCCTATCGGTGTTGTTATGAGTGGTAAAAAAGATGTTTTAGGCCCTGGCGATCATGGCTCGACCTTTGGCGGGAACTACCTCTCAAGTACAGCAGCGATGACGGTTGTTGATTTCCTTACCCACTACAAAGAGAGCGGGGCGCTTGATGAGATGATCATTGCTTTTTCTCAGAAGCTAGAAGAGATGCAAAAAGCACACAGTGACCTTTTTAGTGAGGCTGTCGGTTTTGGTTTGATGCGTGGTCTTCGTATGGTAGACGGTGACACCTTGGCAAGACTTATCAACCTGGCACGTGAAAATGGTGTGATGGTACTGCGTGCAGGACGAAACACACTGCGTTTTCTACCGCCATTAACAATCACAAAGGAAGAGATGGATGAGGGCTTTAAACGACTTGAAAAAGCTATCAGCAGCCTTTAGTATTGTTCTTGCCACCATGTTGGTGGCAGATGATTCTAACCTGAGCACGGAGCAGAACCTTAGCGATGTCAACTCGACGGTTCTTTTTGACGATCAGCAGATGAGTGAAGAGGAACAGAAACAGACCGGTTCTCTAAATGAGTATCTCTCTGAGCTAAAACGTAAACAGTTTGGCTATGAGTACGAAAAGACAGATCAAGAGAGTACCAAACTACGTGACTCATGGATTCGTCCGATAATGATCTCTTACAGTATCAATCGTTCCAACCCATATAACGAAGATGGTGCAAGTGACTCAGAGAATGAAAATGCTGCTATTGCTATCGATCAGCCGATTTTTCAAAGCGGCGGGATTATCTACGGTGTTAAGTTCGCCAATGCATCACGCGAATTTGCCAACTACAGCATTGATCAGCAAAAACGCATCATGATCAAACAGACGATTGATCTCTTAATGCAGGTGAAACAGTCTGAACTGACGATAGGAAAACAGCACCTACAGATCTCAAACTCCAATATCAATTTGGAACAACAACGTGAGCAGTACCTCAATGGTCAATTGGATTCCGGTTTCTTGAATAATGCTATTATTGAAACAAACATCGTCAAGCAAGCGCTGTTTGACCTTGAGACACGAAATGCACAGCTTATTTCTCAATTTAAAAAGCTTAGTGATCTGGATCCAAAAACGGCAAAAATTCCATTTTTGGCAATATTGGATGAACAGCGTTTCTTAGAACAAAATATTGATGTGAAATTAGCTGAGAGTGAAAGTGAAAAAAATCGTTTATTCAAAAATGTCACATTGGTAAAGTACCTGCCATCGGTTAATCTGCAAGCTTCATATAATTGGCAAAAACAAGATTCCGTATTTCCTGCGGGCGGAAATTTGATCTCTAACACATCTGAAACTAATTACTATCGCTATGGGCTTAAAGCGTCAATGCCACTGGATATCAATTCATATAACGATTTTGAAGCGACAAAGGTGGAGTATCTAAAATCAAAAGTAGTCATTGATGACAAAAAGCGTGAACTCAAACTACTTTATGATCAAGTGATGCAAAACCTCATTAATTATGATAAAAAGATTGCTCTTGCAGAAGATAATCGTAAACTCTATGAAGCACTGTTAGATGATACAAAAGGCCTATATAGAGCAGGGTATAAAACAGAGTATGATGTTCAATTACTCTCTAATTCAATGCAGATCGAAGAGATCAACAAAAAGGTCTATGAGATCGATAAACAGTTAGAGCTGTTAACCCTATATGAAAAGATGACTAGTGACGTTCAGTAGTTATATGACAGATTGGCTCTATGGAGAGCAGGGGTACTATGCGACCTATAAGACAATTGGTAAAGAGGGTGACTTCTATACTGCCGTCTCGACCTCAAAATTCTTTGGCGGTACGATCGCCAAACACATCATCTCGCTTGTTGATGAAGGCTTTTTAAACAGAGATGCAACGATCTGTGAGATCGGTGCACATCATGGCTATTTTACGGCCGATCTCATTGAGTTCATCTACACATTAAGACCTGAACTGCTGCAGAGCTTCAACTTTGTCATTGTAGAGCGTTTCGATGCTCTACAGGAGCAGCAAAGAAAGTATTTAAACGAATGCTTCGGTGACGCCATAAAACTCTCTCACGTCAAAAGCCTGAGCGAACTCAGTGTTGATAATGCTTTCTTTATTGCCAATGAGATCTTTGATGCCTTCCCCTGCGAACTCTTTTTCAAGGGCAAGACAGGACGTGTTGAAGATGATGGCAATGTCGAGTTCGATGTGGACAACGAATGGGTCAGTGAAAAAGCTGCCAAGTATCATAAAGACCGTGGCGAGATAGCGGTAGGCTACGAAGCGTTCGCCAAAGAGATGGCAGGTGCTGCAAAACGTTTTGAATTTATGAGTTTTGACTACGGTGAGATGATGGCCCGGCCTGATTTTTCTCTGCGTGTTTACGACAAACACCAAGTCTACCCTTTCTTCGATGAAGAGTTCAACCGTAAAGAGGCCTTCGGCTCAACTGACATCACTTATGACGTCACATTTGAACACATTAAAGATGCCTACGAAGAGGCAGGTATCACGTTTATTGAACTTAAAGCACAGATGACAGCCTTGGTCAATATGGGGATTCTAGATCTTTTAGAGATGCTGCGTGCTAATGTGGATAACAATATCTACAAACAAGAGCTTGAAAAAGTCAAGACACTCATTCTTCCGGACTTTTTGGGTGAACGTTTCAAGATGATCAGGTTTAGGAAACAGTAGTGCTCTGTCTGAGTTCATTTCTAAGTCGATTATGGTCGTGGGCAAGAGGCGAGGAGTCCACTGCCTCGTGTGACCTTTCAAAAAGTGTTGACAAAGAGTGAAAGAGAAGGACGATCATGGGTAAGCAGTATAAAGTGTTGACGCCTGAGGACATAGCGTTCATAAAAGCGCAGCACCTTTTTTACATCGCCTCTGCAAGCGGACAGGAAGTGAACCTCTCTCCCCGTGGCTTTGACAGTGCCAGAGTGATCAGTGAGAGCCGCATCATCTTTCTGGATTACCCCGGAAGCGGAAACCGTACGGCGCGTGACATCAGAGCTGAAGGTGAAGTTACGGTGCTCTTTAATGCCTTTAGCGGTCCTGCACAGATAGTACGCCTCTTTTGTAAAGGTGTTCTGATCGAAAAAGAAGATCAAAAGTTTGAAGAGTACTTTTCACTTTTTGATGAAGAGTCAGACTTTGTGCGTCGGATTGTCGAACTTAACATCTATGCAGTGGAGTCAAGCTGCGGCATGGGCGTACCAAAGATGCAGTACCAAAAAGAGCGTACCGGACTACAAAAGTGGATTAGCAGTATGGCTGAACAGGGTGACTTACAGACCTATATAGATGATCATGACGTTCCACCAAAACTTGATGATTTGTAATGGGCCTTTTTTATTAGTAAAAATAAATCTATAGTAGTTACAATACGAAAACAATAAAGAATATGGATATATGAAGATGACAGTAATTGTAAATGGAAATGAGAGAAC
>JBATWM010000166.1:0-6645 GCA_049672605.1 Sulfurimonadaceae bacterium
ATCCCGATCTTGATCATGATCGGTTTTCTTGCCAATGAAGGTGAAGATCTGAAACTGGTACTTCTGGAGACGGTCGGGAGTGCCATAGTTGTGATCGGCTTGCTCTTTTTTGTCGGAAAACGGGTGATGAACTGGCTGCTGCACTTTTCTGCCGACAGCAAACTGGAGGAACTTTTTTTAGGATCGGTACTGGTCATTGTCATCGGGGCGTCACTGTTAGGCCATTTCGCAGGATTTACGTACTCACTGGGGGCTTTTGTTGCGGGAATGATCATTGCAGAGACAAGGTACCTGCATAAAGTCGAAGCGGACATTGCCCCTTTTAAAGACCTTCTGCTTGGTGTCTTCTTTGTCACCGTAGGGATGAAGATCGATTTAGCCTATTTTTACGATCATTTTATGATGATCTTTGGACTTTTTGTTGTAATTCTGTTTTTTAAAGGGGCGGTGATCCATGGTATCATCGGCCTTGGCTCCAAATCGGTAACAGGTTTTAAGACAGCCGTTACACTGGCGCAGGTTGGTGAATTTTCCTTTGCTATCTTTGCCTTGGCTTCGGCCAATCATCTGCTCGATCCGGATCTTTCACAGCTACTTGTTCTTGTTGTTGTCCTCTCCATGATCGCTACGCCGTTTATGCTGGCTAATCGACGAAAGTTACAGGATATTCTCTTTAAAGAGGGTGAGATAGAACAGAGTGACCTGAGTGCAGTTGAGGGGCGCAAAAACCACATCATCGTCTGTGGTTATGGGCAGGTTGGTCAAAAAGTCGCAAGGCAGCTGCAAAAAGAGGGGATTGAACATGTTGTGGTCGACTACAACTATTCACGGGTAAGAAAAGCACAGAAAGTAGGCGAAGAGATCTATTACGGTGATATGTCCAAGTCGGCCATTTTACATGCGTTGAACATCGCAGATGCCGCCGCGGTCATTGTGACCCTGGATGACCCGGAGAAAAAACAGCTCATCTGTGAAGCGCTTTCGCCGTATGGTAAATCTGTTAATATCATTGTAAAAGTGGTCTCATCAGAAGAGAAACAGATGTTGCGAGGCATGCCGATCAGTGTTATGGTGAACGGAAAAGAGGAAGTCGCTAAGATCTTGGTTGAAAAAACAATGCGTTGTGATTTGGATTAAGGCGCCAAAGGAGATAGCTCTTTTGACGTACACACCTTCTTGTCTTCTTTATTCTCAGCAGCTAACCATTAAAAGATAGTTGAACTCCATATCGAGTTAAAAGCGACAGGTATGGATATCTTATGTATTAATGGCGGCAATCTGTTATTTTAAATCACCAATAATACTCTTCTAGTTCCCGCGTGAACCTGGTTTGATCGCTTCGCTTTTACCCTCTTTACATAGAGGACAATTTTCGGGTGAGTACATCTCAAATGTAAAGTCTTCTAGTGCAAAAAATGGTACACCCTCAGGCAGTTTACAGTTTGGTTTTTTTGTAACGTCAGAGTTCTGACGATCACAAAAACCGCGGTTAGCCAAGGCAGCAAAACCGACAACAACACCGCCCATAGCTTCGATAGCAGCAGCAGCTTCCATAGCAGAACCGCCTGTCGTGATGATATCTTCACAGATCATTACACGCTCACCTTTGCTCACTTCAAAACCACGGCGAATCGTCATGACCTTGTCAACACGTTCAGCGAAGATAGAGCGTTTGTCGAGGGCAGTCGCCAGTGCAAAACCGGCGATCAGGCCGCCAAGTGCAGGGGCACAGATAGTATCGACTTCAAGGCCGCTCTCAACGATCTGCTTTGCAACACCTTCCGCTAAGACTTTGGCATTTTTAGGATCTTCAAGAACCTTGGCAGATTGAAGATAGAATTGTGAGTGATTGCCAGAGCTGAGTTTAAAGTGACCCTCTAAAAGAGCATCGGCATCCATATATATTTTTTTAACGTCCATTGTTTTTCCTTTGGAAAAGGTAGAGCGGGAAACGGAAAACGGAAAAGGGGAGGAATACTTTTACCGCTTCCCGCTTCCCGCTTCCCGAAAGTTTAGAATCTAAACTTTTAGTATTGCCGCTTCTTTTTCTTTAAGTGTTGCATCGATCGTTGCAATAAACCCATCAGTGATCTTCTGAACAGCATCTTGCGCAGACTTAGACTCATCTGCTGTGATCTCTTTCTCTTTTTCCAACTTCTTGATGTCGTTGTTGGCTCTTTGACGATCATTACGGACAGATACTTTTGCATCTTCGCCCATACCTTTCATCTTTTTTACACTCTCTTTACGCTGATCAACGGTCATTGGAGGAAAGTTTAGGATGATCTTCTCACCATCGCTGTTTGGGTTAACCCCGATGTTCGCTTTGGCGATAGTTGCTTCAATGTCAGCTACAAGAGGTTTCTCCCATGGAGAGATTACGATTGTTGTTGCATCAGTTGCGATAACTGAACCGACTTGGTCAAGTGCTGTCATTGTTCCGTAGTAATCAATTTTAATACCATCAAGCACAGAGGTCATTACCTTACCTGTACGTAGCGTTTTAAAGCTGTGGTGCATATGCTCAAGAGAGCCTTCCATGTTCATTTTACATTCGTCTAGAATTTCGTCTGTCATTATGTTCTCCTTATGGTTTTACTAAAATTATGCTGCTTTGGCGGTTGCCGCTTTTCAAAAAGATGCGAGTACGGCCCATTTTCAGTTTTTTATCGACTTTTACGGCTAGTTTGCCATCTTTAACAGAGGCGGTCTCCCACCCGTGACCCGAGATGTAGTACTCAATTTTTTTGACCTCTTTTGGCAAAGTGGCTTTGATCGTTGAGATTTTACCATTTTCTGGCCAAGATTGCGGATATATCCACTCTGTCGGCATTGTTTGAGTACGTAGTTTCACTTTGATGTTGTTTGCACCGGTGAGTGCTGTACGATCAAGATCATGCGGGTCACTGCGCTTGTCAACGGCACCGGCATTTTGGTTGATGATCAGATTGAAGCTGAAAAGGTCTAGCTGAGAGCGTACACGGCCATCGTACTCACCATAAGGGTAAGCGTAATATTTGGGCTTGTAGCCAAGCTCTTTTTGAATGATGTCAAGACCCTTTTTTGTGTCCTGATAGATAGCTAGGTCACTCAACGAGACAAGATGGGGATGGCCATAGGAGTGAAAACCGATCTCGCCATATTTTGAGCTCTCTTTGATCTGCTCCCATGACATATAGTCACCGTAGTTGTCTACTGTAGCTTTAACATAGACAAAAAGAGTAAAAGGGTAGTTGTACTCTTTAAAAAGAGGAAGACCGTTCTCATAGAAACTCTTAAAGCTGTCATCGATGGTCAAAACAACCCATTTGTCACTGATCTCTTCACCTTTTTGCAAGGCTTCGTGCAGACGTTTGAGTGAGACAACTTCATAGTTGTTCTTTTTTAGAAACTCAAATTCAGCACGAAGTGTCTCTATAGATGTGTTTGTTGAAGCGTGTTTGGTGTCATTAAAGCGATGAAAGACAAAGAGATGGGCATCTGCCCAAAGGTAGAGGGGTAGCAGCGTAAGTAAAAGAAGCTTACGCATTTGCTCTAGTTTGTAGTGTTAGATTCTACTGCTGGAGCTGCTTGAGGCTCTGCAGGAAGCTTAACAGCGGCAGGTGCAGCAACATCAGTTGTCTCAGCAATATTGTCAACAACAGAAGCGCTGCTCTCTTGAGCGTAAAAGTAACCAAGTGTTACGGTATTGACAACAAATAAAAAACCGAAAAAGAATGTCATCTTAGCTAAGAAGCTACCTGGACCTTTTGCACCAAAAACTGATTCATTTGAACCGCTGTATGCGCCAAGACCGATACTTGAACTTTTTTGTAGTAAAACTGCAATCGTAATAATAACAACTAAAACGATTTGAGATATAAGCAAAATGCCTGTCATATATAGACCTTCTAAAATAATAATTGGCGAATTATAGCGAAAAAAATTGAAAAGACATTTTGACGCGACTTCTTATCACCGAGGGTAGGGTATAATTAGGTCATTAAAATGCCTGTTACGGCCTTAACTGGGAATATATGTGAAAAAAGTTGTTTTGTTAGTAGTTATATTATTATCTTTTACTATAGCACTCTTTTTTTCGCAAAATAAGAAAACGACTCCGTCTGACCTCCCCACAATAACTGTGAGTACCTTTGCCTTGTATGATATCGCGAAACGTGTCGGTGGCAACAGTGTTGATGTTCAGATGGTCATTCCCTTCGGTGTAGAAGTCCACAGCTTTGAACCAACGCCAAAAACGATCATCTCGATTAAAAAAAGTGCCTTGTTCTTTTACAGCGGTGCAGAGCTGGAACCTTGGATCATCAAGTTAGCAGAGGGTGAGAACATGCGAGACATGAGCAAGTATGTTGATTTGAGGGAAACGCAAGATGAGAATGAAGAGCACGAAGGTCATCATCACCATGGTGACGAAGCATTTGACCCGCACTATTGGCTGGATATAGGCAATATGAGACTTCTGACGCAGAAGATCGCCCTGGCGTTTGTAAAGTTGGACGGAGATAATGAAGCACTGTATGTCAAGAGAGCTGCAGACTATATCGAAGAACTTAGCATTCTAGAGAAAGCTTACCAAATGAGACTGCAAAATTGTCAAGTAAGAGAGGTGATCCTTCACCATAATATATTGGGCTATGTCGCGGCGGATTATAACTTTTCTGTTGCGCCGCTGACAGGTCTCTCACCGGACGCTCTGGCAGATGCACAGACGATGGCAAGACTTTCGACAGCGATCAAAGAGAAGGGTATACAAGTACTTTTCTTTGAAGCCTTTGTCAGTGACAGACTGATGCAAAACCTGGCGAGAGAAAATGGTGTTGAGCTCGACTATTTGGAACCCCTGGCCAATATAACTGCAGCGCAAGCACAAAGAGGCATGAGTTATACAGATGGTATGTATACCAACCTAGACAAACTTACCCATGCAATGAGATGCGAATGAAATTTGTCTCTCCGATATTTGAGGTAAAAAACCTCTTTTTTCAAGCGAATGGGCAAAAGATTTTAGAGGATATCTCGTTAGCGATCTTGCCGGGTGATTATTGTGCGATCATCGGACCAAATGGCGGCGGTAAGACAACCTTGATCCGTCTACTGCTTGGTCTTGAAAAACCGACAAAAGGTAAGATAAAACTGTTTGGACAGGCTTTAAGCCGTTTTAAACGCTGGCATAAGATAGGATATGTACCGCAACGCGCTTCGCAACTCGACCAAAACTTTCCTGCAACGGTCTTAGAAGTGGTCAAGATGGGGCGTACTGCCAAACAAGGACTGTTTAAACGCACAACGCAAGAAGATAGAGATGCTATCCAGGAAGCGATGATCAAGATGGATGTTTCTGACATACAAGAAAAACTCATCGGTGAACTCTCCGGTGGTCAGCGCCAGCGTGTTATGATCGCAAGGGCACTGGCGTCAAAACCGGAAGTGTTGATCTTGGATGAACCAAACACCGGTGTTGATGTGGTATCACAACAGCGTTTTTATAAGCTGCTCAGAGAGTTAAATCAAAAAGAGAACATGACCATTGTCTTTATTACCCACGACATCGGGGTCATTGTTGATGATATTGGACGGCTATTTACTGTGAATCAGAATTTACTAACGTGTAATAACCCCAAAGAGGCGATCAGTTGTAAAGATATGAGCGCACTTTATGGGATAGATGCTCATTTGATTCATCATCACCATCACCATTAGAAGGTAAATGGTAAATAGAAAATGGAAGGAATGTAATGATTGAAATGATATCTCAAAAAGAGGGTGCTAAACGCACGCTATTTGCAGAGTAAAGGTGATAGATAAAAAATGGAAGGAATGTAATGATTGAAATGCTCCAATACGATTTTATGATCCGTGCATTTCTTGCGGGTATTATCATCGCAGTTTTAGCGGCTATAAGTGGTTCATTTATAGTGTTACGTCGTTACTCGATGATCACCGAGACCTTAGCCCATTCCGCATTAGTTGGGGTTGCTGTCGGTGTGATAGCAGGAACAAGTCCTTTATGGATGGCCGTAGTAGCAGCGCTGCTCAGTGCTTGGGCCATCGAGTACCTTAGAAGCAACTTTCACCTCTACTCTGATTCGGTTTTAGCGATTATGCTATCTGGTTCTTTAGCATTGGCGGTGATCATCGTCTCGCTTGCGGGGGCCTTTAACAGCTCTCTTTTCTCTTACCTTTTTGGTTCTATTCTTTCAGTTACAGAGGAAGACTTGATCATTATGTCACTCTTTGGCGTCGTGGCACTTGGACTGTTAGGACTCTTTTATAAAGAGCTCTATTTTATCGCTTATGATGAAGAGGTAGCACGGACAAGCGGCATTAAAGTAGACCTGTTAAACTTCTTGTTAGTCAGTATTGTGGCTATTATTATTGCTCTCTCTATCCGTATTGTCGGTACACTGCTGATAGGTGCGATGATGGTCATCCCTACAGTAGCGGCGCTGCGATTTAGACAAGGTTTTGCTAAAACCATCGCCATTGCACTGCTTTTTTCTCTATTAGCGGTCATTGTAGGGATGAGCAGTTCGTACTTCTTCTCTCTTCCCAGCGGTGCAACGATTGTCTTAGCCCTGCTGTTTATTTTTATCTTCTCATTGGTTGTTAACCGCCGATGAAAATTCAAAGTGAGTTTTCCAAATA
>JBATWM010000167.1:0-3634 GCA_049672605.1 Sulfurimonadaceae bacterium
TCAAACAATAATAGTTGAAATTGTTTTTTGGTATAATCGCGTCTTAAAACTAAAAATTTTGTATTTCTTGCAAGGATATACCGTGAGCACACCCCTAGAAAACATCGATGACGTCTTAAGTCAGCACAAACTTTCACAACTTGAATATGCCAACATCAAAAACATCTTAGGACGTGAGCCTAACCTTGTTGAGATCGGTATTTTCTCTGCTATGTGGTCTGAGCACTGTTCGTATAAGTCGTCTAAAAAACACCTAAACGGTTTTCCTACAAAAGCACCATGGGTTATACAAGGTCCGGGTGAAAATGCCGGTGTTATCGACATAGGTGACGGTTATGCCGCAGTCTTTAAGATGGAGAGCCATAACCACCCATCATTCATCGAACCGTATCAGGGTGCTGCGACAGGTGTCGGCGGGATCATGCGTGATGTCTTTACAATGGGTGCGCGTCCGGTAGCCAGTCTGAACTCATTACGTTTTGGTAATGTGACCAATGATGACAAAACAAGTAAACACCAACGTTTCTTAGTACGCGGTGTTGTTGAAGGGATCGGTGGTTACGGTAACTGTATGGGTGTACCGACTATAGGCGGTGAGATCAGTTTTGATGATTGTTACAACGGTAACATCCTTGTCAATGCCTTTAACCTCGGTATCGCCAAGTCCGATGAGATCTTTTACGGTAAAGCAGAAGGTATCGGTAACCCGGTCATGTATGTTGGTTCAAAAACAGGTCGTGATGGTCTTGGCGGTGCGGTAATGAGTTCTGACTCATTTACAGAAGAGTCAAAATCACTTCGTCCAACTGTACAAGTGGGTGATCCATTTACAGAGAAACTTCTTCTTGAAGCGTGTCTTGAACTGTTCAAAACAGATTATGTTGTCGGTATCCAGGATATGGGCGCGGCAGGTCTGACATCATCTTCATTCGAGATGGCCGGACGTTCAGGTTCAGGAATGATCATGCACCTAGACAAAGTCCCGGCACGAGAAGATGAGATGACGCCGTATGACTTTATGCTTTCAGAGTCCCAAGAACGTATGCTTATCTGTGCTAGAAAAGGCAGCGAGCAAGCGATCATCGATATCTTCGAAAAATGGGACCTTGATGCAGCCGTTATCGGTGAAGTGACAAACACAGGTAACATGGAGCTGTTCTGGCACGGTGAAAAGTGTGCTGAAGTACCGGTTGATCCGGTTTCAGAAGAGGCACCGATCTTGGATCGTCCTACATCACGTCCTAAATATCTTGATGGTATTGCAGATACAAAAATTGATGACTTCGCTAAGGTCTCTAACCAAGAGGCATTTGAGACGATGATCAGTTCTATGGAAGTGGTTGACAAGTCATGGGTCTATGATCAGTATGACTCAATGGTACAGACAAACACGATCAAAAAAGGAGGTCAGCTTGACGCTTCTGTTATTCGTGTAAAAGAGAACGGTAAAGCATTGGCAATGAGTTCTGACTGTAATGTCCGTTTCTGTTATATTGACCCTAAAGGCGGTGCGGCAGCAGCTGTTATCGAAGCAGGGCGTAACGTTGCGATGTCAGGTGCCCGTCCATTGGCGATCACGGACTGTCTAAACTACGGTAATCCTGAAAATCCTGAGGTTATGTGGCAGTTTGCTGAGGGTTGTCTTGGTATTAAAGAGGCGTGTTCTGAACTTAACACACCGGTTATCGGCGGTAACGTCTCCCTTTATAATGAGACAAACGGTGTCTCTGTTTTCCCGACACCGTCAATTGCGACGGTCGGTGTCAATGATGACCAAAATAGAGTCCTTCTCTCTAACTTCCAAAAAGCTGGCAATGATCTTTATCTTGTCGGTAGTACCGCTTCTGAATTCGGCGGATCTCTTTACATGAAAGAGGTGTGCGGGACTGTTGAAGGTACGCTTCCGGCGATCGATTACAAGAAAGAGCTTGCTCTTTGGGACTTAGTCATCGAAGCGAACAAAAAAGATCTGCTCTCTTGTGCAAAAGATCTTAGCTCTGGCGGTGCGGTGATCGCTCTTGCCAAAATGGCAGCAACTAGCGGCTTAGGCTGTGATGTTGTTATCAGTGACATCAGTGATGCACGTGACATCTTCGCAGAGTCTATGAGCCGTGCTATCATCGAAGTCGCTCCTGAAAATGCAGATGCTTTTAAAGCAATGCTTGGTGAGTTGGCATGTGAGAAGATCGGCAGTGTTGGCGGAGACGATCTTAAGGTCAATGATGTTGAGATGAGTCTGACTGATCTTGACAAAGTCTACTTTGGACAATTTGCTAAAGTCATTGAACAAGATATCTAAACCTCTTCTCTATTCAAAAGTCCAATGGACTTTTGACCCCATTCAAATCTAACTTCTTTAAAACCAATAATAAACTTTTAATTATCTAACAAAATAATAGTTATAAGTATACTTAGATAGTATTGCGTCAAAAAAAAAGGCACTCCCATGTTATTACAAAATATCCATAATGACTCGATCGGAAACTTCAGGATCATCGGTTTTATTGAGGGTATCTCTTACCTGGTACTACTCTTCATCGCTATACCGCTCAAATATATGATGGGTATCGCTGTAGCAACGAAAATCGTCGGTATGATACATGGACTGCTTTTTATCGTTTTTTTGGTCATTTTGATGCAAGCAGCGCAGAAGCATAACTTTTCGATGAAGGACAGTATCATCTTCTTTATCGCTTCACTGATCCCGTTTGGTACATTTTATACGGATAAACGGCTAAAAGTCTTAGAAGAGAAAATTTAACGATCTCTTCACTTTAATGTAGAGTGCTATGTTCAACCTCTTGAGTGCAGCACTCTTCTAATTTCTACTTCTCTATCTCTCTATTTGTCTTTAAACTTACTTTTAATCTCTAAAAACTGGTCAAGATGGTTTAGAAAAAGCTCTATGAGTTCAGGATCAAACTGTTTTCCAGATTGCTCTTTGAGGTGCTCGAAGATATCTTTTAACGGCCACGCTTTTTTGTAGATCCGGTCGGTTGCAAGGGCATCAAAAACATCGGTAATCGCTACGATCCGTCCATAGATAGAGATGTTTTTACCATTAAGACCCCGTGGATAACCATTGCCGTCAAAATGTTCATGATGCTCATAAGCAACGGTTGCCGCCATTTTTAGAAGGGGACGTTCGGAACCTTCAAGTATCTTATACCCAGTTTCGGCATGGGTCTTCATAATGCTCCACTCCTCATCGGTTAATGTCCCTGCTTTTAGCAAAATGGCATCAGGAATAGAGATCTTACCTACGTCATGCATTGTTGAAGCGGCAAAGATGATCTCACACTCATCACGTGTCAGACCAGCGACTTCAGCCAGGAGTTTGGAGTAGTGAGCAACACGTTGAATGTGGTGACCACTCTCTTTGCTTCTGGACTCAACAGCTTCACCCATACGATAGATCAGTTCACCTTGTGTCTCTTTGATCTCTTTATTGAGCAGTATCATATCGGTTATATCACGACGGATAGCAATGTACTCGATCAACTCCCTCTTATCATCAAAGATAGGCGAGATAGAAGCATCAACCCAATACGAAGTGCCATCTTTTTTTAGATTTTTAATGATGCCTTGCCATTTTTTACCCTGTTGAATATCACCCCACATCATTTTAAAAACC
>JBATWM010000168.1:0-4420 GCA_049672605.1 Sulfurimonadaceae bacterium
TTTAGTGTCAGTTATATCTTTTTAGAGTTTTATAAACTCAACCGCGAACAGTACATCAACAACACTTTCTTAAAATACAACGTTATTAGCCGGATCTATCGCGAGCATATGCAAAATCGTACCTCTACAACGATGCTCGAAGCCAATCTTGCGCTTTATAATCTCTATGCTATCGCAGACACCCTTGCGGCAACAAAGATCGCAGAAGATGCAAAAGTCTTAAAAATGGAGGACTTTCAAGCTATGGATGATGCAAGCTCTTTTCAGATGCGTCTGCGATTTAATGCGCAAAGTGTGGTAGAAGTTCGTATCTCTATGCTACAGCACAAGGGTTTTATCTACTTTTTGCTGCAAGGGCCAAACAGCGGCGTCTTACTGCTCGATGAGAAGATCAAACCCTACCAGGCCTGGAACCTGCTTTATGCCTACCTGGTTATTATCTCGAGTATCACGATCTCATACATCTTGATCTTTGTACGTCTGCGGCCACTTCGCAAACTGCGAAAGAAGATCCGTGACTTTGGAGCAGGGAAGATGCAGACCTCATTTAAGATGCGGGGCGAGGATGAGATCGCCGTTATCTCCAACGAACTTGAAAACACCCGTCAAAAGATCCGTACTCTCATCGAGTCGCGCACACTTTTTATGCGTAATATCATGCATGAGCTCAAAACACCGATCGCCAAAGGGCGTATCTCCGCTGAGATGCTGGAAAGTGGTAAACAAAAAGAGCGTTTTAACCGGATTTTCTTGCGAATGGAGAGTCTGATTAATGAATTTGCTCTGGCGGAAGAGATCTCTACCGGTTTTAGCCATGCCAAGAGCGAAAAGTACCGTCTGATCGACCTGATTGACGGTGCAGTCGATCTTGCTATGGTGGAAGAGGAGTGTGTCAGCCAAGATGTCGATGCAACACTGAAAGTGCTTGCTGACTTTAATCTCTTCTCAACTGCGATCAAAAACATGATAGACAATGCGATGAAGTATTCATCTGACAAGCATGTTAAGATCTCTACACAAGAGGGCGAGATCTGGTTTGAAAGCAGAGGCGAACGTCTAAAATATCCACTCTCCTACTACGTTCAACCTTTTACAAAAGACGAAAATTCACGAGACAGTTTTGGCCTTGGGCTTTATCTTGTTGATGCTATTTTGCATGCGCATGATATGGTACTGGCGTATGAGTACTTAGATGGGGTTAACCGATTCATCTTCGAACCAATAAAAAAGCCTTAGCTTCAGCGCATTTTGCACCAAAATTTGACTCTCTACGCACAGCAGTGTGCTATCGGTCAAATGTTTGGCACAACCTACACCAAAGCTAAAACTTTTTTCAGTACAGGGGTTTCTTAAGATGAACTTCGTCATCTTTCTTAACGCTCTTCCCAGTCACGATTTACGATTTCCCATTCCCCTGAAGCAAAGCTTCAAGCTATTGATTTAAATGATTTGGCAAAAGCATAGGCGATCATTGCCAATATCATGACAGCAACGATTTCGTAACCAATCATCCAGATGACAAAATATGAGCTGATCTTGAAGTTGAGGAAGTGGCTGAAACTGGCTTTGGCAACAAAGAAGTATAAAAATGCTAGACCGGTAAGGTAGGGTATGGTGAGAAAATAGATGCTGAACATAAAGACTTCATAACCCTCAGGGGCAATGACAAATGCTTTAATATCGATCTCTTTTTGAGCAAATGAGTTACTGTTGCGTTTTCTATTATTACGCTTTTGAAAATTATTAGCTGCGTCATAATTACTTTTGACACGTATCGGTTCGTTACTATTGCTCATCTTCTACCTAATTACTATTATTTTTTAATATTTAAACTCTATAAAGTATTATTATAACACAACTTTTGAACATAAAAACAGCTGTTTATCGTGCCTGACAGGGGATTTGAAAATATGTAATGTACAAATGTAGAGATAACGGGTCTATTATGCAGTGGTCTCATAATAGTATAAATTAAACCGAAGTTATGTTTTGCGTTTGCCGAAGTGTTATAATACATCTATGAAAAAAATTAAACATATTTTAGTCACAAATGATGACGGATACGAGTCTGTTGCGTTGCATGCCCTCATTACGGAGCTGCGTAAGATCGCTAAAGTAACGGTTGTTGCACCTGCCAATGAAAAGTCAGCCTGCGGGCATTCGCTCACCTTGTCTCATCCGCTTACTTTTATCAGTGTAGAAGATGATTTTTACAAGCTTGAAGACGGTACGCCGAGTGACTGTATCTATCTGGCACTGCACTCAATGTTTGAAGACAATAAGCCCGATCTTGTTGTAAGCGGTATTAATAAAGGCTCGAACATGGGTGAGGATATTACTTATTCAGGTACGGCAGCCGGTGCGATGGAAGCAGTGTTACAGGGTGTTCCAGGTATTGCTATTTCGCAGGTGATGGATTTTAGCCAGCCTCTTCCTGACTTTGGTCTGGCAGTCAACACGATCAGAACGTTAGTCGAAAAGATTTTTAGTTCAGAGTTCCCGCTTCCTGAACGTGAGTTTTTGAATGTTAATATACCAAATAATGTACGTGAGACAGAGATGAAGGTAACCTATGCAGGGTATCGTTTCTACGGCAATGATGCGCACTTGCATCGTAATCCTCGCGGTATAGAGTACTACTGGTTGGGTCTGCACCCTCTAGATTTTAAACCAAGGGAAGGCAAAACAATGCTCTCGGATTTTGAAGCGATAGAGCAGGGTTATGTCTCCGTTACACCGATACAACTTGACTTGAGTGCCTATAAATCAATGAAACAGCTGGAACACTGGCTGTGAGGTATGAACGATCACGAATGCTTTTTGGTGACGAGTTTGCCAAGATCGAGGATGCCAAGGTCCTGTTGTTAGGTGTGGGCGGTGTCGGTTCATACTGTCTGGACTGCCTCTATCGCACCGGTCTGCGAGACATCACAATCATCGATTTTGACACCTACGACGAAAGTAACCAAAATCGCCAGATGTGGTCGGAGCAGCACTGCGGCGAGTCAAAGGTCTTAAGCCTCAAAGAGCACTACCCCGAGATCATTGCCATTGACAAAAAGATCGATCCTGCATGGGTTGAAGCCTTCGATTTTGAACCTTATGATCTTGTTTTGGATGCCATTGACGATACTCATGCCAAACTTGCTCTTGCACAGAAGTGTTACAAAAAGCTCATCTCCGCAACCGGGTCAGCTAAACGTCTTGACCCCACTAAGATCGAGGTTTCGACCATCTGGAAAACACACGGTGACCGCTTTGCCTCTAAGATCCGCTATGAGTTGAAAAAACGCCGCTTTACCAAAAAATATCCGGTCATCTTTAGCTCAGAACCGACTCATGTAAAGGTAAAAGGGAGTTTTATGGCAGTAACGGCTGCTTTTGGTCTGACCATGTGTTCCGTTGCCATTAAGAAATTGATTGAGAAGTAATGGCAGTTCGAGCACCTTCTTTTACAAAAGGTCTAGAGTGGTTTAACTCCCCACCTCTACTACTTTCAGAGCTCAAAGGCCGTTTTGTCCTTCTTGAATTTTTTACATTTGGCTGTGTTAACTGTATGAATAATATTCGCACAGTGAAGTCACTTCATGAAGAGTACAATGATTCACTCACTGTTATTGGTATACACACAGGAAAGTTCACATATGAAAAAGAGTCCAAAGCCTTGCAAGAAGCACTGCTTCGTTTTGGTGTGACTTATACAGTTGTCAATGACACAGAGCATGTTATGTCCGATCTCTATGCTGCAAAAGGGTGGCCAACGACGATACTCATTGATGAGAAAGGTTATGTTGTCGAACACCGTAGCGGTGAGCAGAGTGTTGATGCGTGGAAAACTATTTTAGAAAAATATAACGTTGAGATGAGAGCAGAAAACGTGGATAACAAGAAGGGCCAAAAAGGGCTCTCTTTTCCTCAAAAAGTCTTAACAACGCCCGACTTTTTGGCTGTTGCCAATACAAAGAACAACGAAGTGTGGCTGAGTGATTATGATGGTCGAGTGTTTGATGTTATCGAAGTAGACAACCCTATGGGAATGGCTTTTAGAGAGAACAGACTTTATATCTGTGAAAGCAGTGCAGGTCGTGTCATCTGTTATGATCTAAAAAGTAAAAAGAGTGAGACAGTTCTAGAAAATTTACGTAATCCTTTCGATCTAGCTATATCAGATACGCAACTCGTTATCGCCCTCGCAGGTTCTCATTTGATAAACACTTATAGTCTAGATGATTTTCGGCTGCTGGCGTCGTATGGCAACCGTTTTGAAGCGCTGCGTGACGGCAAAGCAGATGCGTGTCAGTTGGCACAACCGTCAGGCATGGCATTGATGGATGATGTACTCTATTTTGTCGATGCTGAGAGTTCTTCATTGAGAAAGATTGAAAACGGTGAAGTCAGTACTTTGATCGGTGAAGGCCTT
>JBATWM010000169.1:0-16025 GCA_049672605.1 Sulfurimonadaceae bacterium
GAGTTCGGAAGAGGAGATGTCTGCGTAGATCGATCCTTGACGGTAGGCAATGTCCGATGCAGCGATAAACAGCGTGTCGAAGGCATTACCGCCGATGATGTCGCCCACGGCAAGGTTAAGCGCGCGCAGCCGTACAGCAGTAACAGCGACGACCAGTTCCGGTATGGAGGTTGAAACGGCCGTAAAGATACCGCCTACGACGCCGTAAGAGAGTCCCGTTCTCTCAACAAGAGGTACGGCCAACTGCGCCAGCAGCCAGCCTGCCCCACCGACGATAGTGGAGTAGATGAGGAAACGGACCCATAAGCCTGTCAGGTTTTTCGTCATCCGGTTGCCATGCCGTTGTATCTCTGTACGGGTGTCGCGTGTGTGTCTCGGCAACCACATCGGCATCTTATGGGTCCGTGCTAACAAACGAATACCAAAGAGATAGACCGCGATCAACACCAGCGTGGCGGGGTGAATGGACCATATGGCCATGTCAGGAACTGCGATCCCGACAAGATGGATACTGAGCAAGGTCATCAGCAGCGCCGACATAAAAAGGTTTTCCGCCGATGCGGCGGCATGTTCAAGGTTCGCCCTGCGATAAGCAATGTCGGCAATGGCCAAAAAGACGGTCTGCGCTGCAATGCCGCCGAGACTGTTGCTGACGGCCAGTTCTGCAAAACCGGAGAACGCCGCGGTGACGGATGTCGTAATACCCGAAAGTGATGTCGATGCACCGATGAAGAGCGCGCCCATCAACGCCTCACCCATCCCAGTCTCGCGGGCGAGGTCACGGGCTATTTTTGTCATCTTGATCCCAAACCATCCGACAATAAACACCGCACACAAAAAGGTAAAAGCGATGCTTATCAGCGACCAGTCTGCTAAATCTGTCACATACGACTCCTAAGAAGAGATCTTTTTTCTATTATGCCCTCTTACGCCTCAAACATCTCTTCGGGTAAAATATTTTACGTTGTCTTATTCATACCGCAAAGCATCGATAGGGTTCATATTGGCAGCTTTACGTGCCGGTATGATACCGAACACAATACCGATGAGCATTGAAAAAAGCAGTGCGACCATCGTAATACTTGGATCGATGACCAGCGCTATATCAAGCCCACTTGCTACGCCATAAGTGATACCGACACCGATAATGATGCCGACAATGCCTCCAAGTCCCGAAAGCACAACGGCCTCAATAAGAAACTGAATCAGAATATCTTGCGCCATCGCACCTACGGCCATACGGATGCCGATCTCTCGTGTGCGTTCGGTCACCGAGACCAGCATAATGTTCATGATACCGATACCCCCGACGATCAGCGAGATCGCAGCTACCGCGCCAAGCATAACGGTGAGCAGTGACGTGATCTTGGAGATCGTATCGACCAGTGCCGTCAAACTTTGCACCGAAAAGTTATCCTCATCACCGACTTTGATGTGCCTGCGTTCTCGCATCAGCTGCTCTATCTGCAGCTTCGCCTCTTCGAGAGGAATATTTTCCTTGACGGACGCCATAATAAGGTGAATGTTGTCGTTTCCGCTGATGCGTCGCTGAAACATCTTGATGGGAACTAAGACCAGATCATCCTGATCCATGCCGAAGGTGTTGGCGCCCTTTGCTTCGAGCACACCGATGACTTCACAAGAGAAGTTCTGAAGACGGATCTTTTTGCCAACTGCCGATTCGCCGGAGTCAAACAGTTCCTTAACGACGGTCTCACCGAGAACACACATATTATGTCCTGTTCTAAGTTCACTTTTGTCAAAAGACCTCCCCTCTTTCAATTTCCAGTTCTGCACATCAAAATAGCCGTTGTCGGTACCCCTAATGCTGGTTTGATGATTCTTGTCTCTATAAAGCACGGTCATGCCGGCACTCTCCAGGGGTGAGATCGCATCTAATGCAAAGATAGAGCTTTTGAGAACGTCAACGTCTTTCATTTTGAAGGCTTTAACAAGAGAGGTTTGACCGCCCCCATGTTCCTGACCGGGCATGATATAGAGCGTATTGCTGCCGAGTTCGCTGATGCTTTTTGTGATCGATTCGCTGGCACCTTTACCGATGTTGACCATGGCGATGACAGAAGCGATCCCAATGACAATGCCTGTAGCCGTGAGCAAGGAACGCATGAGATTGCGCCTGATCTCACGTATGGCCTGCAAAAAGGCATTAAGCAACATGCTTGCTCTCCTTTTCGATCATACCGTCACGCAGATAGATGATCCTCGAAGCGTAAGCGGCAATATCTTTTTCATGCGTCACCATGATGACCGTGATGCCGTCTTCATTAAACGTCTTTATAAGCTCCATGATCTCGAGCCCCCGTTTGCTGTCAAGGTTACCCGTCGGCTCGTCTGCTATCAGCACTTTCGGACGTGTCACCATTGCCCTTGCGATCGCCACGCGCTGCTGCTGCCCACCCGAAAGCTGCCCAGGGTCATAGCCGGTGCGATCTTCTAGCCCGACGCTTGTAAGCGCTTCTATCGCCCTCTGCTTTCGCTCCTTTGCATGCATACCAAGGTAGACCAGCGGCATCTCCACATTTTCAAGTGCAGAGGTCTTTTTTAAGAGATTGAACCCCTGAAAGACAAAACCGAGGATGTAACGCCGAAACAGTGCCAGCTGGTCTTTTGAAAGCGCCCTGATATCCGTATCGTAAAAAGAGTAATTCCCGCCGCTTGGTACATCCAGTGCACCAAGGATGTTTAAGAGAGTGGATTTTCCGCTCCCGCTGGGTCCCATAATAGCCACAAACTCCCCGCTCTTTATCTCCAGATCGATATCCTTCAACACGCGCGTTTCCCCTTCACCGCTGCCATAGCTCTTTGTCACCTGTTCAAGCTTGATCATTGTCGCTTCTCCTGCGTCACAATGAGAGGGTCTCCTTCTTTTAGTTCGTCAGAAGAGAGAGCCGTTTTTGAACCGCTGCTTCCCATTACTCTGACATACGCTTTTCGAGGTTCTCCGTTCTCAAGAACCCACACATGCGGTTTCGGGTCGATCGCAATCTTCTCGCTTTCGCCAAACCCGAACAGCTTCTCTCTTTTAGGTTTCACCGGGCTGTAGAGCAGTGCTGCTTTGGGAACGATAAAGGTACGGCTGAGTGTTTCGGTAATGATATCCGCATCGGCACTCATACCCGGTTTAAGCAAGAGCTCCTGATTATCAACCTCCATCACCGCTTTATAGGTCACGACGCCGTCAACGATCTCCGAGTTGACCCGAACCAGTCTAATGCGTGCTTCAAAGCTTGTTTCAGGGTAGGCATCGACACTGAATGTTGCGGTCTGTCCGGCTTTTACTTTGGCGATGTCGGCTTCATCAATGCTCGCTTGGAGTTCCATCTTCGTTAGATCTTTAGCGATCTTAAAAAGAACCGGCGTCTGAAACGAAGCGGCTACCGTCTGCCCCGGATCGATATTGCGTATTAAAACAATGCCGTCGATCGGCGAGTAGATCGTCGTTCGTTCAAGATCGTATTTTGAAGAGACCAGCGCGTGTTTAGCCTGATTCACCTGTGCTTTGGTGTTTTCGACCTGCGCTTTAGCAACCAGATAGTTTGCCCAGTCACGGTCCCAGTCACTTTGTGAAGGAAGTCTCCCCTCTGTAGATTCTTTTAATGATTTGTTTCGATTAGCGGTTGCCTTTGCCTGGTACAACTGCGCATTCATATTTTCCAGAGTTGCCTTCGCTGCATTCAACGACGCTACTGCTCTGTTAAGTGTACTTTGATACTTTGTTTTGTTCAACTGCGCCAGTACCTGACCTTTATTGACCTGATCATTGTAATCGACATAGACCTTTTCAATCGTACCCGACACCTCTGTACCGACTTCGACACTCTCAACCGGTTCTATATAACCTGTAGCAGAGACAGTCATCGTAAGGTCACCTTTTTCAAGAGACTGTGTCACATAACGATAGGCCTCTTTTTGCTCTTTCGGCGCAAAAAAGTAGTAGCCTCCTACTCCCAGCAGTAGTACGAAGAGTGCAATGCCGATCTTCCACTTCATTGCATTGCTTTTGTATTCGGTGATCTTCTGCATCTCTTCCATCGTGTGGCCTTCGCTGTGTTGTATAGAAATAGAGTGAATTCTTATCTATTATAATACTATTGCTCTGTATCTTTTATTCAAGTTTTTGAATCTTCAACGAGTTCCTAAACGATACCACCAAAACCATTGATAAAAATCTAATTTTTGTATTGTATTCTTTATCTGGAGATAAATTTAGCCATCTGTACAAGTTGATAGGCATATCCATATTCGTTATCCTGCCATGCTGTGATCTTGATGCAGTGACCATCCAGCACTTCCGTCAGAGGCAGATCTATCGTTGCACTGTGTCTGTTCTTTACAAAGTCGGATGACACTTTGAAAGTGTTGTCTGTACCGATGACATTGTGCAGAGGACCTTGCGCCTGTTCACTGAAAAGAGCATTTAACTCTTCTTGGTCAGTCGGCTTTTTGACATAGAGTGTAAAGTCATAGAGTGTAATCGCACTGATGGGGACTCTAATACTTTTTGTATAGAGACTGCCTTTTAAATGAGGGAACAATGAACCCAGTGTCGCTGTTGCCGTACTCTCTAAAGGTAAGATGTTTTGCGTTGCTGAGCGTGACCTGCGCAAAGCACTGCCAGTACTTTTATTGTCTACCAGGTTTTGCTCGCTTGTATAGCTATGTACCATACTGACAGACGCATTTTTTATACCGTAATGACGCTCTATAACCTGCATAACAGGGGCGATAGCGTTAGCACTGCAACTGGAGTTTGAGATAATTTTTTCATCTTTGTAGTCTAGATGGTTAAACCCCATAATATAAGTAGGTATTTCGTCATATGGAGGCGTAGAAAGAATGACTCTCTTTACCCCTTGGTCAAGATAAAAGCTATTGGTTTGGCGGGTCAGAGATGTACCGCTGCATTGCAGCAGTACATCCACATCTAAAGAAGAGAGATCAAGCTTTGCAGGATCTTCTTGGCAAAAGAGTTTAACCCTGTGTCCGCCGACTGACAAGATGTTTTCATCGAGTGTGACTTTTAGAGGTAACGTTTTATAAAGTGAGTCATACTGCAAGAGATATTGGAACTGCGAATATGAGAAGATGTCGTTGACCCCGACGATCTCAAAGGCATCGTCTTCCAGCATCACACGGAAGGCACTCCGACCGATACGGCCAAAACCGTTGATAAAAACTCTAATCTTTTGCATGTTATCTCAAGCCTATGATGTTGGGACACCTCTTACTCAGAGGTTTATAATTACCGTAATTTTAGCAGGTATTGTGACGTAAAAGTATAATGCGCTTTATGATGAATGTCATTCTTTACATATTCTACTTTTGATATACTAAGAACAGCTCTAAAAACCCTGACTAAAAAGAGAAAGCATGACAATCGCCAACCAAATAGTTATAGAAGCTATAGACGGAAAAGCTAAAGTACTAAAACCACTACTTAATGCTTTGGTAGAAGCAACACTCCTTGAAAAGGGGTGTCAAAAATTTGAACTCTACCAACTCGACGAAGATAGAGATGTCTTTTTTATTATAGAGATCTGGAAAAGCGAGAAGCGCTACCACATGCATCTTGAAAGTGACGCGTTTAAAGCGATCTCAGCCGACATGAAAACACTAATCGAAATAGAGGTCTCAAACCCTCTAAAATTAACGCAGTGTCTAACCAAACTCGGATTACAAAGCAAGGAGGCTTAGCAGATGGCATTTATAGAAGTAGATGAGAGTAACATAACTGCGGTTTTAGCAGAAGAGTTCAGTAAAGAGAACACCGTGATCTTGAAATTCGGGTCTGAGTGGTGCGAGCCTTGTCATGCACTGGAGTCGGAACTCGAAGATGTCGATGACGACAATGAGAACGTATCGGTTCTAATGATCGACACCGACGAGTCGGCTGACCTTGCAGCTCAATACAGCGTCTACCAGCTACCGACAATGGTGATCTACAAAAAAGAAAATGAGATGATCTATCGCGGTGAAGGTGTCATGCTCGCTCAAGACATCGAAGAGATCATAAAAGGGTCGTAATACCCTAGCTCTTCATCCAGCTTTTTGCATCTTCTAAAGCCTTATAATCAAAACTTGCCACCTCAGCATTGACAAAATGGTTGACGATAATTTTAGTAAAGTCAGCTATCGCCATATCGGAGACCAGTGCCACTTTTGCAATGTGTCTATGGTGATCTTTTACAAACCTGATGTGTGTAATCAGTGCAGAAAAGTCCTCCCATCCGGGGAACTCTTTGGTGTAAATGATCAGTCCGCCAAGTTCGCCATGTTCCGCTATGTAGGGATCGACCATCTCAGCCACATTTGCAAAGTCATCTTCACGTAACGCACCACTGGGGATAAGTGTTACAATCCCATTTTTCTCATCAAACTCTACATTTACCACTTTTTCTCCTTTTTACTTGTTACAGCCGTTGACTGTTTTTAATACTATATCGTTCCAAGATACTCTTTTCGATCTCTTCAGCCTCTCTTCTATCTATGGCGATCATCACACCCTCTTTATCTTCCAGGACCAGGTACTCTCCCTTGAAATTTTTGATGATCTCTAAAAACTCATTAAAGTCTTTATACTTTTTAGAATTTATTTTATCGACCGTCCAAAGTGCAAAATTATGGTCACCTCTACTTATCTCGGATGCCAGTACTTTCAGCAGTATGACGACCTCTTCTCTCTCATCTGTAGCCCACTTTCCTGCCAATTCTCTAAGATCCAACAGTGTTGCACTAGAGTTCATCAAGAGGTTCCGGCTTAATGGACTAAAGACATACCCGCCATAGATAAAGTATTTCGGTTCAACATCATAAGCCACTGTGTTTACCAGGAGATGATCATCGGCGACATGAGTCAACATGACTTTGACTTCCCTCTCTTTTCCATCTCGCAACAGACCCAGCACGATGGTATCACCAACCTGTTTTTTGTCGAAATAGTATTTATAAGAGGTGAACTGGTGGTGCCTAAACTCAACAGTGCCGTCATTTTCTATCTTGTTGCCATCAATACTCAAAAGGACATCGCCCCTCTTCAATATACCAAATGCAGGCGAGCGTTCAGACATATCGATCAACAAAACACCGCTAATCTTCTTCTCCATCTGATGAACATTACGTAAAGTCTTGCTCTCCATCATCTCTGTAGTAAAACCTAGATGCGGAAAGCCATCGTACTTATTGTCTTTAACGTCGTCTAAAAAGTGTTTTATGACCTCAACAGGTACCAAATACCCAATATTTTGTGACTTTGGCATCTGCTGCATAACGACACCCACTATCTTGCCATCACTAATAGCCGGACCACCACTACTTCCGGGATTAATGGCTGCGTCTATCTGTATAGACAAAAATATCTCTTTACTGTGCACATAGCGGTTATGCTCAATTCTTGAGACAACGCCGGTACTGACACTAAGACTGTTACCACCCCGAGGGAAACCATACACTACGACCTTTTGCTGTATGGTCGGTAAGCCATCAAACTGCAAGCTTTTGACCCCCTCAAAAAAGCTAACGTCATCTACACTCAAAAGTGCCAGGTCTGCTTGGTGTGAGATAAACTCTACACTCGCCTCATAACGTTTGGTATCACCATATCTTTTAACCTCTATAAAGGTCTCATTTGCCACAACATGAGCATTGGTCAAGATCCTGTTGCCATTGATGATCGCTCCTGAGGCATGGGAGCGTTTGGTACTGCTGTTCCATGGCGTAGCATAGTTTGGTATCTTAGAGACAGTGAATATTTTGACGATAGACTCTTCTATCTGATTGTTGGCTATTAGAGCGGTAGACAGGACTATGGATAAAAATATATAGTTGAAGAATTTCACATACTTTCCTTTAGGTCATCTATTGAATGTTTGGTTTTCTTATTTACTTCATTATATCTTAACTAGATTGCAATAAAACCAAGAGTCAATAGAGATATTTGGAACGGACTAACGGAATTGAAAGTCCCGGGATGCCCCACTTTCGATGTAAAACCGATCATCTCATAGCCTCTTTTTATATGATTTTTTTAAATAAGACAATTTTTGTCCTATTTATTGATATTAATCAAGACAAAAATTGTCCTATTTAACTATTATTCTTAAAATCAACATAGAAAGGAGAAATATATTATGAGAAAAACACTATTTATAATTGCCCTGATCGCCACTATGGCACAAGCAGAAAATATCGTGCATTATGATCAAAACGGTAAACCTGATAAAAATATATCTAAACCGAATCATCCTAATAACGATATCCACGTCATCAAATAATCCCGACAACTATCGGGTAATTCGTTCCCAAGCTGCATGACCAAAGGAAGTGCCTGTGGTACAGGCTTGGATTTATAGGAGAGAAAACAGGATGGCGCTATTGTTTATCTATATGCATTCCCATCGAGGACGATGGGAGAGAGCTAATAATGCGACACGCCTTTACGGAAGAAGTTTTAAATCAACACGGCGGTTCTGATACCAACACTCTTTTGTCTCCTCGGTACACACCGGGTTGCTTTCACCATAGCTTACCATCGAAATTCGCTCCGCAGCAACACCTTCTGCAATCATCGCAGACTTGACCGCGTTTGCACGGCGCAAACCAAGTGCGAAGTTGTACTCGTCACTTCCCCACGTGTCACAGTTACCTTCTATCTTGATCATGTAATCAGCTGCATCACCTTTTGCAAGATCGCTGTTAGCGATAACACGCGGCTCCATCTCAAAATCGATGTTGTATTTGTCGAAATCAAAATTTACCGTTCTCATCTGGCCTTCAAGTTCAGCCAGAGTCGGCTTTTTGACTTCAACCACTTCTTCTTCAATGACAACAACTTCAACTACAGGTGCAGGAGCTTCTACAGCCGGTGCGCTTTTTGTAACCTGTTCTTCTACAGGAGCTTCTTTTGTCGTACAACCCGTCATGGCCAAAATAGCGATCAACGCGCTGGAAAGAACAATCATTTTCATGTAAGTACCTTTGTGTGAATTACCTATATCATATCTAATAAATCCTGATGGTAGCCGTTAGTTGGTCTCCAAACTCCAGATTGGGAATGCGACCAAAGGAAAAGCCTGCTGTGCAGGCTTGTATTTTGTTGTAGAAAAAAACAGGATAGAGTTATTGTCTATCTGTATATATTCACATTATTCACCTCAGCCAAACGTTCTGGCGTACCGATATCTCTCCACTCTCCACCATAGAATTCACCGCTGACGCTTTCATCATTTATCGTCTCACGAAGTAAGGGACCTAATGCAACCTTGCCGCAAGAGAGCTTCTCAAACAGTTTTGGACTGTAATAGCCTATTCCGGAGAATGTGTATTGCAGCTCTCCACTATTTACAACACGATTGCTATTGAGTGCAAAATCACCTTTTGTGTTGTGTTCCGGATTATCAACTAAAATGAGATGTGCCAAATCGTCTTTGAGGTCAAAGTTTGCATCAAACTCATAATCACACCAGATATCGCTGTTAACAACTAGAAATGGCTCATCACCAAGCAGAGGCAAGGCTTTGACAATGCCGCCTGCGCTCTCTAAGGCACCCTCTTCTTGCTCATCGGAGTAAGTGATCTTTATGCCCCACTTGGAACCATCACCAAGTGCTTCGGGGATCATAAACCCAAGATGGGCAATGTTGATGATGATCTCTGTAAATCCTGCCGCTGCAAGCTTTTCGATGTGGTAGACGATGAGGGGTTTGCCTGCCACCTCCAGCAGTGGTTTGGGCGTATGATCGGTCAAAGGGCGCATACGGTTGCCTAGCCCCGCAGCGAGTATCATCGCTTTCACGGTAAGACAACCTTTTTAAGCAGGTCGGCTAGCGCTTTCGTCTCTTCATATTTTTCTGCCGTTTCAATGGTATATTTGAGTGTCAACGGGAGATCGTTGAGATAACCGTCTTTGCCGTCACGCAGGTAGAGACGCGCAAAGATGCCGAGTACTTTGATGTGGCGTTGCAGTCCCATAAAGTCAAACCATTTTATGAAGGTCGCATCCTCTACCTCTAAACCCAGCATGTCTCTAAACTCCAATGCCAAGGCAATGACCTCATCTTTCGGGTACTCAATGTACAAGTCTTTCAAAAGTGAGACCAAGTCATAGGTAATTGCCCCTTTCATCGCATCTTGGTAGTCTATGACCCCGATCTCATCTTCGGGGGTGAGCATAATGTTGCGTGAATGGTAGTCACGGTGAACAAAGACATCTTGAGGCTGTGTCAGGACAACCTCACTGATGGCATCAAGAGTGTCTTCTATGATCTGCTCATCTTCACTGCCAAGTGGAAGTTTCACATACTGCTCTAAGAACCACCTTTTCATCAGGTCCATCTCAAAGTGCAAAAAGGTTTTGTCATAGAGTGGCAAGCCCTCTGTGCTGCTTTTTTGCATCTTGAGTATCTCATCCATCGCTTTGGTATAGAGGATCTTGTAGTTTTGGTCGTTCAGTACATCGAGGTAATTGATATTGCCAAAGTCATCCAAGACCAAAAAGCCCTCATCAAGGTTTTCTGCCAAAATTTTCGGTGCACGGACATTGACATCCAGAAGACGTCTGGTGACATCAACAAAAGGGTCCAGAGACTCTTTCTCTCGCGAAGAGTCCATCAAGATATAACTCTCTCTGGCTGCACTCAAACGAAAATATTGACGGAAACTCGCATCGGCTGAGGCAATCTCAATGTCAAAATCTTTATAGACTGTTCTCTCCAGCCACGCTTTAATCTTTTGCATAGACACCCCCTAAAATTCCATTGTGTTTTGCTCCGGTAACCGCTTTAAGTTCCACAGGTTCTCTGTGCATGCGTTTGTACGCCAGCCAGGCGAATATCATTGCCTCCATATGTTCACTGCTGACACCGTGTTCATCCGTAGTAGAAATCTCTACACCATTAAGCACTTGTGCTAATCTCTCCATCAAATAAGCATTATTAACACCACCGCCACAGACCATCAACTCTTTTATTTCATACTTTTGCACTTCTACAGCGATGGACTGTACTGTTAATTCCAAGAGTGTCGCTTGCACATTTTCGGATGAGACGATTCGATGACTACGTAATATCTTCCCTAACCAATGTAGGTTAAAAAGTTCTCTGCCGGTACTTTTTGGCACCTCTTTTTTAAAATATGGTTCAGCTAACAGCTCTTCCAAAAGGGATTTATCTGCTTTTCCCTCTTTAGCCCACTTACCGTCTTGGTCAAATCGCAGTTCCTGATGTTTATGGACCCACAGATCCATCAAGACATTGCCGGGTCCCGTATCAAAACCGATAAGCTCATCACCCAGAACCGTAATATTCGCCATACCTCCAATGTTAAGCACCCCTCGTTTTTTATCGCTGCTATGAAAGAGAAACTGATGAAAGACCGGAGCAAAAGGTGCGCCCTCTCCACCAAGGGCAATGTCTTTGCTTCTAAAGTCACTCACCACATCAATACCTGTCATCGTTGCAATAATACTGGCATCGCCCAACTGCATACTAAAAGGGTGCTTAGCACTTGGTGCATGCCAAAGTGTTTGACCATGAGAACCGATCGCTTTAACACGGTTAGAATCGATCTTTTCTTGTTCTAACAAGGCATTAACAGCTTTGCCAAAGAGTGTACCAAGACGATGATTTAGTTCACCAACCTGTTTCAGTGTTGTCTCTGAATTTATCATTAACAATATTTCCTCTTTTAATTGAGGATCAAAAGGGTACTCCAGGGCACAGACTAACTTACAGCGGTTAGCATTGATCGTACAGAGAGCCACATCGACACCATCCATACTAGTACCCGACATAATCCCAATATAACGTTCAGTCAATCTGATTGCAGGCTTTTTATTCATCACGATCTCATTTCCTATTTCCAGTTTCATTCGCCATAGGCGAACCGAGTTGCATGATACCAAAAGCGACGATCGTCCCGATAACGATCTGCCATGCAAATCCAAGTTTGTACTCAATAATCATACCCAAGATATAAGGCTGTAAAAAGAGAACCGTCATGAATCCGCCGACCAGTGCGAACAGTACCGTTTTCTCACTGCCACGTTTGGTAAAGATAGCGGAGAAGTAGACACCGAGCAGTCCCGAGTAGGCAAAGGCCATCACACCCAGCGCAAAACTGAGCAGTGAGACCTCACTGTAACGCTGCCAGTAGTAACTGAGCATTGCCATCATTGCTAACAACACTGCAAAGACAAGCACCCCTGCTCTCGCTGCTTTGACAAAATGGTACTCTTTGACACTGCTGCGTTTCTGCTTCCAAGGTTTATAAAGGTCTTCAATCGCAACAGAAGACATCGCACCAAGGACGGAGTTGGTACTGGAGAGAGCGGCTGCAATCGCGCCAACCGTGACCAGACCACGCAGCCCTTCCGGCATCTCATGTAAGATGTAGTACATCAAGATGGTGATCTTCTCACCGGCAAAACTCTGTTCGACACCCCCGCTGATCACGGAGAGTTCCGGGTGGTGGTAAAAAAGGTAGAGAAGCAGACCGATAAAGAGAAAGATGACAACAACAGGAATGGTCATCAAGACCGAGATGACGATGGCGCGTTCGCCCTCTTTTTTGTCCCTGCATGAGAGCACGCGCTGGGTCATGTCCTGGTCAAGTCCGTAGGCTGCGATGTTAAGCAAGAACCAGCCACTCATCAAGCCCCAGACGTTAAAATTTGCCGCGGAGGAGAAGTCCCAACTAAAGTCAAAGAGTCTTAACTTCTCATCAGCGGCAAGAGTGCTGACGATGGTGCTAAAGTCACCTTGCAGCGTGCTATAGAGATAAAAAAGAACGACTAAGGCTGCACCGATGTAGGTCACAGCCTGAATGACGTCACTATAGATGACGGACTTCACCCCGCCAAAATAGGTGTACGCCAAGGCCCCGAGAACCAAGATGACGATAGCCAGTGCAACATGGGGTGCTTCAATGTCCATAAACAAGATCATCGAGATCGCCAAGGCACCGATGTAGAGACGTGCACCGCTGGCAAAGAGTCGACCGACCAGAAACATCACTCCTGCATTTTTCTTGGCTGATTCACCGTAGCGCTGTTCCAAAAGTTCATAGACTGTTACTGCCTTTATGGCATAAAAACGGGGGATCAAAACTTTTGCGACAAAGATAACACCAAGAAAAGCGGAGAGGTAAAACCCTAAAAAAGTAAGGTCGTGTTTATAGGCATATTCAGGCCCGCCTAAAAAAGTAGCGGCTGACTGTGTTGTCGCCAAAACAGAGATCGCCACGGCCCACATCGGCATGGCGTTACCGCCCACAAAGTAGTCTCGTGAATTTTCGATCTTGGTTTGACTAAGAAAGATAGAGCTTATAATGAGCACGACAAAATAAGAGCCAAAAACGATCCAATCTATGGTGGCAAAACTTGACTCCATCTAACTCCCTGCTTCTGTATTCATGTTATTCTATCGCATTTTTAAAATTATATTATGGATATAAAAGATATTTAATACGTATCTTTTTGAATTGCTTCAAATCACTTTCCCAACTCGCTCTGATCTCTTTTTCACTTTTACCGGCAATAATCTGTTTTCGCAGTTCATCACTCCCTGCTAAACGATCGATAAAGCCATTTTCTAGAAAGAACTTCTCTTTTTCACTGTAGTTTCTATAGGCATCAAGCAGATAGTCCAAACTCATCTTTTTAGAGGCGCGAACAGCCTCCAGTGTCGTGCCGCTCAGGTCGACTCCGTGACAGACTTCACCCTTATGTTTTGGGTACTTTGCACCATCTCTTGGAACAGGCACAAAAGAGAAATCTTTCTTAGTGTATTCTGGTGCTCCATAAAGTTGAAACTGCTTTGTTGTACCGCGCCCTGCGCTAATGAGCGTCCCTTCAAAGAGTGCTAATGAGGGGTAAAGTGCAATAGAGAGATCGTTAGGCAGGTTTGGTGAAGGTTTTATAGGCAGATGATAGAAGTCGCTATGGCTGTAGTTTTGCACTCTTATGACCGTAAGTTCAGCCTTGATGCCGCCTTTAAGCCACCCCTCGCCGTTAATCATCTGCGCATATTCGCCGATGGTCATTCCATAGAGAACAGGCACGGGGTGCAGTCCGACAAAAGAGCTAAACTCTTTTTTCAGCATGGGGCCGTCGATGCGGTTCGCGTTAGGGTTAGGACGGTCAAGAACGATGACAGAGATGTTGTTCTCTGCTGCCGCTTCCATCACATAGTGCAAGGTCGAAAGGTAGGTATAAAACCGCACCCCGACATCTTGGATGTCAAAGACAATGACATCAACACCTTTCAGGTCATCAGACGTAGGCTTTTTATGTTTACCGTAGAGAGAGACTATGGGCAAGCCACTCTTTTTATCGATGCCATCTTTAATGTGTTCACCCGCATCAGCCTTGCCTCTAAAACCATGTTCAGGGGCAAAGATAGTCTTAACCTTAATCCCTTTTTCTGAAAGCAGATCGACAAGATGGCTGCCACCAACAGTTGACGATTGGTTGACCACCATAGCAACACTTTTATGTTGAACAGTAGGAAGGTAGGCTGTCAGGTTCTGTGCACCTGTTTTGATCTCATAAGCGTAAATATTAATAATAAAAATGAAAAACACAACATAAAATTTCATATATTCTCTGCCAAATAGGGATAAATTAAATATATTATAGACTTTTTACCTTAGTAACATAAAAAATCGACCTAACTTAAAATCCTTAACTGCCTTTATTCTAAATTGTTTTACTATGAAGAAAATACAAGGAGGATACTATGCAAGATATACTTAAATACTCAAATCTGCAAGAGTTAGTCCCTGAACTCCTTCCCGTGTTGCTGGAGTCCATTCAGACTGAGCGCCTTGAGATTCGGCGGATCGATACATCAGCAGAAAAATTTCAAAAGGTACGCGAACGTTATCCTACACTGCAAGATGCCGTTTACGTCATCTATTCGAAATTTATCAAGAAGTGTGATCATCAATACGAGACATTTATCTTTGTCAACGATGTCGGTCACTCTATCACGCACATCAGCGGTCGGGAGTTGGCACTTTACGGCATTATTAAACCGTGCGAAGAGTTTGCTATTTCGCAAGAGTATGCCGACACTAAAACGAGCTGATAAAGGGAAGCTCTTTTCATACTAATATAGTTATAATCACGTCATCATTTTATTCTAATTCCAAAGAACTTTCAGTGCAACCGAAACATTTTAGCTACCTTCTTGTCTTTGCAATGCTGCTTTGGGGCGGTGGCTGGCCGGCACTTAAGGTGTTGACCTACTCTCTTCCGGTGGAAGTCGTCTCGTTCTGGCGCTTTTTTCTAATGATCTTTGCCTTTATTCCTGTACTTTTTTTTCTGAAAAAACCGCTCACCCTTAAAAAAGAGGCACTCAAATACATCTTCCCCAGTGCGGTGTTAAATGTCTTGTTTATGGTCTTTGCATTTGTGGGGGTGCAAAAAGGCTTTGCCGGGAGCGGTGGGGTCATCATCACCACACTTTCCCCTGTTCTGACCTTTATGTTAGTCTCGCTGGTCTTTAAAAAACATCCGCCTAAGATGCAGATCATTGGTCTTCTCATCGGGTTTATCGGTGGTCTCATCATGTTAAAAGTGACCGAACTGATTGGAGACCTTAATGGAGCAGAGTTTTACTTTTTACTCTGTGCCGTGGTCTGGGCCGTTTTAACACTGATCTCTCAGCAGTCCCATGCCGTCATTCACCCCGTGCATTACAGCTTTTTTATCGCCCTGTTCGCCACCGTCATCTTCTTTTTTATCGCCCTTCCCTATGAGGTCATGGCGGTGGCAGATGAGGGGCTGGCCTTCTGGTCTGCACTGCTTTACCTGGCCATCTTTGGACAGACCGTTGCGACAACTATCTACTTCATCGCCTCAGGTAAACTTGGTTCTGCACAGGCAAGTTCATACATGTTTTTAGTACCTCTCTTTGCTCTGGTCACAAGTTATTTTTTGTTGGGAGAGAGAGTGGAGCTGCACATTGTCATTGGAGGAGCGGTAACACTCTTTGGTGTCTACCTCATCA
>JBATWM010000170.1:0-8334 GCA_049672605.1 Sulfurimonadaceae bacterium
AACAGCACACTTTGTATGCTATCGTCTGAAACCGCCATTATCTGAACAAAGTGTTTAAATATCGAACCTTTCGTGCGCAATAGCACATTCCTGTTCTCCCGAAATTCGTGCTATTTCCACTAAATGATTTATATACGTCACTTTTCAGTCTATTTTGTATCTAAATCTAACAAGTTCAGTGTTCAAATATTTACCATTTAAGTCGGTATTGCATAGAATGTGCACTAATAAATAGTTATACAAGCAGATAAATATCATAGTATAGGAATCCATATGAGAGTTACCGTACCACAAATTGAGATATCTAAAGAAGAAGGTTTTTTAGAAAAAGATATATTTAATCGTAATAAATTTGGAGAAAGATTAGCAAATTTATTTGATAATTCTCAAGAAGATATGGTTGTAGCATTAGATGCTCAATGGGGTGAAGGGAAAAGTACATTTATAAAAATGTGGCAAGGCTACGTCGAAAACCATCGAGAAAAAAAATTTAAAACTATTTACTTTGATGCATTCGCAAATGATTATCAAAAAGACCCTTTCTTAGCACTAACAGCTGAAATGTATGGTTTACTTAAAGATGAAGCTGAAGAGAAAAAAAAAGAGTTCAGGCAAAAAGCAGGAGACACAGCAAAGTCAATGGCTAGAGGAGCACTAAAAATAGGTGTTCGTGTAGCTACTGGCGGTGTACTTGACGGATCTATTGTAGACTCCGTAGAACAAGATATTTCAAAATTAGTAGCTGAACAAATAGATGGTGTTATAGCTGATAGGTTACAAAGTAGCGAAGAAGATAAATCAGCACTTAAACATTTTAAAGAGTATTTACAAGAAATAGCCGAAGAACAAGGCAACGGTAATCCAATTATTTTTATTATTGATGAATTAGATCGTTGTAGACCCGACTTTGCACTTGAACTTGTCGAACAAATCAAACATATTTTTTCAGTTCAAGGAATTACTTTTTTGCTAGTTCTTAATCGAAAACAATTAGAAGCATCTGTAAAAGCCAGATATGGTAACGATATTGATGCTTCACTTTATTTACAAAAGTTTGTCAGTATATGGTTGTCTCTTCCCCGTTCTGGTCAACAATATGATGATAATGGGGAAAAATATTTAATACATGCCCTAGAGTCTATGCTATTAGAAAATGAACAATTTAAGAATACAGAGTTAAGAGATTTGTTAATAGATATAGTTAAATTAAAAAAACCATCTTATAGGGAAATAGAACGTATATTATCATATGTAGCAATCCTTAATAATATGTTGGATAATGGAAAATATAGGGATGACTATCAAATAGTTATGGCATTTATTTGTTATTTAAAAGTAGTAGCACCTATAGTTTTTGAAAAAATAGTAAATAATAATATTGATTTCACAAGTCTGCTAAAAGAAAGTCAATTTAACTTAAATAATGAAATAAAAAATAAATTCAGTTATGTGGCTTATATGATTAAAATAATTAAATTTGATTTTTCTGACGATACTGTCCGTAAACAAATGATTGAAGATCGTGAAATTGATTCTAGTAGCTATCGTGGTAATCAAGGTATATTTGTACAAGTTGCTAATATGCTTAAAACAATGGAAAATAGATAATGTATAACAAAACGCAGGAGCTAATATTTGACCTAAGAGCTGGTCAAATATTGCTCTCCTTAAACGTTATATTCAAAATTTTAAACATGCAATAAAAATTTTGAAAATACTTGTTTATTATTTTAAATGGTAAATTTATTTATGGAGGTCTCAAATGAAGAGATTGGTTTTAAGCGTACTAGTATTGTTCGCAACAATAATAAATGCAGGAGATGCCCCAGAGTTCGATGGAGCCTATATAAAAACAAAAGATGGTAAGTTTATTGAATTAACAGAAAAAGAAGTAAGCTGGGGAACATCTGGATGCCATACTGGCAAACCAGAAAGAGTGTCAGTTGAACTTGATGATTTTAAAGGTATTCATATGAACGGTCAATATGATTATACACTTTTAAGTTTTCATACTGCAGGTTGGCATCGCAATCATTTTTGTACATATAAAGACATTAAGATAAGAGCAAAATCTACAACAAACTCAACTTACTTTGAACCAAAAGAAAAATTACAAGAACGTTCTTATGGAATTTGGATAGAAAAAAAACTATGGTTCTTTACAATTTCTGATAAAAAAGCAGAGGCTGCTAGGGAAAAAGCTAAATTAGACAAAGAAAAAGAGTCAAAAATGAAGTTATGGAATTCTAATGAAGTTTTCGTAGATACTAAGAACAATTTAATATGGCAGGATTCTTATCCTATAAAGCTTGAATGGGGGCCAGCAAGAGAATATTGCAAAAACATAGAGTTCTCAAAAAATAAAGACTGGAGGCTACCTTCAAAAGATGAATTGGAACTACTGTCCAATAATCAAGATAAAGGTATATCACATCAAGATGGTTATTATTGGTCAGACTCTACTATAAAGAAAGGCTATGATAAACCTTACATGGTAAATGTATCTACAGGGCAGACAAAAGATTGGTACGACAATAGAAAAATGTTTGTTCGTTGTGTTAGAAATACAATACCTACAAGTAAATAAATAAGAACATAACAAAACTTTGGAGAGAATAGTTTACCATGCGGGCACAACTATTTCTCAAGTTAAATGTTAGCTATAATAGAACAAACATTTGCATTTCTTTCAAACATAGGAGTTCGACATGGCTATGGGTTCAGGAGCTACAATGAAAATTATCGGTATCGCTCTGGCGGTTACGGGGGTTGGTCTTGCCATATGGGGGTATCAATTATCCGGTTCCGTCGGTTCACAGATCACACAGGCGGTTACAGGTTCAGATACCGATAAGGTCATGACATTCTACATTGCCGGTGCCGTCAGTTTTTTTGTCGGCATATTTCTTTTCATAAAAAATTAAAGCGGAGACAACATGGATATCATTAGCCTGTTAATATTTTTGGCAGTTGGCGCGCTGGTTGGGTGGCTTGCTGGCATCATCGTGAAGGGACGAGGATTTGGTCTCATAGGAAACATTATTGTGGGCGTTGTTGGTGCTGTACTGGGTGGCTTTGTATTCGGTTTGCTCAGCATAACGACAGGCGGGTTTATAGGCTCTATCATTATGGCCACGATTGGTGCTGTTCTTTTGTTATTTATAATCAGTTTGGTTAAGAAGGCTTAGCTCAATAGCAGCTAGCAAGTAAATCAACCTGAAAAATTAAAGAGGGTCAGTGAAAAATGGTAATCTGTTACAAAACTAAAGACTTCTTATTTGTCACCAACCCCCTTTAATTCCTTTAATATGGCGGTATTGAACGATCTCGATCGCTTTGAACTGGTTGGTGATGTCATCGACCGGGTGCCGAGTCTCGGTTCACGTGCGGCGTATGCGAAACAGCTTTTGCGTGACCATAAGGCCCATATCGAAAAACACGGCGATGACATGCCGGAAATTCTAATTTGGAAGTTGATGCATGAATAAGTTAATACAGTTTTGGGGTAATCTGCGATCGAGCTTCTGGTTTATGCCTTCACTTATGGTCGCTGGCAGCATTGCCTTGGCGGTGGTGTTGATCGAAGCCGACTCGGCCGGTAGCGACCGATGGCTCAGCCAGTGGCCACGCCTATTTGGGGTAGGGGCGGAAGGCGCGCGCCTGATGTTGTCCACGCTGGCCGGTTCAATGATGACGGTTATGGGCATTACCTTCTCCATGACCCTGCTGGCACTGGCGCTGGCGTCGAGTCAGTACACCTCTCGAATTTTGAGGAACTTCATGCTCAGCCACATCACGCAATTCACCCTGGGGGTATTCGCCGGCATATTCACGTATTGCCTGATCGTGTTGCGCACCATTCGCGGTAGTGGTGGTGTAGACGAGTTTGTGCCGGGCCTGGCGGTATTCTTTGCCTTTGTCATGTCGCTCGGTGGCGTGGGTGTCCTTATCTATTTCATTCATCATATTGCCTCGTCGATCCAGGCATCCAGCATTATCGCCTCGGTCGCTCAGGAGACCAACGCCTCCATTGATCGGCTGCTGCCAGAAGAACTGGATCAGGCGTCCGATGAAGATGAAGGCCGGAACCAGGGGCTAGAATCACTGGATGAAAGAGGCTGGTATCCAGTACCTGCAGCAGTGAGCGGTTATATTCAAAGCGTGAATAACGATGCGCTGCTGCACCTGGCGGAGGAGATCAGGACCATCGTGCGTATGGAGCACGGCGTCGGCGCGTTCATTGTGCAGGATACGGCGCTGGTATCGCTCGCCCTGACCTATCCGCCAGATCAGAAGACCATTGATACGCTTAATGAAGCTTACAGTATTAGTCGCCATCGCACGGTGGAGCAGGACCCGGCTTTCGGTATTCGACAGATCGTGGATATTGCAATCAAAGCACTTTCTCCCGGGGTCAATGACACTTCAACGGCGGTGATGTGTGTGGACTATCTGACCTCTATTATGGCTCGGCTGGCCGGTCGACAATTTCCGCCATCGCACCGTTACGAGGGAGAAACCCTGCGCGTAGTGGCGATCGTTCCGAGCTTTGAGGGTCTATTGGCCGAGGCCTTCGATCAGATTCGGGGCAGTGCCGAAGTGAATGTTGCCATACTGGCGCGCATGCTCGGCGCCCTTGATACCATCGGCAGCCTGACGATTAGGCCCAGCCACTTACGAGCACTCAACGAACAGCTGCAGTATATTGACGAGCTGGTTGGTCGCTGCATCGAAGCCAGCCATGATCGCGCGCGGCTCAAAAGGCGGCTGTCGGAGGTGCGCAAAACGCTAGAAACTCAGTCTACGTAGCTCGTTCCACCTTTCCCAAGGTGGAATGTAAATACTCAAAATAGTGCCATTGAAACACACTAAAACAAAACTGCTATATACACGAATGACACCAATTTCAGGGTCTGCCCCCTTGGGTACAAATTTCCTCTCTTATCTCATTTGTTCCATTCGCGTAATTCGATGACAAACCAGCGCTTCGTCTAGCGCCAGGCCGCCGGATCGGGCGAGCTTGAGCAAAATGTCTTGCAGTGTCATCATCTCTTCTTTAATATGCTAGACTTACCTTATGGCAACACAACTTGAAAATCAGTCCGAACTTCTGACACGCGAACCCAAACAATTCGCTGTTTTCATGCTCAACGACGACTACACGACGTGGGAGTTTTGTATCCGCATTATCAACACCGTATTTCACAAAAGCGTCCTCGAAGCAGACGCTATCACCCACGACATACATACTAAGGGCAAAGGCCTGTGCGGTATTTACAACTATGAAATTGCGGAAACCAAGGCTTCTCTTGTGCAGCAGCAGGCCCGAAAAGAGGGGTTTCCCATGTGCTGTTCTATCCAAATTACACCCCTGTGGGTGAATCTCCACTTTTAAGGTGTAAAAGATATAACAAAACTTTGTATCCCTCAACCCATTCATCTAATTTCATAAAACGAAGATACCTCTAGATAAATGATTTTTTACTTAAGTCATGTTTTAATCTATATCGCTACAATCCCTGAACTAACTAATATAAGGATTATTTATGAAAAAACTAAACATACTCATTTTATCTTTGTTTATAGCTTTGAGTGTTAATGCTGATATTGTAAAAAACTCTGCAAACACTATAAAAGATACAAAAACAAACTATCTATGGCAAGATACAAAAGATGTCTTAACAACAAAAAGAAGTTTTAAAGATGCAGTTGGTTATTGTAAAAACTTAGAACTTGACGGTTACAAATCTTGGGAATTACCCGGTTTTACAGAACTATTTTCGATTGTGAATACGAAGATGTATAATCCTACTATTTCAGAAAATTTCAAATTTGTTGTATCTGATAACTACTGGTCATCTAAGATGTTTGGACATGCATCCAGTCATGAAGCATTTGTAGTAAACTTTTTATCGGGTGCATTTAACAGAGAGAAAATGGATAAAGTATTTTACGTAAGATGTTATAAAAAGAGTAGCTAACTAAAAGCGAGCGAGGCTAAATCCTTGCTCCTAAAATGTATTTGAACATAACCATGATAAAGGGATGCTCTTACAAATAATAAATAAAACAGTAACTATTCATAAAGTAGTACTTCATGACTACTGTTTAATGGATAATCAGGAGGAATGTTCAGGTGATAACAATAACTTTTTAGAGAAGAAGTTAAAAAGGTCAAGGGGTCAGTCGGCACCTATGATTTATGATTCACTGTCCATCATCTCTTCCTTAAATATGCTAGACTTACCTTATGGCAACACAACTTGAAAATCAGTCCGAACTTCTGACACGCGAACCTAAACAATTCGCCGTTTTCATGCTCAACGACGACTACACGACGTGGGAGTTTTGCATCCGCATTATCAACACCGTGTTTCACAAAAGCGTCCAGGAAGCAGACGACATTACCCACGACATCCATACCAAGGGCAAAGGCCTGTGCGGTATTTACAACTATGAAGTTGCGGAAACCAAGGCTTCTCTTGTGCAGCAGCAGGCGCGTAAAGAGGGGTTTCCCATGTCCTGTTCTGTCGAAGAGCAGTAGGCCGCTGCACGATGACCGTGTATATACAAAAGGTCATAAAGACAAAATTTTTAATACTGTTATACTTCCATCATACTTCCATCATACTAACGTCAGGATAAATAATGATAGACTCATATGAACTACTACTCTCCGAATACATCTCAAAAGAAGATTTTTTTAGATTTGGCCTCGAAAAGACCATCTATATCCCTGATAACAAAGTAGAAGCAGAGTGGCAGAGCCTTAAAAAAAATATTGCTGACAATAAAGCCGTCTTTATTCGTGGGTTTAAAACCAGCACTAGTATGCACATGGCATCTGACTTTTACAGCAAGGTCTTTGAGAACAAACAGGTGAAAAAAGACCCTTCCAACACACAAAACCCTGCTAAAATCATTGAAAAACTGACCGGTTACAAAAAGACTAATGATCTTAAAAATTATCAGTTGGCCTCTATCTTTGGCCGCAGTAGAAACATCTTAGCCTTTTGTGCCCCTTGGAACATCGTCTATATTCCAAGTATCTTAGACCCTTTACTCTCCGTAGATGCCAACACTGACCTGGCTAATGAGTATAAAAAACGTTTTATGCAACACAGTTATGAGAAGTTTAAACCTTACATTGATGAGTTTAATGAGATGGTCAGTAACCACCAGTTTAAAAAATCAATGGATGAATACTTTCAAAAACTTTTTGATGATGGTCACTTTGATAAAAAAGAGATGATGGCTTTTGAAAATACAATTAGAGAGGATTTTGCTCCTATAAAGTTATGAAGAGCCTGAACATAAGAAACCTATCGTACAAATATCCCAGTGCAGCAGAACCCATTTTCAATGCCATAAATTTAGACTTCGAAGAGGGGTGGAGTGCCGTGACCGGGATTAACGGTTCCGGCAAAAGTACACTTCTAAAACTCATCTTGAAAGAGCTCAAAAGCGAAAAGGGAATGATCACCGGTAATGACCTGGTGGTGTACTGTGCGCAGAGTACGGAGTTCCCGCCTGCAGAGCTTGAGGAGTTTATGAGTACCTATACCAAAGAGGCGTATAAACTCAGAGACCTTTTAAAGGTCGAGGACGAGTGGCTGAGTGCTTGGGATGTGTTGAGCCATGGTGAGCGTAAACGTCTGCAACTGGCGGTTGCTCTTGCCAGTCACAGTGATGTGCTGATGGTGGATGAACCAACCAACCACCTTGACCTGAAATCGCAGGCGATTGTCATTGAGGCGCTCAAAAGCTACAGGGGTATCGGCATTCTGGTGAGCCATGACAGGGCACTGCTCGATGCACTGTCGCAACAGACGATTATGATCAAAGCCGGTGAAGTCTTAAAATACAGATCGAAATTCTCTTTGGCACAAGAGGCCTACAGCCAGACACTCTCGCACAAGAAAAAAGTGCTCGGTGAGCAGGAAGATGAACTCAAAAAGATCAAGAAGGTTGTTCAGGTCCAAAGAGAGAAGGTCTCTCTCGCTAAACAGCGGTTCTCTAAAAAAAATGTCGGCAGACATGACAGCTCACTGAAAGAGAAGATCAACGGCGCCATCTTTACCTGTAAAGATAGAAATGACGGGCAGATGCTGCAGCGCACCGTTACCAAACAGCGCCACTTGAGTGAAAACATGAGTACGCTCGCAAAAGAGTATGCAACAGGTATCAGCTTTGAGGGAAAAATTGCCAAACACAACTTCCCGATAGCGGTCGAAAAATCCTGCATCCCGCTTTTTGAGACAACAGAACTCTGTTTTCCGAGGCTGTCGATAGACGTCGGTGACAAAGTCGGTATCAGCGGGGAGAACGGTGCGG
>JBATWM010000171.1:0-11804 GCA_049672605.1 Sulfurimonadaceae bacterium
GTCGGGTGAACGTCACGCACTTCAAAGCCGGCGCGTTCTTTAACAAGACCACCCTCACCTAGTGCTGAGAGACGACGTTTGTGTGTTACTTCTGAAAGTGGGTTTGTCTGGTCCATAAACTGAGACAGTTGCCCGCCTGAGAAGAACTCCATAATTGTCGATGTGATCATCTTAGAGTTGATAAGATCGTGAGGCATAAGCTCAGACATTGGTCCACTCATTGTGGAGAGTTTGTCTTTGATCGCTTTTTGCATCTTGATCAGACCGTTGTGCAGTTCGTTACCAAGAAGTTCACCGATCGAACGGATACGACGGTTACCAAGGTGGTCACGATCATCAATGTGACCTTGACCGTTTTTAACTTTAATAACATACTTAACCGTGTTGATAATATCTTCGTTTGTAAGAACCGTAATATACTCAGGAATGTCAAGACCTAGTTTGTGGTTCATCTTCATACGACCGACTTTCGTCAAGTCGTAACGCTCAGGGTCAAAGAAAAGTTGGTTCACAAAGGCTTTAGCAGCATCTTTAGTGACCGGCTCACCCGGACGCATGACTTTGTAGATACGAATCGCTGAAAGATCATTTTCATCTTCGATATCTTCAGTCTGTTTAAGGAGCTTAAGCGAATCAGCATCGGCATTGAATGCATTGATAATCGATGCATCGACGCCCTCTGCCAAGTCATTAGCGATAACAAATTCAGTCACGCCAGCTTCTGCCATCTTTTTAAGTTTAGTCTCATCAATAGCTGTCATTGTGTCAAAAAGGATCTCACCTGTCTCAGGGTCAATGATCGGCTCTGCCAAATAACGCTCTATCAAAGTCTCAAGAGGGTATTGAACGGCTTTTAGACCATCATCAAGGAATTTCTGCGCTTTTTTAGCAGTAAGACGTTTACCAGAACCCAAAATAACTTCACCATCGCTAGAGACCAGGTCATAATTAAGACGACCGGCAAACTCATCAGGATTAAAGTCCATTGTAAATTGGTTCTCAGAAACGTTGATCTTTTGAAGTGGGTAGAACATCTTCAAGATATCTTGTTTCGAGTAACCCATAGCACGGAACATGATCGTTACAGGCACTTTACGGCGCTTGTTGATTCTCATATAAAGGATATCTTTAGGATCGTACTCAAAGTACAACCATGAACCGCGGTCTGGAATGATCTGACCGGTATAGATCAGTTTGTTACCTGCAGTTGTTGACTCTTCTTCTTTAAAGATAACACCAGGAGAACGGTGAAGCTGATTAACAACGACACGCTCAACACCGTTAACAATAAATGATGTACGCTCTGTCATAAGTGGGATATCACGAACAAAGATAGACTGCTCTTTGATATCTTGTACGCCTAGTTTCTCTTTAGTGTTATCATCACGGTCCCAGAGGACGAGACGAGTCTTCATTTTCAATGATACTGCATATGTCATACCACGTTCCATACATTCACGTACCGTATACTTAGGTGCAGCGACTTCGCTTCCTAGATACTCGATAGTAAGACGGTTTTGTGTATCGTGAATCGGAAAAGCGGAAGAGAATACTCTCTCAATACCGCTGGCATCACGGTTTTTATTGTTAATCATCAAAAAGTTGTCATACGAACTTTGTTGAAGTTGTAACAGGTTAGGAATTTCGATCTGTTGTGGAGTTTTAGCGAAATCAACGCGTAAACGGTTTCCAGAATACAGGCTATTTAACATAGGCAACCTCTAAGGTAAATTTTTTAAAATCAGACATAACTTTGAACAGACCAGATGAAACGGTGTTCGGGGATTGGTCGTGTATACATAGGGTGTTTTACAGTGCCCCATATGCAGTAGAAATTGCAAAATGCAATATGTAAACTACGATTGCAGTTTCTGCTGCATAATCTTTGTAATGATAAAAGTTATGTTTAATTTACGGGAATAGTCCAAACGTCTAAGGACAAATCGATCACAAGTAATAAATGTCTGTGGTCTCTTACGCACAAAAGCCACTTTGAGTAAGTGTCATAAACACCTAATCAAAGCGGCTTTGTGCTCGTAAACAGGGAGAGATCCCTGTTCACAAAAAGTTAAATTACTTAACTTCGACTGTTGCACCAGCTTCTTCAAGAGCTTTTTTAGCTTCTTCAGCAGTATCTTTATCAACACCTTCTTTAATAGTAGATGGAAGAGCTTCTGTAGCTTCTTTAGCTTCTTTAAGACCAAGACCTGTAAGAGCACGAACTGCTTTAATAACACCGATTTTCTTAGCACCGGCATCAGTGATAACAACATCGAACTCAGTTTTTTCTTCAGCAGCTTCAGCAGCTACGGCACCACCAGCCATTGCTACAGGTTGAGCAGATACGCCAAATTTTTCTTCAAATTCTTTTACAAGCTCAGAAAGCTCAAGAACTGAAAGACCAGAGATAAATTCTAATACATCTTCTTTAGTTACAGCCATGTGTAATCCTTAATTTTATTGTTTTACCAAATTAATTTGGTTTTGATACCGCTAGTTTAGCCGTATCAGTTAAAGCCTGGAAAGACTTTACAGTGGTTAAGCCACTAATCTTAAAGAGTGAAGCTTACGCTTCAGCTTCTTTCTTTTGTCTAAGCGCATCGAGGCCAATTGCCAAATTGGTAATTGGAGCCATCCATGTTGCAGCAAGCATTCCAAGTAGCTCTTCGCGTCCTGGAAGTTTTGCAAACGCTTCGATCTTTGCAACATCGGCAGCTTCCCCGTCAAGGTAACCTGCTTTGATCACAAACTTTTCTTCGTTAGCTTTATCGCTAGCGAAGTCTGCAGCTACTTTAGCAGCAGCAACAACGTCCTCAGACCATACAAAGATATTTGTATTTTTTAGTTCAAGACCCGTCATTTTTGCATTACCAAGAGCAATAGTTGCCAAGCTATTTTTGATAACTTGTACTCTTACATCTTTAGCGCGTGCAGATTTACGAAGTGTTTCTAGTTGAGTGACAGTAAGTCCTTTGTAGTCACAAACGATTACTGCTGCTTTATCTGTGAATGATTCTGTAAGTTCAGCAATCAGTTCAGCTTTTCTAGATTTTAACATTTATATTCTCCTTTCCAGACGTTAACTTCAAGAGGGGCGGTATGTGCCGATTAAGCTAACTGCAAACATTGCAGAAACCCCCAACTATCACTAGTCCAAGTAATCCAGAATCCGTATGAAGCCAAGGGCTTCATAAATCGAAATCTTTATCTAAAAATCCACTGATCTGTAGGTAAAAACGTCTGTTTTTTTTGAATTTGGAACGCAATTATATCCAAAGTTACTTTTAATTACAATAAGAATGCTATTAAAATTTTACAAATTTCGCATAAACAGATAAAGGCACACAATACTGGGCTATAACTTTTGGATTGAACTAACTATAAAATTAGATTAGTTGTCTCTGCAAAATAAAGTTGAAAAAGTTTGTGAAATATAGAGAAGCTTCCAAGCAGCAGAGCTGCTCAGAAAAAGAGGTTTAATTATTTGATATCTGCTAGTTCAGAAAGATCAAATTTAACAGCTGGACTCATTGTTAATGAAAGTGCAGCATTTTTGATGTAACGGCCTTTAGCTGAAGCTGGTTTTTGTTTATTGATAGCAGCAACAAAAGAGTTAATGTTTTCTTCAATTTTAACAGCGTCAAAACTTGCTTTACCGATGCCGGCATGGATGTTACCTTTTTTGTCAACACGGAAAGCCACTTGGCCACCTTTTACATTCTTGACAGCAGTAGCAACATCTGGTGTTACAGTACCAGTCTTAGGGTTAGGCATCATACCTTTTGGCCCTAGAATACGACCGATCTTACCAACAAGACCCATACAGTCAGGTGCAGCAACAACAACATCGAAGTTGATGTTACCTTCTTGGATCTGCTCTACAAGATCGTCTGTACCAACAATGTCAGCACCCGCAGCTTTAGCTTCGTCAGCTTTAGCACCCTTAGCAAATACTGCAACACGTACAGTTTTACCAGTACCATGCGGAAGAACAAGTGCACCACGAACCATCTGGTCCGCGTGACGAGGGTCAACGTTTAGGTTCATTGCAATTTCTACAGTCTCGTCGAATTTTGCAGATGTTAGTTCTTTCATTAAAGCAGCTGCTTCAGCTACTGAATGTTTTTTTGTAGTGTCAATTTTTTCTGACAGTTGTTTATAGCGTTTACTTGCCATTTTGATTCTCCATTATAAATCTGCCGCACAGTTTAAAATCACTGCGGTCGATGATTATCACCTCTTCTAAAAGAGGCGTTTCGACTAAGAGTCTTAGTCTACGATTTCGATACCGATTGAACGAGCAGAACCCGCCAAAGTATTTGCAGCTTGCTCTTCATCATCAGTGTTAAGATCAGCGATCTTAACTTTAACAACGTCCATAAGCTGTGCTTTAGTAATTTGACCCACTTTGTTTGTAAGTGGATTGTCAGTACCTTTTTTAAGACCTGCTGCTTTCATAAGAAGAGCAGATGCCGGTGGCTGTTTTGTGATAAAAGTGAAACTTCTATCTGCATAAACAGTGATAACAACTGGAACTTTGAATCCCATCTTATCTTTTGTTTTTTCGTTGAATGCTTTACAGAATTCCATGATGTTAACACCACGTTGTCCTAGTGCAGGTCCAACTGGTGGAGCGGGGTTAGCTTTACCAGCTTCGATTTGAAGCTTGATATAATCCATAACTTTTTTTGCCATAGTTTTTTTCCTTTTTTGAGATTAAATAATTTTTTCGACTTGTGAATATGAGATATCCACAGGTGTTGAACGACCAAAGATCGAAACATTTAGTTTTAGAGTGCCGTGTTCTACATCGTACTCATCAACAGTACCTGTAAAGTTAGCAAACGGGCCGTCGATGATACGGATCATCTCACCATTTTCAAAATAGACTTTCGGTTTAGGTGCAGGACGGTTGTTTACACGATCCAGGATCGTATTGATATCATTGTCACTTAGTGGCGTCGGCACATTTGCCTCACCAATGAAACCAGAGACTTTAGGAACTGCTTGGATCATCGTCTGAAGTTCAGTGTCAAGGTCGATATTAATAAAAACATACCCTGAATAAAGTGAACGTTCAGAGATCTTCTTCTTACCGTTTTTCATCTCTACGACATCTTCTGTCGGAACGATGACTTCTGCGATCTTTTCTTGAAGATTGTTCTCTTCAATCAGGTTCAAAATCGCTTCGCGAACTTTACGCTCGCTGCCGTAGGTCTGAATTGAGTACCATTTGTGTGCCATAACTAACCCTTAACCTAAAATTACAGAAAGAACTGATGACATCAAAAGATCAACCAGCGCTAAGAAGATAGAGACAACAGTCACTACCAAGAAGACAGCGAAGAAAGCTTGTTTCACCTGCCCTTTTGTCGGGAAGATAACTTTTGCTAATTCACTTTTTGCATTTCTAAACGCGCTTTTCATCATCTATTTCCTCTTTACATTTGCAATAAATAGAGCCCAAAAGCTGTATTGATTGTAAATGCTATTTTTTTAGTGGCAGGCGTAGAGAGACTCGAACTCCCAACACCCGGATTTGGAATCCGGTGCTCTACCATTGGAGCTATACGCCTACATTTTCTTGCTCAAGCAAGTTCGGAAAAAGGGAAACGTAAAACGAGAAGAGAACCTAGATCCTTTTCCGTTTTCCGCTTTCCCCTTTACAACTAAAGAGGTGAAATTATAATTTCATCTCTTTATGTGGAGTGTGCTCACGACACCATTTACAGTACTTAGTCACTGTAAATTTTTCAGTGTGAGTCTTTTTGTTTTTAGATGTGTGATAGTTACGACGTGTACACTTCTCACAACCTAAGTGGATAGTTTCTCTCATATTGTTTACCTAAATTAAAATTCACTTCCCTAAGGAAGCGACATCAATTACTTGATGATTGTTGCAACAACACCAGCGCCGACTGTACGTCCACCTTCACGGATAGCGAAACGAGTTCCCTCTTCCATTGCGATCGGAGCGATAAGTTCAGCAGTAATGCTTACGTTGTCACCTGGCATAACCATCTCAGTACCTTCTGGTAGAGTGATTGCACCTGTTACGTCTGTTGTACGAACGTAGAACTGTGGACGGTAGTTAGAGAAGAATGGAGTGTGACGACCACCCTCTTCTTTACTTAGTACATAGATCTCAGCTGTAAAAGTCGTGTGAGGAGTAATAGTACCTGGCTTACAAAGTACTTGACCACGCTCTACGTCATCTTTACCGATACCACGAACAAGAACACCACAGTTATCACCAGCAACACCTTGATCCATCTCTTTACGGAACATTTCAATACCAGTTACAGTAGTTGATTGAGTGTCTTTGATACCAACGATTTCGATAGCCTCACCGATTTTAACTGTACCACGCTCAATACGACCAGTTACAACTGTACCACGACCAGAGATTGAGAATACATCCTCAACAGGCATTAGGAAGTCTCTGTCTGTTTCACGTACTGGTTCTGGAATATAGTCATCAACTGTTTTCATTAGTGCAATGATCTTGTCAGACCATGGTCCAAGAGTACCAGTTTTAGCTTCTTCTAGTGCTTTAAGCGCTGAACCTGCAGTGATTGGAGTGTCGTCACCTGGGAACTCATACATGTCAAGAAGTTCACGGATTTCCATCTCTACTAGCTCAAGAAGCTCTTCATCATCAACCATATCTTCTTTGTTCATGAAAACAACGATGTACGGAACACCAACTTGCTTAGAAAGAAGGATGTGCTCACGAGTTTGTGGCATTGGGCCATCCGCTGCAGAAACAACAAGAATAGCACCATCCATTTGAGCAGCACCGGTAATCATGTTTTTAACATAATCCGCGTGACCTGGACAGTCAACGTGTGCATAGTGACGTTTATCTGTCTCGTACTCTACGTGTGAAGTAGCGATCGTGATACCACGTTCGCGCTCTTCAGGAGCGTTATCGATTTGATCATAATCCATAAGTTCTGCACCGTTAGTTACTGCAAGTACCGCTGTGATAGCTGCTGTAAGTGTAGTTTTACCATGATCTACGTGACCGATAGTACCAATATTGACGTGTGGTTTATTACGTTCAAATTTTGCTTTTGCCATAGTGTCCTCCGACTTTTTGTAAATTGAGATGGGATTGTACCTAAAAACTATTCAATTATTGCTTATAACTTAAAATTTTAGTGAAAATATTTCTCTACTGCTTAGATGGAGCTCACACCGGGAATTGAACCCGGGACCTCTTCCTTACCAAGGAAGTGCTCTACCTCTGAGCCATGTGAGCATAAGATCACAACATTAAAATTTATAAACTAAAGCAATAAGTGCATAGTTCTTCAGTACATAGTTATTGGTTAAAAGATTAGTGATTAGATAGAAATAAGTAGAAGTATAAAGTTATTGTACTTCAGCTCCCAGAAGGATAATACGGTTTTTCAATGGAGCGGGTGAAGGGACTCGAACCCTCGACCCTCAGCTTGGAAGGCTGACGCTCTAGCCAACTGAGCTACGCCCGCGTCATCATTGATGGTGGTGAGAAGAGGAGTCGAACCTCTGAACCCGTAGGGAGCGGATTTACAGTCCGCCGTCGTTGGCCACTTGACTATCTCACCATCATTATTTGTATTAATCTGGTCTAACACTGTTTCTAATATTCGAAATCAAATGGTGCCGACACGAGGATTTGAACCCCGGGCCTGCTGATTACAAATCAGCTGCTCTAGCCAACTGAGCTATGTCGGCATCTGAAATCGAGCTGCAATTATAGGCACTTTTGTTTTCAATGTCAAGGGTTTTTTAGCTAAAAGTGAATTTTCTTGCCATCTTTCAAAATTTCTACCTTCCAGACACCTTTAAATAGGTCTATTCTGTCGCTTATAATTTTTGCGACAAGGGTTTAATATGGTTGATGTATAGATGCAGGCCACTCTTTTCCAGAGGTTTTAACGCTCTAAAAAGCAGTTCCGGTGTTAAATGGTTACTCTCTTTAGCAAGGCGTGCATACTGGAAGGAAAAGAGCACTTGATGCCAGTGCCGTAATTACATCACTCTTCATTGTAAGATCGATCATGGGTTGCAGGTTATAGGTGTCTGCAGTTATAAGCACACTGCTCTTACCTCTGTTGATCATATAACCGAAACGCTCTACTGTATGATCAGTTGGAAATACTTCAACAGTGCTATCTTGATCTAACGGATAGACTTCTCTTAACTCGATTGGGTCATACTCCAAAGCCATCTTTTCACTCTCAACTACCTTTTTGTTGGAAAAGTCCGGCCAGATAATATCATTTATAAAATGTTTCTGTATAGCCGTGAGTGTTACTGGAAGTCCACACAGTCTAAGCGGTTTTTTACGTTCTGAAAAGTAGCTGTCTATATATAGGGCACCTCTAGGCTATATCTACTGATGCCATCACCAAAATAGATAGTATCTCTAAATATTTTAGCGTCACACTTTAGGGCACCTTTAGCTATAATTTCGCAAAAAAGAGTCTCTATGTTATACACCCTCTTCTCACCTTCTGAAGGTAAACGCTCAGGTGGAACTCCTAATAAAAATGATGACATCCTTTTTGGTTACGAACCGCGAACAGATATTTTGAATGCCTATAATGCTATTGTAAATTCTGGCGATATGGAAGCGATCAAGGAGCTCTTTGGAATCAAAAAAGAGAGTGATATTGCACCTTATCTAGAAGAGCTTTTCAGTGCTCCAAAAATGCCGGCTATCGAGCGTTATAGCGGTGTGGCGTTTGGATACTTGGATTTTGCTTCACTCAGTGCTGAAGCACAAGCGTACCTTAAAAAGCAGGTTATCATCTTCTCCAACCTCTATGGGCCTGTTCTCGGTGGAGACCTCATAGCCAACTACAAAGTCAAACAGGGTAACTCAATTGCTGATATCGCACCTGACAAGTTTTATAAAGAGCGTTTTTCCTACCAGCTTGACCTGCAGTTGATGGACCATGAGATCCTCGACCTTCGTGCGGGCTACTATGACAAGTTTTATAAGACCAAGCAGAACTACACCACGCTCAAGTTTTTAAAAGGCGGCAAAACAGTAAGCCACTGGGCAAAGGCCTATAGAGGTATTGTCTTGCGCGAACTGGCCAAACACCAGGTTGACTCTTTAGAAGCCTTTATGAAACTGGAGATCGAAACCTTACAGGTCGAAGAGATACGTGACGTCAAAAATAAAAGAGAGATCATCTACACTATTTTAGACTGATCGCTCTCCTCTTGTCTCCAAGAGATCGTAACCAGTTTTGCGATGACGATTGCCAAGTAAAGCTGCCCGAAGACAGCTTCCATAACGGACAACATTCTTGCATGGGCACTCTGCGGCACGATGTCACCATAGCCCAAGGTTGTCAATGTTGTGTAGCTGTAATACGTAAAGAGTTCAACCACATGCGAAGCACTCTCATAACTCGGTACCTGAAAGGCCTCTGCATCAAAATGCTGTAGTAGTATAAATGCATAAGCCCAGATCAGACCCGAAACCAGATAGATGTTCATCGCACCAAAGATGGTGTTGGTATCGACTTTATGCGCGTGGATCATCTGTATCACGATCAGGTATTGCAGATAGAGAAAAAAGATGACCATCGTGGCATACGAAAAGACAAAAGTGATATCGTTTTGGTAGACAGTGTCCAACCATGTTGCGATCAATGTTGGGAGTACAAAAGCGATGTCCACAAGATAAAGCGCACGCATATGGCGTGCACTGAAGATCAGATAGAACATCACAAAAGTGTACTGACCGACTAAGGCAAAACGAAGCAGCGGCAACGCATTTACAAAAGGCAACAGAAACAGCACGCCTGCCAGCGAGAAGAAGAGAATGTAGTTGTCATACTTGCGAGTCAATAGAAGCTTCATTATTTGCCTTTAACGTGAAATACTTAGACCAAGACCGACCTGGTTTACATGCTGGTCATAGTCGATCAAGCTCTGTCCATATCCGCTAAAGCCCTGCAGGTAGAAAAAGACATTATCACTCGCTGGCAGAGGGTAACTCATCTCTAACTCTCCTGTAAAATTCCCATTGCTAAAACTTGGGCGCAGTGTTAAACGTGTTAACAACTTCTTGTGAATATAGCCAAGTTCAAGAGAGCCGTTCCCATAGAAGTCTGTAATATTTGGATTATCATCTGTCTCATACTTTTCTTTCATACGGCGCCACACGGTCAGTTCTGCAAAAAAGTTTTCCCACTGAAAAATACCGCGTATATAGAGACGATTCCAAGAGCGTGAACGTGAGCCTTCATAGGGACCGTCTTCGTACTCTCGCGTCGCATTTTCATCTTCTCCGGACTGACCATTGGAAGCATGTTTATATCCGAAACTGATGGCTTTCATATGGATTGCATCCAAAGCGTGATAAAACGGGAAGGTGACGAACAGTTCCGGTTTATAGTTCGTCTCCCGAAAAGGTGAGGACTCTATGAACAGCTGCCAATATGAGGTCTGTGTATAGGCTCCCGTCCACATCTGTGAAAAACCAAACCACTCTGTCATATAATCGGCGCGAAGCGAGATCTGGAATTTCGTCTCAGTATTGATGTAGTGTGTCCCGTCTATAGTAGGATCGTCAAGAGCAGCATCGCCTCTAGGGACCTTGTCCGTATAAGAGACCACCGCATAGTTTGGATAGTACGCACGCAGACCAAACTTTCCATTTGCCATCTGGACTAACGTGTTCATGGACTCCTCATCGCCTACAGGGTCCAGGTTACGATAGATCGTCTCATAAACACGTTCTTTATTCGTTTCTGCCAAATCCCATTTTGCTGCCTTTTTATACCAATAGATCGCTTTGTCAGGATCTTGTTCGACCCCTTTACCGTTTTCATACATCCAACCCAGTTTGTAAGCTGCTTCAGGGCTTTCAACATCATTAGTAGACTGTAAATAAAGGTCATAGGCTTTTTTATACTCTTCATTTTGAAAATAGGCTTCTGCTCTATGCTCTTCATCGGCTGCATACAGCGATAGAGCCATCAATAAGGTCAGCACTGTTCGTAGTATCAAGTAAACCCTTTTATCTATCACGTATCTTTGAGGTGCGCTGTTGTAAAATATGCCAAATTATAATACGTTTACATCATTATAGCGATTACATCAAGGAATTCTATGCAAGCTATTGAAACCATCACTGAAAGCCTACAAACAGACTTGGCGGTAGCCCTCTACTTCAGCGCACCGACCTGCAATGTCTGCCATGCACTAAAACCAAAACTCCTCACTGCCTTTGAAGCAAACTTTCCACAACTGAAGGTCATAAGCATTGACATTTCAGAGACACCTGAGATCGCCTCAAGCTTTAGTGTCTTTGCTATTCCGACACTGCTGGTCTATCTTGATGGTAAAGAGTTTTTACGAAAGAGCCGTCATATGAGTGTGGATCAGGTAGTAGAAGAGATCAAACGCCCTTACGACATGATGACGTCGTAAACGTTTTTACTTTTCATATTTACTAGTGTAAAAAGAATTATAAATTGCTTCATCGCTAATCCTTTAACAATTGAGAAACGTTAAAATCACATTTGGCCTTTGACTCATCAATAGGGGTTAATGGATACATTCCTCCACTGAGTAGACGATCATGTTCTAAATAAGCTTTAACTCTTACTTCAGTATTTAACTGAATGTTTTTAAATTCATTGTTCAGTATTACGTGATCAATTAAAATGGGGGCATCAAACATGCTTGCATAACTTTCAAAATAAAAATTACAATCCTGTGCGGCATCAATATACTGATAAGTATTCTTTGCATTAGCTGGGTTTGCAATAACAATCTGATATGCTCTAGCT
>JBATWM010000172.1:0-37382 GCA_049672605.1 Sulfurimonadaceae bacterium
GGTCCCATTGGGTAGTAGCTGTAGCCGCCGCGGTTTTGGGGGAGTCCTGCGTTGGCATGAACAGAGATAGGTCTGCCCCACACCTCGGAGAGTGTCTTAACATGTTTGAGAACCTGTTCCGGTCCCGTTCCACAGTTAAATCCAAGCGATAAAATGTCGAATGGTTCCAAGATGGTTGCGATGGTCTGGGCATCGGTACCGATAAGCATACTTCCCGCCAGTTCAATAGTGACGGAGACCATGACCGGAACTTCTGTACCGCGCTCTTTGTTGGCTGCATCGCAGGCGTGCAGGGCTGCTTTGATCTGCAAGGGGTCCTGGCATGTCTCGAGCAGGAAAACATCTGTTCCGCCATCGATGAGACCAAGTGCACATGTCGTGTAACCCGAAAGCATATCGTCATAATGCATGTGTCCAAGTGATGGCAGTTTTGTCCCCGGTCCGATAGAACCTAAGACATAGCGCGGCTGTTCAGGCGTGCTGAACTGATCACACATCTTTTTAACCACTTCCGCCCCGGCTCTGGCCAGTTCATAGGCACGATCACCGATCTGGTACTCGTCTAAGACCCAGTCAAAAGCACCAAAGGTGTTGGTGGTAATGAGGTCAGCCCCGGCTGTAAGGTAGGCACTGTAGATACTCTCTAAGACTTCTGGTGCGGTGACATTAAGGATCTCATTACACCCCTCGTTGCCCTCCCACGCCTCTTCAGAGATCTGGTCATCTTTGGCTTGAAGCTGGGTACCCATTGCACCATCGATGATAAGAGGCCGTTTCTTGATCGTTTCTAAAATCTGTTGTTTGACTGACATAGTGCTCGTTTCTTCGGTATTGATAACATTTTGGAGATCGACTTCTAGAAGAATACCTCGAAAATGTTAGATAGATTTTATCAAATCAGAGCATAAAAGGGGGTGAAAAGCGTCTCTAATGTAAATTTTGTATGGCTTTTTTAAGGCTGGTCCGGGTGGCTTTTATGGAGCTTGTGATCTCAGAGTTGGCTTCATCACTGTGAAGTTGGTCAAAGTTTTTTTGCCAGCTGTTATGGAGCGCTTCTGCTTTTTGCTGAACATTAGGAGCGATAAAGTCAGCAAGATCGTCAATAAGCAGTATCTGTGTCCAGCCATGTAGGAAATTTAGGGGCTTCATCGGGTGTGTAACGGTGAGCATCTGCGATCATCTGTAGCTCGTTCAGGGCTTTAAGCACTTCAAATCCTGCCGAACGGGCGGTTTGGTTCTCTTGGTTGAGTTGTGCTCTATAGCCTGTATAAATCAGTGTCACAGCAGCGATGAGAAGCATCATTACAGGAACAGTGAGATAGTTACGGATAGTTTTCATCATATTCGTCGAAAGTGTCTCTATACCGTTTCAAAACCGTGGAGTTTTAATTTTCACCTCTCAAGCGGAGGTACTTTTGTGGCTCGGGACATCTTCTTGGATGGCAACACGTTCAGCGACAGTCATTCCGTTGAGAAAAACTACCTCAAAGGTTATGGCAGTTTTGGTTTTTCAGGTCGGTATAAAAACTTCAGTCTTGGCTATATCAAGACCTATCACACGAAGCAGTTCAAAACAAAAGAGAATATGCACAGTATCGGCAGTATTATCCTCTCTTATATTTTTTCACCGTAAACTACAGTGTTTTGGTTTATAAGTCGGTGCAAGAGATCGTTTAGCCCTCCATAGGAGAGGGCCAGAAAGAGAAACGTTCGTATGAAGTTTATAGATCGCGTAAAGAACTTGCCCATGTTGTCATTGCTTCATTAGCAGCAGGATTGGGTGCTTTTAAAAATGAGAGTACAAAATCATTGTCGCGTTCGGCTACACCGATGGAACGTGGTCTTACCGCTAACATCTCCGCTGCCAAGAGCTCTTTTCCAAAACAAAAAAGGATGTTTTTCGCATCGACTATGTCAGATGAGATCTCACCACTTTCTAAACCTGAGGTGTGTTCGTAATGGTCAAAGAGACCGATATAGGTTGCGACCGGGTGTGCCAGGATCTTGGCGTGCAGTGCATTAAAGATCTCTTGAGCAGTGCTGAAAGAGGTCTCCTTTTTCTTGATGGTCATTGTGAAAATGGGGTATTCGTCTTTGAATAGAAGCTCTTGCATAGATTGTTGCCTTTAAAATAATCTAATAATTGTAATAAGTTTTAGTTAAATGGTGGTTAAATATCAAAATTAGTTTAATTTTAACGTCAGTTTAATAGATCATTTTTTCGTCAGTTGTATGAGAAGTAGAAAGCTGTCGTACTTGCAGCTAATTGGCTACATTTTGACATCGTAACAGAGTCGGTGGGTATTTTATCTGTTGTCAGCAGGATCTAACATCCAGCAGCTTTTCTTGGATCGTTTCATCTTCTTCAATAACACTCTTTCCAAGGCGCTGAGTTTGTGTTTTGTAACGGTGTATTTCAATGCGTTAGACATAATGATTCCCCTTTTTTGATTATGTGTGGATTTTATCAAGGGCGGATTACGACTTTATTACGCTTAGTGCTGTGGTTGGTTACGCAATTGAGAATAGTATTGGTGGGTGTAGAAAGTGCAGGACAACGGTTTCGCATTGGGTGAAAAGCTGAAGCTTTTTCTATTAATGTCCAAGCCTTCGGTGATGCTCCGCATAACACCTACGGTTTCGTTCGCCGAAAAGCCAAGCAGTTGTGTCCTGGTTTTTGCCATTGTATTAAAGGCTTTTAGCCTTTTTTCTATTGATGCTCAAGCCGACGTCGGTTTTGCTGTGCAAAACATCGACTCCGGTTTCGCACGGGTTCCTCCCTACAGCGGTCACCAGTGACATCGCTTTCAGGTTCGAACGCTAAAAATGACACGCAGGTGTCATTTTTTTAACGCGTTCTCACATCCCAGGTAACCTAGGGAATTTTCTTAGTTTGGTGTTGCGGCAGTACCAGCCCCACCCTTTTTTCATCATGTGGCCGACAATTTGCATTGGAAACATAAAGGCGCGTTTATCATCTCTATAGACAAATCCGGCGCCATCACCTGTGTCCATGACACAGAGGATGTTGAGGTGCTCTTGGTACCCTTTGCGCTCTGATGAGTTTTTATCGCGCTGCTCTATATTAAAGGCGGTATTTTTTGCCATTACCTCGGCAACGTGGCCCTGTTTTGCACGCCAATCCGGTCCTTCCAGTGCTGTGGTGTCACCGACGGCATAGACATTACTCAGCTCACCGTCAATAGTGACTTCACAAAAGTCGTTAATGGTGACAAATCCCGCTTCGTTGGTTGGAAGATCAGATGTGACGATCACCTCATGGCCTGTACCGGCCGGAATAAACATAGTGAAATCAGACGCGAGCTTACTATCATCTTCAAAGATGATGCCATCTTCTTCAAAACGTTTGATCTTTTTGCCAAATTTTCTGTTGATCTTCTGTTTGGTAAACATCGTCTCCATCGTTGCAAGCGCCTGTTCACCCATACGAGCTCCCGGTTTTGGCATTGGTGCAAAAAAGGTTAGCTCAAAGTTGTCCCGGATACCTTTTTTTGTAAGCAGGTTGTGGACATTGAACATCAACTCAAATCCCGGCCCGCCGCGCACTGCTGAGGTGTCTTTTGGATTGCCGCCGAAACCGAAGGCGATCTTGCCGCTTCCTTTCTCGATCAATTTGTCGAGGGCGTCACGGATTCGCAGTGATTGTTCGGGTGCCGCACAGATAGAGAGGGTGTTTTCGATACCCGGATGTTTCATCTTCTGTGCACCGATAGCGATTACAAGATAGTCGTAGTCATCAATGATCTTACCTGAACTGAGGGTAACACGGTTCTCTTTTGCTGCGATCTCGGTAACACCGTCAACAACAAGATTGAAGCCGTGTGCAGCCTGAAGCTCTTTAAGGTCGACACAGACATCTTTGAAGCCTACTTCGCGTGTCGGTACCCAGATAGAGGTCGGATAGATGTAGAAGTAGTCGCGATCGCTCACCAATGTCACATCATAGTTAGCTTTAGAGAGATAACCCGCTGCATCTACGCCGGCAAAGCCGCCACCAAGAATAAGTACTTTTTTCACATCGACTCCTATGTTACAATCATAATAGAAATTATACATTTGTATATATTATAAAAGTTATTATTAGAGCAATAATACATAATATGACGATTAAAGTCAAGAAGAATTATAGTTTCTACGTCAAAAAGGAGAGTGAATGCGAATAGCTGTAGCAGGTATCGGCGGTGTAGGCGGTTACATTGGGGCACATTTAAGCAAGTTGGATGATGAGGTGGTTTTTGTTGCTAGAGGTCGCCATGCTAATGCTATCAAGGCTGATGGGCTAAAAATATGTGAAGATGACTCTTCTTTTGTTGCACGTCCTGACGAGGTCGTCTCTGCAGAAGAGCTTGAAGGAAAGATCGACCTGCTGCTGCTTTGTGTCAAAAGCTATGATATCGAGACCGTTTTGGCAGACCTCTCTAATAATATTACCCCCTCAACGATCATTGTCCCATTTGCGAACGGGGTAGAGCATAAAGAGAAGATAGATTCGCTTGTTAATGCCAAGGTGTTGCACGGTGCCGTTTACATTTTGGCACATAAAGAGACTGATGGTGTCATTGTGAAAAAAGGCAAAGTCTTTGCGTCGCTGTTTGGTGCCGAAGCGTATGCTAAAGAGACAGCACTTGTGTCATCTCTTTTTGAAAAGGCAGGGCTACGCCATAAAACGCCTGACAATATCGAAGAGGCGATCTGGAAAAAGTACCTTTTCATCAGCGCTTTTGCGGCACTTACGAGCTATTTTGACACCAGTATGCGCAAGGTCTACGAGTTACACAAAAATTGGGCAGAGACTCTTTTAAAAGAGATCGCCGATGTTGCCGAGGCAAAAGGGATACATATTCAAGATGAGGTCGAAAAAGCGCTGAAGACGGCCTCAACACTGCCTGAAGATGCTTCGAGTTCGATGCATCTTGATTTTCAAAATGGTTTCAGGACTGAGTTGGAGACCCTGTGCGGTTATGTGGTGCGAGAAGGTCAGAAAGTACGACTGCCTACGCCGATGATGGCTAAGATATATGGGGTATTGAAGGAGAAAGTATTTTGGTGATTGAAAGATAGTTGACGTATATACAGACTCGATAAAAAATATTTTTTTTTAATAAATTCAGTTCGACTAAAGAATATAATGATTAGTATCTAGCTATCTTAAATTTTGTAAGGAATAGAATGTCAAAAATTCTTTTATTGTTAACTTTGGCGGTTAGTAGCGTGTTCGCATCTTCGATGGATAGTGACATAGAGACAATTATGAGTACACTAGGAGGTTTCTTCGCCGTACTGATGATTGCCAGTTTTATTGTGCAAGTCTTGTATCTTTTGTCTATTGTCAAAACTATCAATGCAGTGAAGACAGAACATTCAAGTTCATCTTCAATATTGCCATGGTTTATTCTTGTACCGGTTATCGGTTGGATCGTCGCTATTGTTGTTGTTATGAAATTGTCTGGTGACTATAAGCTGTATGTCCAAAAGCATGAGATAAAGGAACTGTACATGAATAACGGGGGGCAGACTAAAGGTCTTGTCACGTATATCTCTTTCCTTTTATTCTTTGTTCCGGTGCTTAATATTTTTACTAGTATTGTTGGCTTTATCGCCTGGATCATGTACTGGATCGAACTGGGTAACATGAGATCATCAATCGCAATGTTTCAAACACACGCAGAAAAAGAGGCTGTTGCTCAACCTATTGCGGTTGAAGCTACTGTTTAAAGTGTATTAGTTAAACTCTTGGGCAATTGACCTGTTTATATGCAGGTCGATTGTCTTGTTACCCTCTCCCTTAAATAATCTTTCTGTTTTCCCTTCAGCTGCGATGTATAGTCACTCTAAAGCAAAAAACCAGCATAATCTCAGAAAAAATCAGGACAATTTATGGCAAATATTCAAAAAGCACTATTAGGCGGCGGATGTTTCTGGTGTATAGAGGCGGTATATAACCGTGTTAAAGGGGTAGAGTCGGCGATCAGCGGGTATGCCGGCGGTCAAAATCCGAACCCAACTTACCGAGATATCTGTACGGGTACAACGGGTCATGCTGAGGTGGTTGAGATCACTTTCGATGCCGACATTATCAGTTTTAGCGAACTCCTCGACATCTTCTGGGTGATTCATGATCCGACCACGCTCAATTACCAAGGGGCGGATAGAGGGACACAGTACCGTTCTGTGATCTACTATCAAAATGAAGAGCAGAAAAAAGAGGCGATCGCTTCAGCGCAGGCAGTGCAAGATGAGTTTCGCGATCCTATGGTTACGGAACTTTCACCTGCACCAGAGTTTTTTGTTGCAGAAGCGTATCACCAAAACTATTATGACATTAACCCGGGTCAAGGGTATTGCCAAGCCGTTGTTGCGCCAAAGGTGCAGAAATTTATGATGAAGTTTAGTGACAAGTTAGGTCGTTAGATGTTTTTTGCTGCTACCCCGTATTCGCACATTTCCGAGGTGATCTTTGTCGGTGACCCAATGTGCTCGTGGTGTTATGGTTTTGGGCCTGAACTCAGTAAGTTGCGAGAAGAGTTACAGGGTGTGCCTTTTAGTATGATCATGGGCGGCCTACGTGACGGCGAGATCTTTGATGAGGCCAAGCTCAAAAACCATTTGGGGTATTGGCAAGCGGTTCATGAAGCGACGGGTCTGCCATTTGATGACACGGCGCTTTCACAGAAGAACTTTAACTATACCACTGAGCCAGCTTGTCGAGCTATTGTTACGGTGCGCTCTTTGGATAAGACAAAAGAGTATAGTGCCTACAGTGCCTTGCAAAAAGCATTTTATGCTGAGGGCAGAGACATTACGCAAGAGGATATAATAAGTGAGGTGATTGCTTCTATCGGTATCGATAAAACCGCATTTTTAGATCAGTTTCAAAGTGAAACGATGAAAAAAGCCGCTGATGTAGATAAACAAAAAGCGCGTACTTATGGCGTAAGCTCTTTTCCGACTTTGATCATTATTGATAAACAGGGGCATATGAGTCAAATTCGCGGTTACAAAAAATTCGAAGAGCTAATAGCTCTTATTAAAAGGTAGATGATGTTTGAAATAGGTTTCTTAGGGACGCGAGCACCTCTTTTTATGGATCTGGTCACGATCTATTTTGCGTTGTTGCCGTTTTTGGTGGGTTATGCGATCGTTTTAGCTGTCCGGGGTAATTATCGTGCCCATTTCAAATGGCAGGCAACACTTTTTTTGATTACTATGGTGATGGTGGTCCTTTTTGAGATCGGTGTCCGTATCGGCGGCGGGTTTAATGATTACATGCAAGGGAGTGAACTCTCATATGGCTGGGTCTTAGGCTATCTGATCGTGCATATTGTCATTGCGCTGATTACCGTGATAGCTTGGGGTGTGACCATCTATAAATCAATGAAAGCGTATGTTAAAGAGGGACCATCTTCATCTTATTTTATTCAACACAAAAGCAAATCAAAATGGCTTTATCTCGGAATTGTGGTCACCTCAATAATGGGGTGTTCTATGTACCCGATTTTGTTTATTTTTTAGCGGCTAATCAAGTGCTATTTGCACATTTATAGTGTAAAATAATGCAAATTATTAATGGAGGTCTCAATTGAGATCTTTAAGAGAGTATGTATGTTAAGTATTAAATCTTTTTTACTGCTGTTAAAAGAGTCCTTCCGCGACCTTTTACCGATTGTTCTGGTCATTCTGTTTTTCCAATTGGCGATTATTCAGAGCATCCCTGCCGGCTGGTTGGCAACAACGATAGGCCTTGCTATTGTTGCAGTGGGTCTTGCGGTCTTTTTACTCGGTCTTGAAGTTGCGATCTTTCCTGTCGGTGAGAACCTCGCAAGTGACTTTGCCCACAAGGGTTCCACTTTTTGGATTCTTGTTTTTGCTTTTTTAATAGGCTTTGGTACAACGATTGCCGAGCCGGCACTCTATGTCATTGCCCAAAAAGCGGCAGCGATCAGTAGCGGGCGGATCGATGCCGATGTCTTGCGTGGGGTTGTTGCCTTCTCGGTAGGATTCGCTATTGTGCTTGGTGCCTGGCGTATTATTACAGGGCACCCCATCCAATACTACATTATCGCAGGGTATATCTTGGTTGTTGCAACAACCGCTTTTGCCCCGCATGAGATCGTGGGCTTGGCGTATGACCTGGGTGGTGTCACTACATCAACGGTAACCGTACCTCTTGTCGCTGCATTGGGGATAGGATTAGCCAGTACGATCAAGGGACGAAACCCTGTTTTAGATGGCTTTGGTCTGATCGCGTTTGCTTCGTTGACGCCGATGGTCTTTGTACAGATTTATGGGATCGTTGTTTATGAATTGATCGATGTTAAAACAGTCGTTGAGGTCATCGCTGCTCCGGAAGCAAAAGCGGTAGCAGACCACTCTCTCTCAGGTATGTTGACGGGGCTGTTCGGTGTTATAAAAGATGTTGTTCCTATCTTAGCGATTATTGTCTTTTTCCAATATGTAGTACTGAAAAAACCGATCGAAAATCTAAAAAATGTGATCATAGGTTTTGGCCTTGTGATCATTGGTCTTTATGCCTTTATCCTGGGTCTAGAGATGGGACTGTTCTCACTTGGTGAGACCATGGCCTACCAGTTGACACGCGGTGACAGTCACTTTATTATCTACTCCTTTGGTTTTGCGATCGGTTTTGCGACAACGATGGCAGAACCCTCTCTTACAGCAATTGCAAAAAAAGCAAAAGAGATCAGTGACGGCAAGATCAATGACTTTGCACTGCGTATCTTTGTCGCCTTTGGTGTTGCCTTCGGTATTGCTCTTGGTTCGTTCCGTATTGTTGACGGTGGACAGATAGTCTACTACATCATCGCGGGTTATCTTGTCGTGATCGCGCTGACGGTGATCGCTCCAAAATATATCATCGGAATCGCTTATGACAGTGGCGGGGTTACGACCTCTACCATCACCGTACCGCTTGTTGCGGCATTGGGTTTGGGACTAGCGAGCAACATAGAGGGTCGGGATCCGCTTGTTGACGGTTTTGGTCTTATCGCCTTTGCCTCACTCTTTCCGATGATCACGGTAATGCTCTACGGTGTAATCTCCGCCAAGCTCGGACTTAAAGGTGAGCATGAGAAAGAGGTTGAGCAGATCTTTGAACTGCGCCAGGCTATTGAAGATGCCAATGATATGGGACTTGTCACGGTAAATGTCGATGGGATTGGACACCGCCACTCTACGCAACTCCCTTTTTCTGCTGTCTACATCATTGTTCCTAAAGAGAAGCGGGAACACGCCTTAAGAGTGGCTCATGATGCGGGTGCATCTGGGGTGACTGTCACCAAAGCACATGGTATGGGTCTTGATAATGCTGACAACTTCTATAACCGTTTGGAGCAAGAGACTACCGATGTGAAGTTGATGTTCTTGATGCCTACTAAGATGGTAGATAATGTTATTAGACAGGCTATGACGGAGCTTGATATTGTTGGGGAGGGGCATGGGATTATCTATGCGTATCCACTATCACACCTAAAAGGTATCTCCCTAAAACGAGAACACCTCTAAAAAGTTTCAGCTTCGGCGCATCTTGCACAAAAGTTTAGCTCTCGGCGCACACTAGTGCGCGGTCGGCTAAACATTTTGCACAATCTCCACCAAAACAAGGGTACCGCTCGCGTAGCGATGTTTCCTCGAAATCTGAAACTTTTTCATAGTTCAGGTTTAGATAAGATGAGCTTCGCCATCTTTCTTACCGCTTACCGCTTACCGCTTACCGCTTACCGCTTACCGCTTACCGCTTACCGCTTACCCTCGCCTAAAGGCGGCCTTGCTTAACCAGTGACAGTACCATGGCCAGAGAATAGCCGTCATTGTGGAATCCATCTTCGTGGCAGGACTCACACTTGTCACCGACGCCGCACTCCTGGTTCTCTAACAGCTCTTCAAGTGTCTTAATGTCGTGTTCTTTGATACATGCTGCGATCTCTTGCATATGAAGTGAATTACAGACGCAGATCTCTTTTTCTCTATCAAACATTTTTTCTCTTTATGGGTATTTGTTGTAGGTATCATAGCAAAATAATTTTGAATACTTTTTTACTGTTGTCGCGTAATGTTTTGGTGTTAGGAAGTGATAGACCTAAGCAGTTAAAAGAGGTGTCATCCCCCTGAATAAGTGATATAGAGAGATGGACTTTTATTTTTCTTTTGCTATTTTATGGCAATAAAATGGGTGTAATAATCTAATCTTACTTCGTTAATATCCCCCTTTATTTTTGTATGAAAGGAAATATGATGGTCGTTATCGATTTTATTGCAATTTTTTATGCTGCAGCTGCTACAACAGCAGGCAGTATGTTCGTTTACCACAACAGTGGTGCGCGTAAACACTAATCTCAGGGAGTAATCCCTGTCCTCTCATCACATCAAACTCCAAACACTTTACAAACTTGAATTTACACTTATATAACATTTTTCGTTGATAAAACCTGCTAGAATATAGGACAATTACGTCCAAGTAGGGAGACTATATGTCAGATAAAATGTATCAACTTGCCATTATCGGTGCGGGTCCAGCGGGTATTGCGGCTGCGGTGGAGTGTTATCTGTTAGGGATGAGAGACATCATCTTGATCGAAAAAGATGAAAACCATAACGCCACGATCCGCAAGTTTTATAAAGATAATAAACGTGTTGATAAAGATTGGAAAGGTCAGACCGTCGAACTCGACGGCAACCTTCTCTTTTTGGACGGAACTAAAGAGAGTACCTTGGACTTTTTTGACGAGATCTTGGAGAAACACTCGGTTGAGTTAAAAACGCATACTGAGGTGCAGAAAATACTCAAACATGAGAACCACTTTGAGGTGATGATAACGGGCAGTTCGATTTTGGCGCAGCATGCTGTTGTGACCATTGGTCGAATGGGCAAGCCTAATAAGCCGGACTATAAAATTCCAGGCGGTATTAAAAAACAGGTGGCCTATACACTTGAGAGCTGTTCTTTAGAGGAGAAGGTACTGGTTGTTGGCGGTGGAGACTCTGCTATAGAGTATGCGGTTGATCTTGCCCATAAAAATGAGGTGAGTATCTGTTATCGCCGTGAGAATTTCCGCCGTGCGAACCCGACGAATCAAAAAGATATCGCAGATGCGTTGGAAAAGGGAAGTGTTAGAGCGATCCTTGGTGTCAATATTATGGCACTCGAAGATGATGATGGTAAGGTCAGAGTTGTCTTGGATGAAGGTGAAGCTGAGAGTTATGACAGAGTCATCTATGCTATTGGCGGAACAACACCGAGTGCCTTTTTAACATCATCGGGTATCGGTATTGAAGATGGAAAGCCTGTTCATGATGATAACTATGAGAGTAATGTTGAAGGGCTTTATGTGGCAGGGGATATTACGCAGGAGAGCGGAGGATCTATAGCCCTAGGACTAAATCACGGCTACGCAATAGCTAACCACATCTTAAAGTCTTAGCTTCAGCGCAGGGTCCAGCCCCTTGGCTGTCTTGCACATAAAGAGCTAAAGCTCAATGCAGGGTGACACTAAATGGCACATCGTAAAAGTTTAGCTCTCGGTGTACCGATGTACGCTGTCGGCTAAACGTTTTGCACAATCTGCACCAAATCTAAGACTTTAATAGAGTTGTTAGGGCTGGTTAAGATGAAGCTTTACCATCTTTCGTAACTCGTAACTCGTAACTCGTAACTCGTAACTCGTAACTAATACATAATCTTTCATAAAAGCTGTGATCACCGATTTTTGTACTACTTCATCATCTGTCTTGATCTTAATATTTTCTTTGATTCGTTCCTTAGTAACACTAATGGGCGCAGCAGGTACTCTATATATAGATTGTTAGTTTGATTGCTGATTGAATGCTTTAGGCAGAGAACCTGGTTCTGGCTCTTTGTGGATCAGTTTGATCAAGATAGTCACAATGATCACTTGGAAGAGTGCTGCCAGGATAAAGGCAAAGTAGTGCAGCTTGTCGATACTGCTGCTATGATAGGCAATGGTGGCAACGGCGATAAGAAGGGCTAGCGGCATAGAGTGGCTGAGTCCTAACAAGATCGCAGATCGGTAGCCCAGGATATTTTTAAAGACAAGCGCACTGATAACACGCATGGCGATCATGGCTGCGGTGATCATAAGCGCTGTAGTGACAAGACCTTCCATCAAGAGTGATTCGAGATTGAAGGTAGAGCCGATATAGATAAAAAAGACCGGGATCAAAAAGCCGAACCCGTAACTTGCCAGTCGGTGCGGAAGGTCCTGTTTGTGGGGAAAGAAGGTTGGGATGAACATACCGGCGATAAAGGCACCAAAGGCAAGCTCAAGGTGCAGATAGAGCATGATGGCTACCAAAATAAAGAGGATCCCGATAGAGAGACGAAGGTCTTGCTCTTGGTTGTCCTCATGCGGCATTAGTGCAGTTCCCACCTCTGGAAACCACCAAAAGAGTAGTTGCAGAGCACGAAAAAGCAGGTAGATAAGAAAGATAAAAAGAACTAGAGCACCCATAGACTTTAGAAATTCAAATCCAAAACCGGCTTGCAGTGCGGTAGAGCTCAAGGTTAAAGCAGCGATACTGATAACCTCACCGATACCGCCTGCAGTCATACCCAGTGTCAGCCACGGGGTCTTGCCATACTCTTTAGAAAGTGTAACGACCAGTCCGACAGAGATGAGCGGCAATAGAACGATAAAGATCTTTCCAAGATCAAAATAGAGTGTAAAACTGATGGAGAAGAGGTAGAGCAGTACGAGATAGATCAAGATACGTTTCATTAAGGCACTGTTGGTGCGCAGTACCTTTTTAAGATCAACTTCGGTCCCGGCAATAAACATCAGGTAGAGAAAACCGACTTCGGCAACCAGTTCAAAAAGATAGTGATGATGTAAAAAACCTGCATAGGCAAAGATCGCCCCCAAAATGATCTCAATAGGGGTGGTTGGCATCTTTATGATCTTCGCGATAAAAGGCGAAAAGATAACAATTAAAGAGAGGGCAATAAGAAGTACTACATCATCAAACATAGGGATGATTATAACCAAATCTAGAAATACACATCTTGTGTTTTTACCAAATATGGATAAAATTGTTTAAGACAGAGATAAAGGCATGATTATGAATTTTAAGAAGAAGCTATGGATGGCATTTTTAGTGACAGTGATGGTAGGAATTACTGCCTGTTCTAGCGGTCCAAAACCCGATGAGATCGATGCTGATGAAGATCTTAAATGTACAAGAAACGGTGCACCGGCGCCGGAATGGGTCTGTAAAAATGTTGTTGGTGATAATATGCAGACCGCAGTTGGCTCTAGTGACTTTAGCCGTATCGGTGATAACTTTATGCTCAAAGAGGCGACTGCTGATGGTCAAAAAGCGATGCAAAAAGTTGTATTGGACTATATTGACGATCGATTAGTCAGCTTTTCACGTCAGATAGGCGGCAAGGTTTCAACGTTGACAGACACTGTCGCATTGGAAATTGCTACAGATGTGAGTAATACGAAGATGGAAGATTACAAACAGATCAAGTTATGGCGAAACCCAACGGACAGCTCTATAGAGGTCTTAATGGCCATACAAAACAAAAATATCAACAAAGATGTCCGTCAAAAACTATTGCTTACGCTTAAAAAAGATGATGCTGTTTATAAAGAGTATAAAGCGAATGACGGTGAAGATCTTTTAGACGATCTTCTACCGCTAGATTAGAGGTGCGCTAAAGGGTCTAGACTTTTTTGGCAACATCAAAGCCAAGCTCTTTGAGCATCTCCAGGTCACTCATTTTATCTCGTCCCTGCGTGGTGAGATAGTTCCCGATAACAATCGAATTCGCTCCCGCGTCAAAGATCTCATTTTGGCGATGACCAAACTGCAGTTCACGGCCGCCGGCGACCATGATGCGATCCGCATCACTGATGATCTCTCTTGCCAAAGTAATAAGCCCTAGTGCCTCATCGGTTGTAATAGGATTTGGTTTTAGAGGAAGAGCAGGGTTGTGGTGATAAAAGTTGAGCGGTACCGAAGTGGGGTTAAGGCTCTTGAGTGACTCCAGCATCGAAATACGGTCCTCTTGTGTCTCGCCCATGCCGAAGATACCGCCGGTAATGAGTTTTAGTCCTGCTTTATTGACATTTTCACAGGTCTCATAGCGCTCTTGCCAAGGGTGTGTTGTACAGACTTCAGGGTAAAAGGCTTCGGCTGTCTCAAGGTTATGGTTATAGGCTTTGATCCCGGCTTCTTTAAGTGTCAGAAGCTGCTCAACACTTGCCGTACCGTTACATGCGATCAGACGAAGGTCGGGCACAGCAGCACTGACCGCACGGGCCACTTCACAGACAAATTTTAAGACCTTATGGTCTATCCCTTTGTTCGCTGTTACTAAACAGAACCCCAGTGCACCTGAGGCTCTGGCCGCTTTTGCCTCTTCAACGATTTTGTCGATGGGCTTTTGGATGTAACGCTCAATGTCCGCCTTGTATTTGACGCTCTGTGAACAGAATTTACAATCCTCATTACAGGTACCGCTGTTGATGTTGGAGATGGCACATAAAAAGATCTCTTTAGCCATTACGTTGTCCTTTCAAATGAGAAATGCTGCTCTTTAAACTGTTTTGTTTTAAGTTCTCTTGCATAATAGGTGACATGCATATGTGAATCGGTGACTTCTAACATAGCACATTCACTGACGGGTTTGTTACGTGCACAGGCCTCTCCCGGGTTGAGAAAAAGGGTGCCGTTAGTAAACTCGCAGTCAAAAGAGTGGGTATGGCCATAGAGCACTATCTCCGTGTCCGGTGACATAAAAAACGGCAGATGCATCAGTTTGAACTTTGTCTCGGCCAGTTTAAAGTAGTGCGGTTCTTGAACAAGATTGTACAGGTTGTGCACCTCGTGAAGATGGGCATCGTTGTTGCCATAGACAGCAACATAGCGCAGACCGCTGTTCTCCAGTTGATCAAGCATCTCAGGTTTGACGATATCACCGGCATGGATCAGAAATTCAGCCCCATTGTTTATGAGAAGATCAACCACTTTTTGCGAGCGTTTCTCTTTTTTGTGCGTGTCGGAGAGGATGCCTATCTTCATGCCAATGTTCCATTGTCATGGGTGAATGGGGAATCGGGAATCGGGAATCGGATGCCAGGTATTTGGCTTTGAGTACAAACCCCTCCCATTTTCCGTTTTCCGTTTTCCGTTTTGCTCATTAAGTTTCCTCAACAGGGGTACGGTCTTTACATCTAACACACTCATAGACCTCTTTACCGCGGTAGGTACGTTGTGCTAATGCGCCGCCACACCCTTCAAGTTGACACTTCTTCTCAGAAGGTTCAAACTTGGAGATGAATTTACAGGTCGGGTAGTCCTCACATCCCCAAAACGGTCCACGACGTGACTGGCGGTAGACCAGTTTTTTTCCACATTCCGGACAAGGTACGTTCGACTCTTTCGCTTCGACTTCCATTGACTTCGTGTTTTTACACTCCGGGTAGTTGCTACAGGCGAGGAACTTACCGTTACGGCCATTTTTGATGACCATATCGCCACCACATTTGTCACACTTTTCGTCAGTTGTCTCGACTTTCGGTGCTTCACCCTCTTTTCCTTCTTCGCCTTCTTCGATGACCTGCTCGGTGTATTTACACTTAGGAAAGCCGCTACACGCGATAAAGTTACCGTAACGTCCTGAACGCAGCAGCAACTCTGAACCACACTGCGGACAGTTTCGGCCCAACGGCTGAGCAAGCTTTAATGAGACGATCTTCTCTTTGCCCTCTTTAACACGCTCGATAAACGGGAAATAGAAGTCACTTAACACTTTTTGCCAGTCTTGTCCTTCATCAGCGATCTTGTCAAGGACCTCTTCCATGTTAGCCGTGAAGCTAGCATCAACAATGTCGTGAAAGTGTTTCTCTAACATCTCAATAACGGTAAACGCCACTTCAGTTGGTGCTATCTGACGTTTTTCGACCGTTATGTAGTTACGTGCTTGAAGTGTTGAGATCGTAGGTGCATAGGTTGATGGACGACCAATCCCTTCTGATTCTAGTTCTTTAATAAGACTCGCTTCTGAGAAACGAGACGGCGGTTCAGTAAAGTGCTGTGTCGGCTTGATCGTCTCGATCGCAATGTCTTGACCTTTTTCAAGTGTCGGTAAGAGTTTATCTTTGTCATCACTGCCGACAACTCTGTAAAAACCGTCGAAGATGAGTTTGCGTCCGCTTGCTCTGTACTCAGCACTTTCGCTTTTGAAGATGATCGACTGCTGCTCAAAGATAGCGTCATTCATCTGACATGCCAAAAAGCGGTTGTAGATAAGGGTATAAAGTTTAAGTTCATCAGCTTTTAAAAATGCAGCAGCGACTTTCGGCGTGAACGAGAGCATGGTAGGACGAATAGCCTCGTGCGCCTCTTGTGCCCCTTTTGACTTTTTGTTATATGACTTTGGCTCTTTTGGAATGTACTGCTCACCGTAGGTGTTTTTAATGGTCTCACGTGCTGCTTCGACAGCTTCGGCCGCCATGTTAAGTGAGTCGGTACGCATATAGGTGATGACCCCAGAGGTGCCATCTGGTGTTTTAACACCTTCGTAAAGGGTCTGCGCCAGCATCATTGTCTTTTTTGGTGACATAGAGAGTTTGCTCGACGCAGTCTGTTGGAGTGTTGATGTCATAAATGGCGGTGGTGTTGAACTTTTACGCTGTTTGGTCTCGATAGAAGTGACTTTAAAAGACTCATCTTTGATGACAGCTGTTATGCTCTTAGCTCTCTCTTCGTTCTCAATAGAGAGTTTAGAAAGTTTCTCACCTTTGAAGTTGATGAGGTTTGCATCGATATTTGGAGCAAAGAGTGTGTCAATAGTCCAGTACTCAACAGGAATAAAGGCTCTAATCTCACGTTCGCGGTCAATAACGATCTTCAGAGTCGATGACTGAACACGACCGGCTGAAAGTCCTTTTTGGATCTTTGATGCCAAAAGAGGTGAAAGCTTATATCCTACTATACGGTCAAGCAGACGACGTGTCTGTTGAGCATTGACCTGATCCATGTCGATCTTACGTGGATTGTCAAGTGCTGCATTGATGGCTGTTTTGGTGATCTCATGAAAGACGATACGCGGCAGCTCTTCAGGCTCGAGTTTTGTCACTTTGGCAATAGCGTGACCAACATGCCAACCGATTGCCTCTCCCTCGCGATCCTCATCGGTCGCGATGAAGATAGTGTCTGCTTTTTTAGCCAGCTCTTTGATCTGCTTGACGGTTGCAGCATTCTCTTTGGCGACACTGTACTCGGGTGTCAGCTCTAGTGTCTCTTCATCGATCTTGATCCCAAAACGGCTCTTTGGCAGATCGCGGATGTGGCCTTTAGAGGCGATGACTTCGTACTCTTTGCCTAAAAAGTTTTTGATTGTTTTTGCCTTAGCAGGTGACTCGACGATGATCAGTTTCAAATAGTTTTCCTTGCAGAACATATTGTTTTTATGTATTGAATATAGACAAAAACTGTTTTCCTATATATAGTATAGAAATAAAAAGTCTGAAAGTGTAGCAGAAGAAGTATTAACGTTTTTAAAAAAGAGACAAAATGGTTAGCTTTTAAGAAAGATTGAATGTTGCGAGAGTTAAAAGCTGCAACCCCTATAACCATAGGTCTCTAGGAGACTCTCTAGGGTCTCTACAGTAAAAGTTACATCATCTGGAGTCATCAGATGATGGGAGGGAAGCAGAAGTTGTGCTTTAAACACCTCTTCGGCGCCGAAGAGTGAAAGCGCCTCGTCTTTGAAGAGAGTCGTTTTATAAATCGGCTTATTGCCTACTTTGATAGGGATGCCTGCTTCAACCAAGGCCTGGTAAATGTCTTCCTTGGGACAAAACAGTGCAGGAACAAGAGCAATGGGGAAAAGTGGGTTGGCAACGAGGTTTGAAGACCTTGGCAACTCTATTAGACGGTTAGACGAAAGTTTCTCCAGATAGGTGCTTTGAATCTCTTTTATTCGCTGTTCTCTTTTGTCAATGTGAGTTAAGGCATCTAACGCCAGCTGCGCAGTTAAAGGTGCAAGGCTGAGATTCGCATCGGTGTTGATAAGATCATAATTCCAGAACTTTTTCGGTGCATAGCCGCCTTTGGCTTTATGACGAAGAGAGGTAGCCAAGGGTTCGTTGTCCGTAGCAATAAAAGCGCCGTTGGCAAGTGATGATGGTACCAAAACGTCAAGAGAGTAGATAACCAGCTCAGCTTCACTTTTTTCTCTTTTGCTAAAGGCTTGGGTGGCATCTTCGATAAGTGTCATACCGCTCTCTTCAGTAAAGAGAGCGGCTTGTTTACAATCAGACAAGATGCCATGATTATGAGAGAGAACAAGGGCTTTGGAGTGATCTGTTTTAGATTTATGAAAAAACCGTGTCTCCATAGTGCCATCTAGCTTGAGATCACAATACTCAGCTTTTAGATCGTGGTGATGAAGCGCACTGAAAAGGGCAATAGGTGCGTTGGGTGAACAGAGCACACCACTCTCTTTTTCCAGGGTAGAGAGTGCTAAAGAAAATGCACTTTCAATAGCGTTAAGAACAATGACCTCTTTGTAACCCAGGAAAGCAGCTAAAGCCTTTTCTAGCTCTTCAACAGCGTTCTCTGAAAGCAGTGTTGGCAGTTCAAGCGGATAGGTGCTGGCTATAAGTTTTGTCATTTCTGCCTCTTTTTGGTAAGGTCAAACTTCTGCGCATGTACCGTGATCTCAGTGATGATGTATAACATATGCGTATTGTAACCAATCTCTAGATCAAGCTGATTATTCGTTTCCAAGTGCAGTTGAAAGCGATAGACACGAGAGGTGGTAATTCAGTTAAAGAGAAGAAAAACATTGATTTATTCATTTCTCTTTGCTATAATGTTGAAACTTTCAAGCGCTCAGTACAGTTCGCTGTTTTGAACGCTTCCCTTTAGACCTGTGCAATGGTCGTTTGGAACAATGAGTCAGGGTGGGAACACAGCAGCTCACTCCACTCGGTTATGTGCCGCAGGTATCTGGAGGGGAGTACTTTCTTCAATCACTAAAATCAATCAAACTATTAATTTTTTTATAACAACTCCACTATATTTCTTTTATACCTAATTTCGTAACCGTTACTTGATAACTGAGTGTGTCACTTTTTTATTTAATACGCTGATTTTCCCCCATGCACTCTTTCAAGAAGAGCACAAGAATTGTGCAGTATCATAGAATATATGAGTATTAAAAGGGGTAAGTCATGAGACGAATGATGATTAGTTTTACCGCGGTTATTCTGTTAGTAATTGTAGGCTGTAGTGGCAGTGACGGTACACTACTGGTTGCGTACAACAGTGTCTATGGCATTAATGCCCTTAGTACAGATGAAAACATCTCATTATATGTCGGCGATGAAGTGATATCGCCGGTGACACCATACGATCAGAATGCATCCATCATAGTAAAGGCTGTCGGTAGCAATAATATAGCCTCTTATACGGTGACAGGCGGTAGCGAGCTTGGTCAGACATCTCTGCAAAACAGCAGAACTTACTTTTATGCGGCGACAGACTGTAATATTTCGAATGTGACAATAGAGGCACTGTACCATCAGGTAGGAACCGATACGCAGATCAATATTGTCAATACATCAAGCGATGCTTTTACAAAAGATGATATCAACATTAGCGTGAATGGGGTACAGGTAAACCCAGGTAGTAGTACAACAGGATGTGCCATAACAGCGGTCTCAACGTTAAGTGCAAAAGACCAAAACATCTCTGTTAGCTTTGCAGGTGGATTGTTTGACGTGTGGAAAATACTCCCTTCAGACGTATCTGCCGATATCGTTATCTATGGCACACCACCGCAAGAGGCTGCCATTATCCCTCTGCCTCGTCTGACATCGGATGCTCTTTAACCCCAAGGGATAAGAGGTGATAGGAATAGAGTACCCACTTTAATGTGAGAGAAGTACTTCTCTATCGACCACTTAACAATAGATAGTATCTCTTTTCAAAATTGCGGAGCACTATTCAAGTATGTAAACAGTTTTATCCATAATATCTATATTATCATAGTGATAATATGTTGAATTACAACGTTACTTTATGTAGCACATCGTCTCTATTCCTCCTTCGTTCACCGTACATATATTATGTTTTCTAATATCAGAGTTATGATAGTTATGTAATCGAAGTTACAGACAGCCTGTCTTCTTTTGGACTATACTGCTTCCATAACTCGAAAAAACCTCAAAGGATAGAACATGAAAAAAATGAGTCTAATGGCACTACTGGTTGGTGCGGCGTTATTTACAGGTCTAGGTGTTACTTCGGCATTGGCAGAAGAGGGCAAATGTGGTGCAGGAAAATGCGGTAGTGAAATGAAAAAGCCAGCTGATGGTAAATGCGGAGCCAAGAAAAGCGACAAATGTGGAGCCGAGAAAAGCGGCAAGTGCGGTGATGGAAAAGCGATGGTTCCTGGTAAATGCGGCGGGGAAAAGAAAGCCGAAGAAAAAGGCAAATGCGGCGCAGGTAAGTGCGGTAAGTAATTGCACTGTTTTTGTTAAGGCTGTTTCAGCCTTGGCTAATCACCCCACCGACTAAATACCCAAAAGATCAAAAGAGAGAGAAGAGGTAAGATTTGAACGAAGAGATATGATGCCTAGCCATAGCTAAGTTGAAATATCTATTTGTTTGAAGGTTGCCTCTTATCTCTCTTGCCGAAGGGTGAGATGCTTTTGTCCATACTCTGCGTTAGACAACCTTTAGTGTAGCTACGGCCACACGAAAGAACATCTGCCTTGATTATGAACAAAATCATTCTCATTGATCTTTGGGTATTTAGTCGGTGGGGTGACTAGTGTAGTGATAACTGGGGCGCGCATCAGTTATTACTGCACTAATTGAAAGATTAGTATAAAGGAGTATGTTATGCAATGCCAAATTACAAAACTCTGTGAGTACATCGAACCTGTGTTGGAGAAACTACAAAGTCTCTCTCTCCTCTTTTTACGCTTTATTCTGGCCTACGGATTTTATGAACCGGCTAAGACGAAGTGGAGCGACATAAATTCTGTTGCTGAATGGTTTGGTTCAATGGGATTTCCATTGCCAACCCTGCAAGCTTATATGGCCGCTTCGACAGAAGCCTTAGGTGTCCTATTGTTGACCGTAGGTTTCGCAACACGTCTGATCTCTATTCCACTGATCGTTGTTATGATCGTTGCGATTTTAACAGTGCATTTAGGAAATGGGTTTAGTTCAGGGGACAACGGTTTTGAGATCCCGCTTTACTACATGTTGATGTTACTTGTGCTTGTCTCACATGGTGCAGGAAAATTTTCAGTCGATCATTTTCTATATAAAGACAAATAGTTTAAAAGTTCCAGCTTCGGCGCATCTTGCACTGAAGGTCACCTCTCAACGCACACTAGTGCGTCTTCGGATTCACTTAAGCACAATCTACACCAAATATGGAACTTTTAAAGTTTGGTTGGATTTAGATGAGCTTCGCAATCTTTCACTATCTAGCTATTTAACTGTCTTCTCTATACTTCGAAATCCCGCAAGCCTGATTAGGTGTAGGTGGGTTCTCTTTCAGATACGTAAGGTCATCCAGTGTCTGTTTAAGTACCTTCTTCTGCTGTAAAAGCGGCAGCATCAAGTTGTCTTTTTCTGTGAGGTTGATAGACCAGTCCATGAGTATGGTCTCTACTTCTTTGTCCAGGTCAGCAATTGCATTGTTAATATGTTCGATTGATTTCATGCGAGAAGTGTAACCACTATAAGTTATAGCGAGGGTGAAATCGTATAGATAATGTAAATCTTTAAAAAATGACTGTTGTGTTATCTACTGTAAAAAAAGGTCTCATCTACCGCTTGACAAAACAGAACGTTGATCGGCATATGGATATGGCAGCATGTAATCAACCCGTGTTACAAACATAACCTTGCTGTGTCAAAAACTTAACCTGTGTGTGATGAAGAGGATATATCTGTGTAATAAAGGTTCTCTATTCTGTCGTCGAAACTTAAAACAAGGGTAGAGAAATGGAACTTAGAAGACCGATGATGATTATGTTGTCTGTTGCAACGGCAACAGCACTTATGATGACAGGATGTAATAGCGATGGTACTGACGGCGTTGCCGGAATTGATGGTGTTGACGCAATCAGCACCAGTGGCGTTCAACTGGATTTCATAACCAGTGGCGTTCAACTGGATTTCATAGAACTAAGTGCGCCTGTAACGGATGCAGAAAAGATGGAAATTCGTACGGCTACAAGTGTTACTTACGCTAATGGAAGTACAGACGCGATAGGCTTTACAAAACTCATTTCTGCTAAAGCGATCGATAACGGTGAAACATTTGGTCTATTAAAAGATAACAATGATGCTGCGATTACGTATGCTGATGGTAGTCCATTTATCTGTGATGGTGCCAATGGAAACGCTTTAGGATCAGGTTTGGATCACTCATCTATTTTACAAAAAGATGGCCGCTTGTTCATGGTATCTCAATTTGAGTGTGAAGTCGGTGCCATGTACGGTATGGAGTTAGAGCAAGATACAGCAGGTACCTTATCTGTTAAGACAGACTCACTTAAATATATCAGTCAGGCAGAAGGTTTTGGTGGTTGGGTACATTGTGCCGGTATGACAACACCTTGGGAATCACACTTAGGTAGTGAAGAGTATGAGCCAAACGCCAGATCAGTCGAAGCAAGTTTAAACGCTACTACTATGCTAACGGGTAACAAGTACTATGACGAAGTGACGAAATACTATTGGAATGATGAAAATAATTCAAATGGTACGGCAAACAACAATCCATACTACTACGGGTATATCCCAGAAGTTGTCGTAGATGCAACGGCCGCTACACCAACATATAACTACACAAAACACTTCAGCATGGGTCGTGCTGCATGGGAAATGGCGTATGTGATGCCAGATGAAAAAACGACATACCTTACTGATGATGGTACGAATGTCGGTTTATATATGTATGTAGCTGATGTGGCGAAAGATTTAAGCGCTGGTACACTTTATGCTGCAAAATGGATCCAGACTTCTGCAGAAAATGGTGGTGCGGCTGACCTTCTTTGGATCAAGCTTGGTCACTCAACGGATGCTGCTCTTAAAACTATCGTAGCGGCAGAACCTAAGTTTAGTGATATCTTCGATGCTGAAGATGCCAATGCATCTTACGAGTGTCCAACGGCCGGTTTCACCGCTATTAATACAGCAGTCGGTCTAGAGTGTTTGAAAGTTAAAGCCGGTAAAGAGACAGAGGCCGCTTTCTTGGAAACTAGAAGATATGCAGCCATGATGGGCGCAACTACTGAGTTTAGAAAAGAAGAAGGTGTCACTTTTGATCCTGAAAATGGTGTATTGTATGTTGCAATGAGTGCTGTAGCTTACGGTATGGAAGATTTTGCAAAAAAAGGTTCAGCTTCTACATCATATGACAAAGGTGGAAACAACGATATTAGACTTCCATATAACGCATGTGGAGCAGTATTTGCGTTAGATGTACTTGGTTCAGAAGAAGTGGCTTATGACAGTCAGAAAGCAGTTATTGACAGTGCCTATGTTGTCGAAAACATGCATAGTGTCGTAAGCGGTTCAGCAACGACTTACCCAGCCGGTTCACCATATGAAGCTTATACATGTTCTGTAAATGGAATTGCCAGCCCCGATAACGTTACGTTCTTGGCCGGGAAAAATACACTTGTCATTGGTGAAGATACTGGTTCACATCCAAATGACTTCGTATGGTCATACGATATTGGTACTAAAAAGTTAACGCGTATTGTTTCAACGCCGTATGGTTCTGAAACAACATCACCGTATTGGTACGACATCAACGGTTTTGGATACTTAAGTCTTGTAACACAACACCCATTTGGTGAGGTGAGCTCTGGTGATGTTGATTACAGCTTGGAAGCTAGTGCAACTGAAACACAGAAACAATCATCTGTCGGTATAGTTGGTCCATTTAAAAGCTGGTAACAGTTTTTAAGAGAAGGAAGTGTTCCTTCTCTTTTTTTAGGGATAGAGTCTATCTTTAAAAAAAGAGAAAGCGATTTATTGGGGATATGATGAGGTATTTTATTTTAGGCAGTGTCATTTTAGTCGGTCTTTGTATTTTAGGTTGTGACGATAGTAAAAGCAGTGTTGCTGATACAAATGACACTAACATCGTAACATCCATTGTGACCTATGAGAGTAACAACTCGCTTTATAATACTAGAAACTCAGTGCCGAACACGATCGACTTTATGTCGACGACACCTTTAAACAACAGAGGCGCCTATGTTACCAGTCAGTGTTATACAAAAACAGTTGATGAAAAAGGGGTGAGTCACAACCCCTGTTACGCCTGCCACATCAACTCAAAAGAGCCAAATTATGTCAATGATGCGGATCTGCAGGTGAGCTACGCTTTTGGAGAGTACACTAAGATCAACAGATTTACAAACCTTTTTAAAGACAGGACTTCATTAGTAAACCAGATAAGCGATGAAGAGATACAAAGTTATGTACGAGAAAACAACTACATCCAAAAAGGTCAAATCCTTTTAGCCAATAGACTAAAAACACCGCCAAAAGAGTGGGACATCAACAGTGACGGAAAATGGGGCGGATATGTGCCGGACTGTTATTTTGATTTTGACAATGAAGGGTTTGACAGATCGCCTTCTGATGATTTCACAGGTTGGAGAGCCTTTGGATACTACCCGTTTTTAGGAACTTTTTGGCCGACAAACGGAAGCACAGATGATGTTCTCATCAGGCTCTCAAACGAATTTATGCAAGATGAAAACAGTCGTTTCGACCTTGATGTTTATAAATTAAACCTTAGTATCGTAGAGTCACTTATAAAACAAAAAAATATAGCGATAGATGAGATTGATGAGAACAGGTATGGGATCGATCTGAATCAAGACGGTGTTTTAAATATAGCAACGGAGATCGTATTTAGATGGAAGAAGCCGAGGTATGATTCGGGAACCGGAAAAATAACAGATTTTTCGATGAGTTATGTCGGACTGGCTAAAGAGCTTTTAGCCTCAAACGAGTACTTGATCGCCCCGGGGCTTTACCCTAAAAACACAGAGTTTTTGCATAGTGTCAGATACATCGATGTAGATAAAAACAGTCAGAGCATAACAATGGCGCCTAGGATGAAAGAACTCAGATACGCCAAGAAAAAATCGTGGATAACGTACGCAGAACTCTCCAATGCAACGCTGACAGATATCAAAGAGAAAGATACCTTCCCGGATAGATTACGAACGATCATCGGCAACACGGAATATGGAGCTCTCAATAATATCGGCTGGATATACCAAGGTTTTATCGAAGATGAAAAAGGTGAACTTCGACCGCAAAATTACGAAGAGACACAGTACTGTATAGGGTGTCATAGCGGGATAGGGGCTATTGCAGACAGTACTTTTGTGTTCCAGAGAAAATTTGGCAAAAGTCACTTTCAAAAAGGCTGGTACCACTGGACACAAGATATAAACGGGCTAAAAAATATAGAAGAGCCGACTACACCGGATGGAAGAGATGAGTACAGGCTTTATCTTGAAGCCAATCATGCCGGGGATGAATTTAGGGCGAATGATGAAGTGATGGATAAATTTTTTGATGCGAACGGCTCACTAAAAGAGAGTGAGGTCCAAAAGATAAAAGATGATATTTCTTACCTTTTATACCCCTCTGTTTCAAGAGCAAAAGAGCTTAACAAAGCGTATAAGATCATTGTGGAAGAACAGAGTTTTATTTATGGAAGAGATGCCCACGTCAAACCGGTCGAAAATGTTCACCGTGAGGTTGAGGTCGATACACCGACCGACGTGACGGTGATCACGTATTAAAAAAGTGTCTGTTCCAGGGCCTTCAGTCTGAAACTTCGTCGATGCTCCGGTGTATATCCATACTCTTTAATGGCCTCGACATGAACCTTGGTCCCGTAGCCTTTATGCTTTTCAAACCCATATTCCGGGTACTCTTTTGCAAACTCTATCATCTCTCTGTCGTGGGTCACTTTAGCCAAGATCGATGCGGCACTCACCTCTTCGACCTTTGCATCAGCCTTGACCATAGTCTCCAGGTTGTCAACACCAAAAGTGGTATTTCCGTCAAAGAGGTAGTTGTCGCATTTTACGTTTTCTTGTATCTCTTGCAGAGCAATGGTCATACATTCAGAGATCCCCAGCTCGTCAACGCTGTGGGCAGGAAAAGAGACGATGTGGTAGGTGGCATTCTCAATGATCTGAGGGTAGAGAAGCTCTCGTTTTTTTTCGCTTATCTTTTTGGAGTCCATAAGCCCTTCAACCGGTCTGTTCAGTATAACGCCTGCAACGACTAATGAACCTGCGATCGGTCCTCTTCCTGCTTCATCGATTCCGCAAAGTGCCATATTCTATCCTTCTAAAGTGGCTGTTAATCATAAAATAATAGCTAAAACTTCCATGAAAAATAGGTGTAGAGAAACCCGGTGATGTCAACATCTCTGTAGTGAAAAGAGGGGACGTACATAAAATTGACACTGGCATTTTTGTAATAGAAGTTGAGTGCCGGGGCAATGCCACCGGTTAGACCATACTTTCCGCCATCACGGTTTAGATCGTCGTCGCCATAGACTTTTTTCCACCCTATAAAACCTGAAAGCCCTACAGCACTCTGTATGGCACCCAAATCAAAACGCATATAGTGACCAACACCAATGGAAAACTGAGGGTTATAGAAGGAATCCTTCAAGACGAGCGCATTTATGCCGAAGTAAAGTTGCTTGGGCTCTTTATAGAAGTTGTACTCATATCCAAGACCGTAGTTGACGGCATTATAGGACTCATCAAAACGGTTGTTTGTTTTTTCATGAATCGTAAAACCTGAAATAAGTAGGCGCTGTTCGTCTGCAAAAAGTAGAAAAGGTAAAAGTAGAAGAAGGTATCTGTTCATGGGGAGACAATTGCCCTTTCTAGGTAGGAGCTAATAGTCGTGGATGCGAGGTTACTCCTCTGCATCGCTTTCACTGTTTTTTTCAAGAGTGCTTAAAAAACTTTCAAGGTCGTAACGGCTTCGGTACTCCGGTGTCATAACATGAATTAGAATGTCACCAAGGTCTACTGCGATCCATTCACCGCTCTCATCTGAACCTAAAAATTTCTCTTCAGGTTTAAGACCGCGCTTTAAGTGGTCAAGAAGTGCCTCTGTGTGACGAGCACCAAGTGATGTTGCGATGATGACATAGTCAACAAAGTAGTTACGGTCACGAAGGTCAAAGACCTCGATAGCTTCAGCCTTGTTGGTGTCTAGTATGTTTGTTATTTTGTTAATGCGATCTTGCATGGGTTTCCTCATAATATGTTTTTATGGATGAAGCGACTTCCTTGGAAAGGTGCTCATCTTCTATCTGTTCTCTCAGTTCACTTGAACTGATAGGCTGTTCAACTGCTAGCTGAATATACTTCTCTGCGATCTCGATCTTGTCGCGCGTAGCGACAACCCAAGTCACTAAGCTGTTAAGTTCATCAAATCGATACCACTGCTTCAGTGAAGCAAGGTTGTCAGCACCGATAATAAAATAGATCTTCTCATACACAGTAGCAAATTGCTTTACAGTCTCAATACTTCTGACAGCTCTATTTTGTCTGACTTCAATGTCACTGACTTCGACATTTTTGTCATCTTTAAAGATCTCTTGAAGCCATTTAAGTCGAAGTTCTGCCGGGGCATGCGTTCCACTTTTAAAGGGGTTGACAAAAGCAGGTACAACGATCACTCTGTCAATGTCAAGCGTCTTTAATGCGGCATGAACAACGTGTACATGACCAAGGTGAGGTGGGTCAAAAGAACCACCATAGAGTGCTATATTCATGGTTGAAACCTAATTTATCGAAATTATAGCTGAATTTCGTTAGAATCCAGCAACTAATAATCTAATTTTACGGCACGCTAAAAAGTGTTGCCGTAGTAAATCAGGACATAAAGATGGCATTAAAGATCGCAATTAATGGACTAGGACGGATCGGTAGATGTGTAGCACGTATTATTGCTGATAGAGATGATATTGAGCTTGTAGCGGTTAATGCAAGTGGTGCGCACGAAATGATCGAATACAATGTAAAATTTGATTCGGTACACGGTACACGTCATGATACAAAAGTAGAGGATGGGTATCTCTGTATCGGTAAAGATAGAGCTAAGATACTCTCTGAACGTGACCCGGCAAAACTTAACTTTGCAGAATTCGGGGCTGAGATCGTACTCGAATGTACCGGAGCATTTTTAACGCAAGAGAGCGTGCAGCCTTACCTTGACAATGGTGTCAAAAAAGTACTTTTATCGGCACCTGCGAAAGATGATACGGCTACCTTTGTTATCGGTGCAAATGAAGATAGCTATGCAGGACAATCTGTTGTTTCCAATGCAAGCTGTACAACCAATGGTTTAGCGCCGGTAGCAAAAGTGCTTGATGATGCATTTGGAATAAAAAATGGTCTGATGACCACAATCCACAGTTATACATCATCTCAACCTATCCTTGATGCTAAACATAAAAAAGACCCTAGAAAAGGGCGTTCAGGTGCTACCAACCTCGTCCCTACTACTACGGGAGCGGCAAAAGCAATCTCAAAAGTACTTCCGTCTCTTGAGGGTAAACTCAATGGACAAGCTATCAGAGTCCCTACTGCTGATGTCTCTATGGTTGACCTCACTGTTACCCTCTCAAGAGAGGCAAGCCTAGAAGAGATAAAAGCAGCATTTAAAGCGGCAAGCGAAGGCTCGCACAAAGGTATCTTAGGGGTAGATGAAGAGTATAGGGTCTCTCAAGATTTTGTAGGTGAAGAGCTAAGTAGCGTTGTTCCACTAGATACGATACAAGTGATCGATGGTAACTTAGTCAAAGTACTCTCTTGGTATGACAATGAATGGGGATACTCTTGTCGTTTAGTCGATATGGCGATCCACATTAGCAAATAAGGGCAGATATGCAACTTTTAAATATCAAAGATCTTGATCTAAATCGTAAAAAAGTCTTTATCCGTTGTGACTTCAATGTCCCGATGGATGAGTTTGGCAACATCACTGACGATCGCCGTATCCGTTCGGCTGTATCGACCATTAACTACTGTCTAGACCAAGATTGTGCTGTGATCTTGGCATCACATATGGGCCGTCCAAAAGGTGAGGTCGATAAAAAGTACTCACTAGAGCCTGTTCAGCTTCGTCTTCAACAGTTGCTGAAACGCCATGTTGAATTGGCAAGAGATGTTGTGGGTGAAGATGCAACGCAAAAAGCGCAAAATCTGCCTAACCATGAGGTGCTTCTGCTTGAGAATCTTCGTTTTGAAAAGGGCGAGACTAAAAATGATGAGGCCTTGGCTAAAGCACTTGCTGATATGGCTGATGTTTACATCAATGATGCTTTTGGTGTTAGTCATAGAGCACATGCTTCGGTTGAAGGGATCACTCACTTTTTTGACAATGAACACAAAGCAGCCGGTTTCTTACTCCAAAAAGAGATCCAGTTTTTCGGTACTTTGATGAAACGCCCGACACGTCCATTTGCAGCGATCATTGGTGGTTCAAAAGTCTCTGGAAAACTGGAAGCGCTTATTAACCTCTTGCCAAAAGTTGACAAGGTCATCATCGGTGGCGGTATGGCCTTTACCTTTTTGAAACAGATGGGCTATGACATCGGAAACTCACTGGTTGAAGATGACCTTTTGGAAGAGGCGCAGCACATCATGGATGAGGCGCGCCGTTTAGGTGTGAAGTTCTACCTGCCTGTTGATGTTGTTGCGGCGCAAACATTTTCTGCAGACTCTGTCAGCAAGGTAACCTCTGCACAGGAGATCCCTTCTGGTTGGATGGGTCTGGACATTGGTCCCGCAACAGTACGTCTTTACCGTGAAGTCCTTGGTGATGTTCAGACGGTACTTTGGAATGGCCCGATGGGTGTCTATGAGATGGAACGTTTTGCACGTGGTTCAAACAAGATCGCACACTTTGTGGCTGATTCGTATGCGACAACTGTTGTTGGCGGCGGTGATACTGCTGACCTTGTACAACGAGTCGGCGTCGATGAAGAGATGACTTTTATCTCTACCGGCGGTGGCGCTTCACTTGAACTGCTTGAGGGTAAAACACTTCCAGGTGTTAAACCACTGCTTGTAGAGGGTGATGAATAGTGATCATTGCGGCTAACTTCAAGACCAATAAATCGCGCCGCCAAACGGCAGAATATTATAAAGAAGTCTCAAACTACATTGATAACAACAGTATCTCTTCTGATGCGATGATCTTTCCTCCCTCAACGGCACTTGACAGCTTTGAAGGCAAGATCAGTGTCGGTGCACAAAATGCGTATGCAGTCGAAAATGGTGCGTTTACAGGTGAGATCGGCCTTGACCAACTTGATGAGTTTGGCATTAAAACCATTCTTATCGGCCACTCTGAACGTCGTCACATATTAGGTGAATCGCAAGAGCTTATTGTTCAGAAATTTAACTACTTTAAAGAGCAGGGTTTTACGATCGTCTATTGCATCGGTGAGCCTTTGGAAGTACGCGAAGAGGGTAGCGAAGCCTTAATGAACTACCTTGATGATCAGCTTGACGGGATCGACCTTGACTATGCAAACCTTATTATTGCCTACGAACCTGTATGGGCGATCGGTACTGGTTTGACGCCGAGTGAAGATGAGGTGAAGTCGATCCATACGGCACTGCGTCAAAAAATAGCGTGCCCAATTCTATATGGAGGCAGTGTGAAAACGTCTAATGCCAAAGAGCTGTTGGCTCTTGACAATGTAGACGGTGCACTTATCGGTAGTGGTGCACTGAATGTAGATGACTACTGCACGATTTTAGAAATAGCAGAGAATATTACAAAAGACAACAAGTAATGTTGATGAAAGGCAAAAAAGGCCTCATCGTTGGCCTTGCAAATGATAAGTCAATCGCATACGGTATTGCTAAAGCGTGTGCAGACCAGGGTGCTGAGCTGGCATTTACCTATTTGAATGATGCGTTGAAAAAGCGTGTTGTGCCAATCGCCGACTCTTTTGAAAGCGATAAGGTCTATGAACTTGACGTCTCTAATGAAGAGCATATGAATGCGATCGCTGATCATATTGCTGAAGATATGGGACAGATAGACTTTTTGGTTCACTCGGTTGCTTTTGCTCCTAAAGATGCATTGACAGGCAGTTTCATGGAGACAAGCAAGTCAGCATTTAACATCGCAATGGAGATCTCTGTATTTTCGTTTATTGAACTTACCCACAAACTAGAGCCGGTTTTGGCTGATGATGCTTCTATATTGACACTCAGCTACTTGGGCGGACCGCAATATGTTGCTAACTATAATGTAATGGGTGTGGCTAAAGCGGCGCTTGAATCATCAGTACGTTACATGGCGGTCGATCTTGGTAACAAAGGTCAACGCGTTAATGCTATCAGTGCCGGTCCGATCAAAACACTGGCGGCTGCAGGTATCGGTGACTTTAAAGCGATCTTGAGATGGAACGAAACAAATGCACCAATGCGCAAAAACGTGACAATACACGAAGTGGGCAACTCAGCGATGTACCTTCTTAGCGATCTCTCAAAAGGTGTTTCCGGTGAAGTGCATTATGTGGATGCTGGTTATAACATTATGGGTATGGCTAATGTTGAGAAAAATGCTGAAGGCAAGACTGTTTTTTCATGGGATGAGAAGTAAGCCTACGGCTTACTAATGATGAATTATAAATTTTGAATTGTGAATGAAGGTAGGCTTGCAATGCAAGCTTTTATTTTGAGAGTGAACTAACAGGTTCAAACTATGATGAAACAGTTGACTTCAACCACAATTTAGACTAAATCTCTAAAATTAAAAATTAAAAATTAAAAATTAAAAATTAAAAATTAAAAATTAAAAATTAAAAATTAAAAATCTATCGTGTTGACTTCTTTCCTATCCCCGGCATCTCATTCACTTTATCTACATGAGATGCTGCTTTTGTCTTGTTGGCGTCACGCTTCTCTCTGTTTTCTTGATAGACTTCGGCCTTATCAACATAGTGCTGCAGGGTAAAGGAGCTGTTATCCTCTTTACTTTGCGATAGATTGCTATCGTTAACAGATACATCATTAGCAGCATTGTGACTGTTTGTGTCGGCTATGGGGTTACTTTCAGTTAAAGGATCCCACTCTTTCTTGAGCCATTCATTGGTGTTTTTTTGCATATACCGATACTCTTCATGGTCATCACTAGCCGTTTTGGAAGGAGAAATGCTTTGCAGAGCGCTGTTTTGTGAGGGCGGCGTTTTTTTTGATTGTGTTTGTGAAGCAGTACTTTCTATTGGCGATGAATTATCATCATTCCTGTCAACCAGATCTTGCAATGTATGACCGCTACAGCCGTAAAAAAGGCTTATACTGACAATAGCGGCAGTAAGTGGAACTAGACGAATTGTACTCTTCAAAAAAGATCCCTTCATATATAACTATAGAATCATAGTAATAATTGTTTACCTAATTATTTTAATTATACCGAGATTTATTTTAAAGAATAAAGTGCATAACATGTGATAAAAAAGCAATTTAACCCCAGTAAATAGGGGGTTTATAAGTCGTGTAATTAAAAGAAATATTTAAGAAATCTGTGTTAAAATCATCACATTCAAACTGAGACGTCAAACAGTTTGGTGCGGGAATTGATTAAAATATAAGCAACTGTGTAGAGGTTAACGATGCAGAGTTGTAATATACTTTTTTCGTAAATTAAATGTTCTTAAGGAAAATATATGAAGTTAGTTAAAATGAGTTTATTGGCGGCAACGCTTATCGCGTCAAGTGCATTTGCAATTGATAATGTAAAGGTTAGCGGTGATGCTAAGTTGTATTACTCTACAAATGATGCAGAGATTCTTGATGGAGCTTCAGGAGAAGAGATTTCTGGTCTTTTCGCTCAACCTTCTTCGGCTGGACAAGCTGCATTAGGTCTAGGCCTTACTGCTGACCTTACAGAAGGAATTTCAGCTGGTTTACACATGACTGCAATTAGTACTCTTGGTCTTGAAAACAACCTTGTTGCGAATGTATGGGAAGGCGGCTTAACTGACGAGTTCTGGTTTGACGAAGCTTGGCTTGCTGGAACTGTAGGCAAAACTACAGGTAAAATCGGTCGTATGACACTTGATACGCCATTAGTATTTACTGAGACATGGTCAATTGCTAAAAATACTTTTGAAGCAGCGGTTCTTCTAAACCAGGATATCTCAGATACAACATTAGTTGCAGCGTATGTAGGTGCATCAAATGGTAGTGAAACACAAGGTGGTTTTGGACTTGGTAGTGTGACTGCATCGTGGGATGGTAGTCAAAATTCTAATTTTGCTAGCTTTTATGACGGAGCGTATGCATTTGGTGCTGTGAACAACTCTTGGAAACCACTGACTGTACAAGCATGGTACTATCAAGTGCAGCACATTGCAAGCGCTTACTGGTTACAAGCTGATTATGCATCTGACTTTGGTCTAACGCTTGGTGCTCAGTACACAGGTGTCGATTTAGCTGATGCATTAGCACCTACAGGAGATAAGGGCAACACTGCTTTGGCTCTTATGGCTGGTTATGAAATGAAAGATACATTTACAGTTTCTGCAGCATATTCACAGACAGATAAAAATGACAATGATCTCGGGGCAGGTTTTAATGTAGCGGCAAGTGGTCAGTCAAAACTGTATACTGAAGCATGGTGGAACTATGGGTATATTACTCAACAAGACACATCTGCATTCAATGTAACTGCAACAACACCAGAAGAGTTGACTTGGGCTCAATTGGGTCTATATTTGACACAATCAACAGGTAAAGACGGTGTTGCAGTTGGTACAGACTTAGAAATGACAGAGGTTACTCTTTCTGCATCTAAATCATTCGGTCCACTTGATACTAGTCTAGTATACATCATGACTGATGCTACTGATCAAAACATCAAAGCAGGTGATACAGAAGGTTCAGCTTACAACACTGTTCAAGCTTACCTTACTTACAACTTCTAATCCTTTAGAAGTCTAACTTTTCCGCCTTCGGGCGGAAACCCTCTTTTTTTGAGGTTTCGTGTTAAGTGTTACGTGTTACGAATAAACTTCTACTCTTTTTCTATGAGTATTAAAATTTGACATTTCATTCAACTTCCGTCATTTTGAGATATTAGCACTTAGCACGTAAACTTCTCTATCTTCACCTGAGTGACGAAATAACACTTGAAACTCTGACCTTTGCCACCTTCTTTTCTCTGCCGAAGGCACCCCATTCCCGATTTACGATTCACCATTTCCCTGAAGCAAAGCTTCATGCTCTTTACTAGTTACAAAGTCAACAAACGCTTCAGCACTCAAGGGTTTAGCCGCAAGATAACCTTGGTAATAGAGCGAAGGATTGATCTCTTTGAGAATTTCTCTTTGTGTCTCTTCTTCAATCCCTTCGGCAATGATCTGATAGTCAAATTGCTCAGCGGTGTTGATGATGGCGCGGATCAGTTTTTCGTCTTCAGGGTCTGTCAATATATCTTTGACAAAAGATTTGTCGATCTTAAGGGCAGAGAACGGAAGCATCTTGAGGTATGAGAGCGAGGAGTAGCCGGTGCCGAAGTCATCGATAATAAAGTGAATGCCCATTGTGTTGAGTCTTTCGATGACCTCTTTTGCTTTGTCAAAGTTGGTGATGAGGGCTGTTTCGGTGATCTCTAGTTTTATAAGGGTATGGTCTACACTGTATTGCTCTATCGTCTCCAGAAGGAAGTCATAAAACCTTTCGTCTAACAGTTGTCTGGCACTGATATTGATCGTGACATACTCCAGTGTGAACTGACCGGTATCTCGCCAACGCTGAATCTGTTTACAGGTCTGCTCTATGACCCAGTAGCCGATCTCATTAATAAGCGAAGACTCTTCGGCAACCTTGATAAGATCGCCTGTTGATATAAACTCGCCCTCGTGTTTCCAGCGCAAAAGTGTCTCTGCCGCGACGATCTTGTTGGTGTTGATGGTCAAGATGGGCTGAAAGTTAAGCGAGAACTCATTGCGCTCTATAGCGTAGCGGAGGTTCTTTTTCATCTCAATGTAACTCTGCATCTGCCGATCCATTTCAAGATCATAAAAACTTGTACGTTTTCGCCCTTGTGCTTTGGATTGGTACATGGCCATATCCGCGCGGCGCAGGATCTCATCGCTCTCTTTTTGTTCTGCGTAGAAAAGAGAGATGCCGATACTGGTTGAATTAAAGAGAAGGTGTGTGTCGATGGCGAAAGCTTCACTCATGACATGATGAATCTTCTGCGAGACTTCGTAAGCATGATGGATCGCCTCTTCTTCATTTTGAGAGAGCTGTGGCAGTAAGATAACAAACTCATCACCGCCAAGGCGGCTCAGCGTGTCACTTTTACGAAGAGTTTGTGACAATCGATGGGCGGTTTCGATGAGGATCTTGTCACCGATACCATGGCCTAAAGAGTCATTGATCTGTTTAAAGTGGTCTAGGTCTAAAAACAGAAGCGCGGAGTAGGTGTGGTGACGCTTTTGTTCGTTCAGGAGCTGTGCCATGCGTTCTTTAAGCAGTTTTCGGTTTGGTAGCTTAGTCAAATGGTCATGCAAGGAGAGGAACTCTGCCTCTTCGCGCGCGGCATGTTCCTGTGTCTTATCTTCCATCATACAGAGACCGCCATGTACTTTGCCATTGGCATCTACCAGCGGGGTCATCTGGATCTTGACTGAAAGATCAAGGCCTGCGATTTTAGTGTGGTAAGGACCTTCATAGAGTGTAGGCTTGGAGAAGGTGACAGACTCTCGCATAGTGTCAAGAGGGCGCGAATCGGGAACCTTGTTCAGGTTGAGCCCAAGCAGTTGCTCTCTAGAGGCATGCATGATCTTTTCCAGCTGAATATTACAGTCAATGATGGTCAAGTCATTATCGTAATAGAAGATACCTATAGGGGCTTGTTCAAACATCATACTGAGACGTTTTTCATTGGCGACAAGTTCCTCTTTTGTATCGGCGTAAAGATCCAGAGTATGATAAGTCTCCACCAAGGTCGCATGAAATTGGCGAGCTGCAATGCTGACTATAGGCAGATATAAGATCGTCATAAAGGCAGAAGCCATATAGAGGAGGTCATCAAACTGCCAAAAAGAGTAAAGTACAGGTAGTAAAAGTGCATAAAGATAGATGTGAGAGAGGCGCAGGTCAGCACCTAGAGTAGTAACAGCACCTGAGGCCATGCCAAGGATGACAAAGGCAACAAAGAAATTGGTGTTATGACCAATCTCAGAAAAAAACAGCAGTGGGACCGCAGCCCAAAGCAGTGCAGATAATATAACACCCATAGAGAAATGTTGGTACCAGTATATATATTCGTATTGACGGGGATGTTTATTATAGATTACTGCATCAACAATGCGAAAGAGGGTGATTGTTATCAGTAAAATATACCAGGTCCACAGTTGCGTCTGGTCCGCTGTAGACCAGAGGGTATAGACTAGCAAGCTAGCAATAGCGATGATCACAAATGAGGCTTTTAAAAAGTTAGCATAAAGAAGATCAAGCAGTTTAGCTTTGATCTCATCACTGTAAGGGGATGGAATAAGTGCAAGCAATGACAAGAACTTTTCCATAACTAACCTTGTTGTTTGTCTTTTTCACCATACTATATGTTATAGCCTTATTCTAGGACAATTTAATTTAATGATGGGGAGCATTTTCAACAGTACTTGTATTTGTAATTAATTTAGTTAAATAGGTGATAAAATTGTGATATTTTATTTACCAACAGCAACTTTTAGAGATGCTGTCATCCTCGAGCTTGATCCGAGCATAAGTGTCTTTCTAAAATTCTTCATTGTCACTCAGTGCTGCATCCTCTTCCCCCTCCGTCAATGCCCAAACACTAAAAGGTATCATCTCAACAGGAACAAAAGGGTGCTGCAGGCTTGATTCATTGGTCATGGTGACCACTTCGACTTTAGAGATACCATGTGAGATAATAAAGCCTTCGATCTTCTCTATCTTTTTAAAGAGCGCCTCTTGATTACCAAAGGGCATACAGAGGACAATGCGGTCTTGGTCCGGGATGTAGAACTCTATCTCCTCGTCATAGAAAACAGTGAACTCCTTTTTGATCATCTCCAAATAGATCATGTTCTCAAAGAGACGGCCGAAATGTTTTTGGGTTGAGAGGGCATTTTTAATAGAGGTGTCGCAAAGGTAGAGCTTTTTAGCAGCTTTAGGGTGCTTGAACTTTTCGAGTTGGTGGAGATAACCTTGAATGACTAGGGTCTCAAAGTTTTTATAGAGCATGTCCTTAGAGATCTTGCGTGTTGTTTTTAG
>JBATWM010000173.1:0-2475 GCA_049672605.1 Sulfurimonadaceae bacterium
GTTCCAAAACAACCTAAAACTTCGTCATCAGGATGTGCCGCAACAATCAATATTATTTTACTCATTTTCAATCACCTCAAATCTTCCATCTAATGTATTGTTTTTTAAATTGACTTCGCTAAATTCAATCCTGATACCATCTAATTCCAGATAGGCTTTTGGATATCCCTCTGCATCTAACATTCTAATAAAATCATATAGTTTGGAAATTGATTTTGTCTCTAGTAGGCTTATATTACTTTGGTCTGGTGTTCTTCTTTTAAATATAGTAACTTTACCAGTTTGCTTTACAGGAACGATTTCGTTGTCTAACAATTTTGGAATCATATTTTGAAAAATAATACTTGATAGTTTAATAAAGTTTTCTTCTGCACTCCCTACAGAGATATTTAATGGCTCTTTTATGTATATATCACCAGTGTCTAAACCTTCATCGACTTTTAAAGCTGATACTTTTGTATCATAGATTTCTTCCATGATTAGATTTTGAAAAGGGCTTCCACCTCGTCCAAAAGGTAGATCAGTCATGTGAAATACCACACAATCATAATTACTATAGATACTTTTTGGAATTATCCAAGACCAATGAGGGAAAAAGATATATTTAGGGTTCATTACAGAAATAGACTCTTCTGTAAGTTCATCAGGGTTAGAAATTAAGTGGAAATTGAATTGATTTTTATATTTTTCAACTAAAGGAAAGTAATTTTTTATATTCCACTCCTTTACTGTCGCAATTACAATATTAATCATGTAATAAACCTTTCACTTGTTTTTCCAAGAGTTGTGCATCAAACTTTTTTAGAACAGGATAACTGTTCTCTACTAAATAGTGATACATCTCAATTTGGTTTTCTGCTGTTTTTATAGCTATAAATGGAGTCTCCATAAATATGATTTCATTTAATGTGACACTAGGAGAGACAATAGCAACATCAGCTTCATGCATCAGTTTTGCAATGTGTTTTGTATTGATATGTAGTGTCATGTTTTGTCTGCTGGTGGCATAATTCTTGAGTTGGGTTATATGTTGATTTGCTGTCGTTGTGACAACATTGATATGTAGATCTGGAAAATTCTCCAAAACTTTTAATATCTCAATATTTATATTTGAATGATCCGCTCCACCCATTGCTAAAAAAACATTATTACTATGTTTCTTTTTTTGTCTTTTTTCTTGCACAAACTCATCTCTAAGGAGAGTGAATGCTGCACCACATTTAAGCTCACAATACTCTGGAACAAGACCTTTATATCTCGTAGCATCAGCATAGACGTTGTGGTTAAGAAGCGCGTCACAAAAATGTTGTTCGTAAGTGTCATCTAAGACCATGATATGCAATTGTGGATGTTTTTCTTTTAATCGTCTCTCAAATGTAGCGTCTATCCCATAGTGGTCGATGATGATCAAGTCTATGTTGTCATTCTTGATGATACTGCTGAGCTCTTCTAGGTCATTTGAGCGTACGGTCTTTATTTTGTAGCCATCTTCTTCTATCTTGGCATTGATATTACCGGCTAACGCCTGTGTGGCAAAGATGATGTTCGCGTCTGCATACTGTTTTGCCAAGATAAGGTCACGCATGATGTGACCTGTCCCTATAGTCGAAGATGAATCTGCACGAAAAAGGATGTTCTGCATCAGTTGGCTTCTTGTTCTTGGATGACTCTATACATGATCTCTGCACGTTGCCAATCTTCGAGTGTATCGATGTCCTGAACCAGATGTCTCGGCAAGATGACAGGAATGCTGTCTTTACCGAACATCACTTCATTAGAGTTCTTGTCTGTCTTTGTCCAGTAGAACTGTCCGGCATCTTGATATGCCTCTTCAAGGTCTTGAGAACGTGTCATGTAGTGTTCTGGTGTGAACATCTCACATCGTCCATCTTCATCGACCTTAAATGTCCTTTGGATAGGAAATGGCATCGAGGTAGCTGAGAAAGCATTGATGGCAGAAGAGTCCTTCAATGTATTATAGCCTTCGACGAGATATTTTGCTTTGAGCAGTGGTGCTGTAGCATAGATAGTACAGACAAAGTCATAGTGCTCACCCTGTTCTTCTAACCATGCTAGCGCATGGTCGATGACATCTTGTGTCCCGCTGAAGTCGTCCGCTAGTTCTTTTGGTCTTATAAATGGTACTTCTGCACCATACTCTCTTGCGATCGTCGCTATCTCTTCATCATCTGTTGTGACGATGACTTTGTCAAAGAGTTTGGATTCTATTGCTGTCTCTATGGAGTAAGCTATAAGCGGTTTCCCATAAAAATCTTTAATGTTTTTTCTGGGTATCCGTTTACTGCCGCCACGAGCAGGGATGATCGCAATGCTCTTAGCCATTTAAAACCTCAAAAAGTGTGTCGATGACATACTGCTGCTCTTCATCACTCATTTTCGGGTACATCGGCAGGGAAAAGCATTCCTCATAGTACTTGTCCATGACGGGCATATGTTCATCCCCATATCCAAGGC
>JBATWM010000174.1:0-2133 GCA_049672605.1 Sulfurimonadaceae bacterium
CAACCCACTCCACGGCATAACCCTGAAGACCATACTCGAAGCCCTTGTCGAACATCACGGCTGGAAAGAGCTCTACAACTATGTCGAGATCCGCTGTTTCTACAATGACCCCTCTATAAACTCAAGCCTCAAGTTCTTGAGAAAAACGCCTTGGGCAAGAAAAAAGGTTGAAAACCTGTACATCGATATGATAAAGGACAAGGGTAGAGAGTAGGTTCTCTGTTTTGAAATGAATACCCTGTCTCAGATAACAGATCATAGTATGAATGGATGACAGTTGTAAGCATTAAAAAGGACTAGCGAGGGGACGGAGGAAGAGCTCCTCTATCTTTTTAACGTTCTATTAGCGACCAAATAGTTTGCCAAACACGCCGAAAATGTTTTTAAATTTTTTCTGATGAAGATCTTCAACGAACTCGGCATAATCGCGAAAGCCGTCTTGATGCAGTTTCAGTTCAAGAAACATCTCCGCATCTTTCTCACTTTTTGTCTCCTCAAGGTCAATCAGTTTCTTGTAGAGCGATTCGACTTCACCCAAAACTTTTTTAGGTACAGGATAGCGGTTAGATCGATAGCCGCGAATCTTCTTTTGCTTGTCGAAAAGAGGCTTGTATTCTGAATAGACCCAGTAGTACTTGCCGTCTTTTCTGCGGTTCTTAACAATGGCTTTGTACTCTTTCCCCTGTTTTTGTGCATCCCAAAGCAGTTTAAACACGGTTTTAGGCATATGTGGATGACGGACGATATTGTGCGAAGCACCTACTAGTTCCTCTTCTTTGTATCCTGAAAGCTCTACAAAATAGTCATTTAAATAGACGATTTTTCCAGTCGTATCTGTTTCTGAGAGAATCTCACGTTTTGAATCTACTTGGACTTCTATGTCCAATGGTCCTAATGCCATTATAATCCTTGGCTATAAAAAATATTGAGCGGGATTATATCGCTTGAGTATAAAAATAGTGTTAAATTAACAGTAAAAAGGTGCTAAGTTTGCAGTAAAAATGTATTGAGTTTCATATGGGGAGTTATGATTATTTTTCATTGAGATAATAGGTATTTTTAGAGTTAGATGATAAAATGCAGTTTCATTTAAAATCAGGAAAAATATTTGATACATAAAGTCAAAAAATATGCCACGACCAACACATTAGTCCTATTGGGAATAGGGTTTGGTGTTCTCTTTGGGATCTACTTCCCGGAACTCGCTCTGCAACAGAAGGTGATCGGTTCAGCCTTTATCGCTTTTTTAAAGATGCTGGTCGTGCCGCTTGTCTTTGCCAGTATCTACACGGCTATTTTGGGTTTAGGCTCGCTGCATCATCTAAAAACTATCGGCGGACGTACTATAGGACTTTATCTTTTGACAACAGCACTGGCTGTTGTCCTGGCAATTGTGGCGATGAACATCTTTACTATTGGCGCACCAGTAAGCAGTGAGGGACTGGAGTTTGAAAAAGCTGCAACGATCGCACCGTTCTCTTTTCAGGCGATGATACTCAGTTTTATCCCGACGAATGTTTTTGCCTCTTTGAGTCACGGCTCGATGATGCAGATCATTGTCTTTGCCATCCTTTTTGGTGTAGCTTCTCTCTATCTTAAAGAGTCTGAACAAGCGTCGATGAACCAATTCTTTACAGCAGTGAGCAATGTCATGTTAAAGATGGCCGAGTGGGTCATCTTGATGACACCTATCGGTGTGTTCAGTCTTATCTCTTATGTTATCGCAGAGCAGGGCATTGACGTTATCTTGGACTTATGGTCTTATATTTTACTGGTCGTAGGGGTCATACTCTTTCACGGCATCATCACGTTGCCGGCAGTATTGGCCTTTTTCGGTCGTGTCAATCCTTATCAGTTTCTCTCTGATGTCCGTGAAGCACCGATCATGGCCTTCTCGACAGCCTCTTCTGCTGCGACACTGCCGGTCTCTATGCGTGTTGTTGAAGAGATGGGTGAGGTCGATACGAAAACAGCCTCATTTGTTCTACCGCTTGGAGCAACGGTCTCTATGGACGGTACGGCGGCGTATTTGACGATCGCTGTGCTCTACATCGCCAACCTTGCCGGTGTTGCGCTCAGTTTAGGCGACCAGGTACTTTTAGGTGTTACGGTTGTGGCCTTGAGTGTCGGTGT
>JBATWM010000175.1:0-15950 GCA_049672605.1 Sulfurimonadaceae bacterium
TGGCACTGCACATGGCTTCGACCATTTATAGTGATTTTGATGAGGAGACGCGTAAGTTCCTTGGTATTACTGATGGATTGATTCGTATCTCTATCGGGCTTGAAAATCCGGATGATATCATCGAGGATTTTATTCAAGCGGCTAGCTAGAATTTCTGTCCGAACTAACGCCTTGTTGCGCCGTAAAAAAGCCAACGAAAAAGCCAATACCGGTTGCGTGCCGGTATCTCCCGGTACACTTTTTACACGTTCACTCACCCTAAAACGACAAACCTGCTATTTCAAACACTAAGATTTCAAGATCAAAAAATGCATATTGACATATCGTATATAGAATTGACAAACTGTATCCGTGTGAAAGTGTTGCTATCCGGTTTATCGTTGCATAATTGACGTTGATTTCTAATCCTCATAAAACCAAGCTAACTCCGACCCTTAAGCAAAATTACACCCAAACCTTGATACATTCTCTATAACTATAAAAGTAGGAAATTCTTTGAGTACTAAACATGAATTAGAAGGAGAGCTCTCTGTACGGGAGCCGAAGCAATATCTTGTCTATCTGCTAAACGATGATTACACCTCAATGGATTTTGTGATCGATGTATTGATGAACATCTTTCATAAAAACTACCAAGAGGCAGAACAGATCATGATGGACGTTCATAAAAAAGATCGCGGTATCTGTGGGATCTTCACGTATGAAGTGGCAGAGACGAAGGTAATGCAGGTGAGTAAACTTTCCCGTGAACAGGGTTTTCCGCTAAAAGCAACGATGGAGGAGGCGTAAGATGATCAGTGCAGAATTAAACAGTATTTTCCAAAAAGCGCTTATCTATGCAAAAGATCAGCGTCACGAATATCTGACGATTGAACATGTATTTTTTGCACTTTTGGGTTCAAAAGAGGGTATTGCTATTGTTAAAGAGTGTGGTGGTAATGTTGAGACAATGCGAGAGGCGGTAGCAACCTATCTGAGCGAGACGATGCAATCTTTGCCGGAAGATGTCAATCAAGAGCCCTTTGAAACGGTAGCCCTTTCGCGTATGATCGACACAATGATCAAACATATTCAAAGTGCGCAAAAAGAGCAGGCCGAAGTGGGCGACTTGATGGCGGCTGTGTTTGAAGAAGAGCACACCTTCGCTATGGCTCTCTTACATGACCAGGAGATCTCTCGTGTGGATGTCTTAGAGGTGATCTCACATCAAGATGTTGATACGGCTACGACAACAGGTGATGAGACAGAGAGTTATCTCGACAAATACACGATCAACTTAGTCGAAAAGGCTAAAGAGGGCAAGATCGATCCGGTGATCGGTCGTGAAGATGAGATCGAACGTGTTATTCAGACACTCTGTCGTCGTAAGAAAAACAATCCGCTTCTTGTTGGTGAACCCGGTGTTGGTAAGACGGCTATTGCTGAAGGTTTGGCCCTGCGTATCAGTGAAGATGATGTACCTGCGATCTTGCATGCTGCGCCGGTCTTTGCACTTGACCTTTCTGCGATGCTGGCGGGAACGAAATACCGTGGTGACTTTGAGAAGCGTCTTAAGGGTGTGATCGATGAGCTGAAAATGAGTAAAGGTGCGATTCTGTTTATTGATGAGATCCACACTCTTGTGGGTGCCGGTGCGGTCAGTGGCGGCAGTATGGACGCCTCCAACCAACTCAAACCTGCGCTGGCCTCCGGTGAACTTAAATGTATGGGGGCGACAACCTTTGCTGAGCATAGAAATGCCTTTGAAAAAGATCGTGCGCTGAGTCGTCGTTTTGCCCGTATCGATGTGGATGAACCATCACTTAAAGACAGCGTCCTGATCTTAAAAGGTCTACGTTCTAAATATGAAGAGCATCATGGACTCAAGTACACAGACAAAGCACTCCAGGCAGCAGTTGACCTTTCTAAAAAGTACATCACTGATCGATTTTTACCGGATGTTGCTATCGATCTTATCGATGAAGCAGGGGCGTCGTTTCATCTGAGTAAGAAAAAACGCAACACCGTGACACCGCACGATATCGAGAAGGTGATCTCTAAGATCACTGGTGTACCGACATCACGTATGACAGAAAATGACACGACTAGACTCGAGAGTTTAGAAGCCGATCTGAAAAAACGTGTTATTGGTCAGGACGTAGCGGTTGAAAAGGTCGCACAAGCGATTAAACGCTCACGTGCCGGGCTTAATGCCGGTGAAAAACCGATAGGCTCATTCCTCTTTTCCGGACCGACAGGTGTAGGTAAAACAGAACTTGCCAAGTCTCTTGCGGATGAGATGGGTATCCATTTTGAACGTTTTGACATGAGTGAATATATGGAGAAACATGCGATCTCTCGCCTGGTCGGTGCGCCTCCGGGTTATATCGGGTACGAACAGGGCGGTCTACTCACGGAAGTGATTCGCAAACACCCCTATACGGTACTGCTGTTAGATGAGATTGAAAAAGCACACCCTGACCTGGTCAACATCTTGCTTCAGGTGATGGACAGTGCAACGCTGACGGACAATAACGGTTACAAGGCCAACTTTAAAAATGTGGTCTTGATCATGACCTCTAATGTTGGTGCCCAAGCAGCAAGTGTTATGGGCTTTAAGGCCGATCAGTCAATCTCTCGCGGTGAAGAGCTCAAAGCCTTTTTTACACCGGAGTTTAGAAACAGACTTGATGCGGTCATTGAGTTTGTACCGCTTGAGATCGAAGTGGTGGAAGAGATCGTTGACAAGTTTATTGGTGAACTTAATGTGCAGCTCTCCAAGAAAAAAGTGGTTGTAGAGATCAGTGAAAGAGCACGCGGATACTTAGCTGAAATGGGGTATGACATCGCTATGGGCGCCCGTCCGCTTGGCCGTGTGATCCAAGAGAAGATCAATGACAAGCTTACCGATGAGATACTTTTCGGCTCGCTTAAACATGGTGGTAAGGTTATGGTTGATTATGATGACGCACTTACCTTTAACTTCAGTGAATGATCAAACAGCTCGATTACAACCTTAGTTTTCCTCATCCCAACGAAGCGAATGAGGATGGGATCGTTGCTTATGGCGGTGACCTGAGTCCGTCGAGACTCTATTTGGCGTATCGTGAGGGAATCTTCCCCTGGTATGCCAAGGGTGATCCCATTCTCTGGTGGTCACCGGACCCTCGTCTTATCTTACACCTTGATGATTTTAAACTTCGCAAGTCACTCCAAAAACGTAAGAAACATTTTGACGTACGTTTTGATAGTGCATTTGTTGAGGTACTTAAAGGGTGTTCGACTGTTTATCGGCCAGGACAAGAAGGAACATGGCTGCAGCCTGAGCTTATAGAGGCCATGACGGTTCTGCACTCTCTGGGTAGAGCGCACTCTGTCGAGGCCTATTATGAGGGTGAACTGGTGGGCGGACTTTATGGTATTACTGTTGGGAGAGTATTTTGCGGTGAGTCGATGTTCGCTACAAAAAATGATGCCTCGAAAGTTGCTTTTGCTGTTTTGGTAGAGAAGTTAAAAGAGTGGGGATATAAGTTTGTTGATGCCCAGGTACCGACAGATCATCTCAAATCTCTAGGTGCCATCGAAGTCTATCGTGACTACTTTTTACAACTGCTTTATGAAAACCGGGATAAAGAGGTCTCTGAAGATGCCTGGAAATCTTAAAAGTTTCAGCTTCGGCGCATCTTGCACTGAAGTTCACCTCTCAACGCACACAAGTGCGCTTTCGGGTTCACTTCAGTACAATCTACACCAAATCTAAAACTTTTATATAAGAGTTGTTAAGAAAAAGCCAATTTATGAGCTTCTCATTCACCTTAACACTAGCCTCAATAAGGCTATGGTAAACTAGCACAATAAAAAATAATAGGGTACAACATGGTAACTACTGACGTTTTAAAAGAGAAGATCATTGAAGGTCTTAATTTAGAAGATATTGATGCTAGCGAGATAAATGATACAGATCCACTTTTTGGTGATGATGGTCTAGGTCTTGATTCTGTTGATGCTATTGAGTTAACACTTGTGGTTGAAAAAGAGTTTGGTGTGAAGGTGACAAACATTGCGGATGCTGAGACGATCTTTGCTACAGCTGAATCTCTTTGTAACTATATTAATGAGCAGAAAAACGCATAATCTACAGTATTTTTAGTTAAAGCGGAGAGAAGTCTCTCTTTAGCTCTTTCTCTTGCATGAGGTCATTGTATGACCAAATCCCAATCTATCGATCTCTTCGTCAACTTCTAATCCGGCAGCCTCAATATATTTATGCATATCTTCTGCACTGTACATCTTACTCGTTCCGTTGGCTAAAGCAGTAAAGTATGGTGAACAGTTGATAAGGATGTAGGCACCGATCTCATGTTGTTGACGGTCCCAATACGGCTCGATGATATGGATACGCCCATCTTCGCTCAACGCCTCTTTTGCACGCTGCAAGATGGCGATAATATCTTCGGGCGGAAAACAGTCTAAAAATTGACTCATCCAGACGACATCAAAATCTTTCGGAAAGGGTTTTGAGTGGTCAAGCAGGTCCATGACCTCACCGTTTACTCTATCTTTCACACCGGCCTCTTCAGCATTTGCAAAAGCCGTTTTGATTTGAAGAGGATGGTCACAGATGGTAACGCTGGTCTCTTCCGATGCCGAGGTGATCGCAATGGCCCATTTACCGGTGTTACCGCCGATATCGAGGATCTTTTTCGGTTTACGTTCAGCCATCAGATCGACCAATGTTTTAAAGGCTGAGTCTGAGTAGAAGTGATCATACCCGAACCAGCTCTCTCTTGTCTTTTCAGGCAATTCAGTCAGGTAAGGATAGATCGTCTCCCAATCTTTGTTAAAGAATTTCTGAAGACCGGCAGGACGCCCCTCTTTGATCGAATCACCTAGCTCGCTGATACCAAAATAGTTGACATCATGAGAGTAGTTAAAGTTGGCATTTGTCATCTCATCATAGGCAAGGAAAAAACCGATACGTGTAATGTAATAACGGTTATCTTCAAATTTCATCGCGCCCATACTAAAACCTGACTCGCATAGGATTTTAATACCATATTCACTGATGTCGGTAGCAGCCATTAGCTCTTCTACACTCATACCCGTTTTCTTGTTTTCGTGGAGCAACTTGAGAATACCCCAATCACGAAGAAGATGGGCAACTTGGAAGATTATGGGTGCATGTGCAATTTTTTGTGCTTCCAGTAAAGCGTCTAGTGAACTGAGCTTATCGGTATCAAACATGGGTTTCCTTTGAGCATATTAGTAAGGGCCATTATATTGGAGCTGGCCTCTTAAAGTCCTGAAAATACGTCGATTGCAATAGAACATTACTTATTATTTTTTATGGGTATATACGTTAGAATCATCTAACTAAATTGAATGTATTTATGGGTGGCTATGAAAAGAGTTTTAGTACTTTATTATTCGCAGAGCGGGCAGTTGAAAAACATGGTAAATTCTGTAACGCAACCATTAAAAGCCAGCGATGAAGTAGAGGTCGATTATCGTAAGATAGAACCTGTTACAAAGTACCCGTATCCTTGGCCGTTTTATCCTTTTTTTGACGCTTTCCCCGAAGCGATCTACATGAACGGGTGTGACGTTGAACCTTTGGATGATCTGGCAGATGATTATGATCTGATCATTCTCGGTTACACGATCTGGTTTCTCTCTCCATCGATCCCTGTGACCGGTTTTATGCAGAGCGAGCAGGCTAAGAGAGTGTTTAAAGACAAACCTGTTGTGACATTGATCGCCTGTAGAGACATGTGGGTGATGGCGCAAGAGAAGATGAAAAAGCTCATCAGTGATCTGGGTGCCACCTTGATCGATAATGTGGTACTGACAGATCAGGGCGGTTCGATTTATGCGTTTGCGACAACACCTAGATGGCTTCTTACGGGTAAAAAAGATGCGTTTTTGTTCTTCCCACCGGCAGGTGTTTCAGAGAAAGATATGCAAGAGAGTTCGCGTTTTGGTGAACGTCTCCTCGATGCCCTTAAAAAGGGTGAAGAGAAGAGCAAGCAAGCTTTGTTGAAACATATGGGTGCGGTCACAGTTAACGGCAAGCTGGTCGGAGCAGAGAAGATCGCTACGCGATCGTTTATGATCTGGGGTAAACTGATCCAAAAAGCGGGCAGCCCGGGATCATTCGCGCGAAAGATCGTTATTACCATTTATGCTATATTCTTGGCAGTATTGGTATTAACGGTTGTCCCATTGAACATACTGGTCAGAAAGTTGATCTATCCATTTCGAAAAGAAGCAATAGAAAAGAGTGTAAAATTTTATGAAGAACCTTCAGGGCGGTAAGCAGTGAATAAACAGGTATATATCAACGACATTCAAGCATTTTTGCCAAACGAAGCGGTTGACAACAGTGAGATCGAGAACGTATTAGGCCAAGTCGGACCGCGTCCTTCACGTGCAAAGAAACTTATCTTGCGCTCCAATCAGATCAAGACGCGCCACTACGCTATTGACAAAGAGAGCGGCAAGACAACGCATACCAATGCACAGTTGGCGGCAGAAGCTATTCGCAAACTTAACAGCGATGCCTTTGATATCAATACGACTGAACTGCTTGCCTGCGGAACAACTTTAGCTGACCAAATGCTTCCAAACCATGCTTTGATGGTCCATGGGGAGCTGGGTATTCCCAGCTGTGAAGTGATCGCCACAGCGGGGATTTGCCTCTCTGGTACCATGTCTTTGAAGTATGGTTATATGTCTATTTTGAGCGGGCAAAGCGCTAATGCTATCGCGACAGGTTCAGAGAATGCCTCATCGGTGATGCGTGCGCAAAACTTTGAAGAAGAGGTCGAGGCACGTATTGAGGAGTTGGAACGTCAGCCTGAGATCGCGTTTGAGAAAGACTTTTTGCGCTGGATGCTCAGTGACGGTGCGGGTGCAGCCTTGATGAGCGCAGAGCCAAACAGCGAAGGAATCTCGCTAAAAATCGATTGGATCGTTCAAAAGTCCTATGCCAACGAGCTGGATGCCTGTATGTATGCCGGCTGTGAAAAACAGGAAGACGGTTCTTTGAAGGGATGGCGTGAATTTGCACCGCAAGAGTGGCTTTCGCAATCGATCTTCTCTGTTAAGCAGGATGTCAAACTCTTAAATGAGAAGATCGTTGAGTATACGGTGACAAAACCGCTTAAAGAGTTAATCGAGAAGGGTACACTCAATCCAGAAGAGATCAGCTACTACCTTCCGCACTACTCATCAGGTTATTTCCGTAACAAGCTCTATGCAGGGATGAAAGATGCCAACTGTGACATCGCCCAAGAGAAGTGGTTTACCAATCTGCCATACAAGGGCAATACCGGTTCTGCCTCGATCTATATCATCTTAGAAGAGCTCTTTCATTCGGGTAAATTGAAGGTGGGTGAGAAACTACTCTGTTACATTCCCGAGAGCGGTCGATTTTCAACAGCCTTTATGCAGCTAGAGGTCGTCTGATGGAGATCAAAAATGTTCCGCAAGACCATATCTCGACCTATGCGGGCAACAAAAAAGCCATCTATGCAACTAATGAAGATGGTCACTATGGTGTAGTTGCTTCGAGTGGTTGGGAGATCGAAGAAGAGGCGACAAAACAGGCACTGATAGAGCTTGGACGTCAGGCTGATGAGGCTTATGAAGAGGTTGCAGCAGGTCAGATGTCTCCACTCTATTACCATATGTATGCGCAGCGTATGGATCTTATTGTCTTGGCCCAATCGGTTGAGATGTTCCAATGGCGTGTAAAACGTCACTTCAAACCTTCTGTCTTTTCAAAACTATCAGATGCAATGCTCTCTCGTTACAGCGAGGCTTTAGGCGTTAGCGTTGAAGATCTGAAAACAGTTCCTAAAAAAGAGTCTGTGTGAGTAACATAACCAACGAATTCACCCATCAACATGCTGCCCATTGTGAAAGCGGGGTGATGTCATCGATGTTGTCTCACTACGGTCTTCGACTCTCTGAACCGATGGTATTTGGGCTTTCAAGTGCACTTACCTTTGCCTATCTGCCGTTTGTAAAACTGGGCGGTATGCCGCTTATTGCCTATCGTTCTATGCCAAAAGCTATTATTAAAGGCTTGCAGAAGAACATAGGTGTAAAGATGAGACTTGAAAAGTTCTCTAAAGCACAAAAGGGTACGGCTCGTCTGGATGAACTGCTTGAAGAGGGCAAGATCGTTGGTGCCCAGAGCTCTGTTTTTTGGCTCCCTTACTTTCCCGAAGAGATGCGTTTTCACTTTAATGCGCATAACCTTTTAGTATATGGCAAAGAGGAGAGCACCTATAAGATCAGCGATCCGGTTTTTGAGCATACCGTCGAAGCGGATGAAAAAGCGTTGGAGAAAGCGCGTTTTGTTAAAGGGGTGATGGCACCAAAAGGGCTGCTCTACTACCCGATGCATGTGCCAACAAGCGTTGATTATGAAAAAGCACTTCCTAGAGCGATCAAAAAAGTGGCAAAAGGTATGTTGAAAACTCCTGTTCCTATTGCGGGTCTGAAAGGGATTCGCGCACTGGCGAAGGCTATCCGTAAACTTGAAAGCAAAGATCGCCGCTATGCGAAACTTTTTTTAGGTCACATTGTTCGTATGCAAGAGGAGATCGGTACAGGCGGTGCCGGTTTTCGTTACATCTACGCCTCTTTTTTACAAGAAGCAGCAGAGATCTTAAAAAATGATACCTTGATGGAAAGTTCAACGATGATGACAGAGGTAGGTGACAGTTGGCGCGAGTTCGCGCTGCTGATTGCCAAGTCAATTCGTTCAAAGAAAAGTGATACGATCGATTTTGACGCTATCGCTAAAAAACTTGAATCTATTGCAGACGAAGAAGCAGGAGTCTATAAGAGACTTCTGACGGCTTTTTGATGATCAAGATCACAAATCTGCTCAAACGCTATGATGAAAAGGTGGCACTTGACCATCTGACATTAGAGATAAAGGCGGGGAGTATCTTCGGTCTTTTAGGACCCAACGGTGCAGGTAAGACGACGCTTATATCCATTCTTAACGGCTTGACTACATATAATGAGGGTGAGGTCACTGTCTTTGATCTGCCTCTGGACAAAAACTTGGAAGCGATCCGGAAACGGTGTGCCCTTGTTCCCCAGAGTCTGGCCTTTTATGAGAACCTCACGGTCATAGAGAACCTCAATTTTTTTGGAGGTATCCAAAATATCCAAGCAGATCTTCTGAAAAAGAACATTGCGTATGCTGTTGAGACAAATCGTTTGGGCTCTATGCTGCATCAAAAAGCATCTACGCTCTCGGGAGGACAGAAACGTCGTCTAAACATCGCGATCGGTCTGCTTAACGATCCGGATATTCTATTTTTTGATGAACCGACTGTCGGTATTGATCCGGAGGCTCGAAACGAGATCTTAGAGACTATTAGGTCGTTTAAAAAAGTGAATAAAACGGTCGTCTACACCTCGCATTACATGCCTGAGATAGAGAAGATCTGTGATGAGGTCGCGATTATAAATGCCGGAAAGATCATCAAGCAAGGCAGTATTGAAAGTATGCTCACCAACGAGAGTGCTGATCAGCTCATCTTCGAGATCTATGAGACGCCGTTAGCGGCCTTGCAAGAGTGTTGTGCAAAGATGAATGCACTGACTGTTATTGATGAGAGTTCACTGATGTTGGAAGGCAAAGAGAGCAAGACAGTTTCCGAAGCATTAGCGCTGTTGGAAGCAGATGGTGTTGCTGTTAAAAACATCCGCTACGGTACAACGACCTTGGAGTCACTCTTTATCAATCTGACATCAAAGGGACGTGCTGATGCTTAAGGCGATGCTGATCAAAGAGTTCTTGCTGGTCTCTCGTGACAAACATGCGCTTGCGGCACTTTTTGTCATGCCGGCGGTTTTTATCTTGATCATGTCTTTGGCGCTCAAAGATGTCTTTAATGAAGAGAAAGCCCTGATCGAATACGCGGTGGTAGATCGAGACAACTCGCTCGAAAGCTTCTCTGTCAGCTCCAAATTACGTGCCAACAAACTGATGACCGAACATAATATCAGTGACGGTTTTGCCTCGCCAAAAGAAGAGGGTGTCCAGTTTATTGTGGTGATACCTGAAGGGTTCAAGTCACAGTTCTCACAAAATGAGGCCAACAATTCGGCGCTTCAGATCGAAGTTGCATCGGACATTGGACAGAGTCATCTGATGCTCTTTAAAACGCAGATACTAAGCAGTGTGATGCAGGTGCGTCTGGATGCCATCAATCTTGCGACAGAGATGCAGAGCGGCATGCGAGGCGAAGAAGCAGAGGTCAAGAAAATAGAGTTTGATGAGGCGAGCATGATGAAGATCCATTATGCGGCACTCTCTGAAGACGAAAAACCGACGTCAACACAGCAGAGTGTTCCGTCATGGATCGTTTTCGGCCTCTTTTTTGTCATCATACCAATGTCAACGATCTTTATCAGTGAGCGCAAACAAAACACCTTGATGCGTCTTAGTACGATGAACGTCTCGCTGCCGCTACTCTTTGGTGGAAAGATCATCCCCTATATGCTGATCAATCAACTGCAGGTCTGGGTGATGATAGCGGTTGGTATGTTCGTAGTCCCTCTTTTTGGTGCCGCGCCATTGACCATAGGCGGTGATATCAGCGCGTTGATAGCGGTTTCGCTGGCACTCAGTCTTTCGGCTATCGGGCTCTCTATTTTGATCGCTGTAACGGTTGACAGTGTTGAACAGGCGACTACCATTGGCGGGATCATCAACATTCTCTTAGGCGCAATCGGCGGGGTCATGGTACCGAAGTTTGTGATGCCTGACTTTATGAAAGAGTTTGCCAATGTCTCACCGATGTCTTGGGGGCTGGAAGGTTTCTTGGATGTGTTTTTACGCCGGGGCAACCTAAGTGATGTGATGTATGAAGTGGTCGGATTGTTGCTTTTTGGTCTGGTCTCGCTCATCATTGCGGCAGGGATATTTAACTATAAGATAAGGAGAGTAGCATGATAGGTTCTCAAGATGAGGCACTGAAGTTGCGTCTTAAAACGATGATCATTGAAGAGTGTGAAAAAGAGGACATTTTACCTGAAGAGGTGGCAGACGATGTTGCACTTTTTTCTGATGAAAGCGGCTTGGAGCTGGACTCTCTTGATGCGCTCCAGATCTCAATGGGTCTGCAGACACAGTTTAAGATCCGTTTAGGCGACTCTAAAGATTTCCGACGTGTTGTGACAACGATTAATAACCTGGCTGACTTCGTTCAACCTGAGTAAAAGCAGAAACTTCAATAATGATCACAATACTCGGCGGTGAGATACTTAGTGCTTTAGGTGAAAAAGAGAGACGTCTCAAACACCTCTCTGAGGGAAGTTACAAGAGTGTAGAGAAGAGAATGAACCTGATGGGGGAAGAGCTTACTTTTTCCTACTACAGTATCGATGACGGTGAACGTAACAGTGCGCTCTCTATTCCACTGAGCTACCTTGAAGATGCGGTTCAAAAAGCGATCGATAAACTTGCTTTGACCTCTGATGATCTCAGCCGATGCGGTCTCTTTGTCGGTAGTGCGTCAAATGATCTCTCATTAAGTCTTCCCTTGGGTCAAAATTATGACAACTCTCAGGTCGAAACAGTCGCATGCGAACGTATTGGAAACGGCTATTATGCTGATCACCTGAGTAAACATTTTGGACTTCATGACTTTTCATTGACCTACAACACCGCCTGCACATCAAGTGCCAATGCCGTCATCGATGCGGCTTCGATGCTCGAAGGCGGGATCATTGATTATGCTCTGGTTGTTGGGTTTGAGATGTTTGCTCCGATCTCTTTTGAGGGATTTGCAGCGATGCAACTGCTCTCGCCTGATAAGCTCGCTCCCTTTGATAGAGAGAGAGAAGGTATTGTCCTGGGCGAAGCTATTAGTGCTCTGTTTTTGAGCCGTGATGATGTCGCCTCTTCTCCTTGGCACTTTCTCGGAGGCGTCAGCAGTTGTGAGACACACAGTGTGACGGGTGCCAATCCTGATGGTGTAGGTGTCAGTGAAGTGATCAGTGCGGCACTGAAAGTCGCTGATGTAAAAGAGAGTGATATCAGAGCTGTAAAAGCGCACGGTACGGCCAGCGCCTTAAATGACATGGCTGAGATAAATGGGATGAAGCAGGTCTTCAGTAATTCACCATATTTTTTCTCATTAAAACCCTATATAGGACACACTTTAGGCAGCTGTGGCTCAAGTGAACTGCTTTTGATGCTTGAGTGTGTGGATGCTGGTTTTGTTCCCGGTACGCCTAACTTTGTGAATCGTGATGAAGTATTGGAGTGGACACCAATAAAAGAGAAAATGCCTTGTGAAAGTGGTCTCTTTATGCTGAACTACTTTGGATTTGGCGGTAATAACACCTCTATCGTGATCGAGAAGGTCGTGTCATGATCTATATCCATAAAACAGGCTCCGTTAATCGCAAAGAGGGTGAAGAGCTTGATGTTAAAGCGGCATGGAAACGGATCTCACCCAAGATGATCAGACGTACGGACCGCTTTATCCAATTGGCATTGCTTGGAGCACATCAAGCTATAGGTGATAGTACGATCGACAAAGGTACAGCACTCTATATGGCTTCCGGACAGGGGAACTTGGCCGTTTTTAAACGTCTTCGTGATCAACGTTATATTCACAAGCAACCGCCTAAACCGGTTGACTTTATCAACTCTCTTAGCAATACTTCCGGTTTTTACGTCGCACAGTATTTTGGTATTTCTGGCAAAAACCTTAATGTGTCTCGGCAGGGTCTTGTGGTAGAGACGACCCTGCTGCTGGCGCAAAACGACCTTGCGTTAGGCAAAGAACAACAGATTCTGATTGGTGGGGTAGATGAGCTGCAAGAACCGGCAGCATTCACCAAAAGGACGCTTGGTGTCTGCGATGATAGCCTCTTAGGCGAGGGGAGCAACTGGATGCTTCTCAGCAGAGAGCAAGAGGGCGCTTTGGCATCGATCGATGTTGTTAAAAAACAGATGGATACATCTGAGATAAAACAGTACCTTCAAGGCGTTGATAGATCCTGTAAAATAGCTTTTGGATTGCGTTGCTCTGAACCAATAATCGATGAACTGCTCGAAGGTGAAGAACGAGGACGATTTGGTTATGAAGAGCGTTGCGGTTTTTATGAGACAGCAGCACTATATGCAATTAACAGCTTTATAGATGAGGGTGAGGGAGAACTGCTTTTCATTGAGAATTTTAATGAGAGTTTTCGACTGATGAAAGTGAATACTTTACCTCGTTTTTAGCCCCTCTGTGCTACATTACAAAAAATTTAGAGGGGTTTTTCAATGCAAAAAAATCGTGTCTTTGTTAATGCCTATGAATCGCTCAGTTGTGCCGGAAATACGGCCGGATTGATGGCTGCGATCTATTCAAAACAGAGTGGTATCACTATCGACACGAGTTATATGCCTGAACACAAGGCGGGGCTAGGCTCTTTTGCCCCCAATGAGTTTTTTAGTTCGCTGACTGCAGTGACACAAGAGGTACTAGAGAAAAGTAATCTTGATGATTTTTCCAACACCCTTTTGATCGTTGGCTCTTCAGTCGGCGGTATCGGAAAAAGTGAACAGATCTTTTTCAAAGAGAAAAACTATAAAAAGATCAACCCCAAAGAGCATGCCATCTCTGTTATCTCTGATACATTAAATAGAGAGTTCGGCTTTAAAGAGAGCCGCTCTATCTCAACAGCATGTACCTCGAGTGCTAATGCAATGATGTTGGCGCAGCGCCTGATCAATCTTGGTGCGTATGAGAATGTCCTTGTTGTAGGTGCTGATGCGCTCTGTTATACAACGGTCTGCGGTTTCCAAGCCCTTGGTGTTCTCTCGACCCAAAAATGTACCCCGTTCCAACAAGATCGTGAAGGGATGAATGTTGCTGAAGGGATAGCGGCACTTTTGGTGCAAAATGTGCAGACAGCAGAGAGTGTCGAGCTTTGTGGAAGTTCTGGAAGTTCCGATGCTTTTCACATGACAAACCCCGATCCAGAGGCGGGCGGTGCAATCGCTTGTATGCAAAAAGCGCTTGAAGATGCCGGTCTTAAGACGACGGACATCGACTATGTAAACGCACACGGAACGGGTACGCAAGCCAACGATGCTGTTGAAGCCTTGGCAGTAGAGACACTGTTCAGACATAACCCTTATTTGAGCTCGACTAAGGCGATCACCGGTCACACCTTAGGTGCGGCAGGTGCTCTTGAAGCGATTATCTCGTGTGAAGTGATCAAGCAACAGCGCATTGCACCGCAGAGCTCTCTGTCTGATGCAGAGAACAAGAAGGTCAACATTCCACAAGAAGCGATAGACAAAAAGATCAACTATGTGATCTCAAACTCATTTGCATTTGGCGGTAACAACACAGCTGTCGTTTTTGGAGCTATCAAATGAAAATGAACTTTATTGTCAAAGCCACAGCGACAGTGTCGGCAGATACAAAATGCGAGAACTTGGATGAAAAACGCATTGTACCTAAGATGATGCTGCGCCGTCGTTTGACACGTTCAGCACGTATTATGGTCTATTTGGCAGATGCGTGTGACTTTCGTGACGGTGCGGTTGTGTACGGTTCTGCCTACGGTGAGATGCAGGCAACTGCCGACATCGTCGGTGCGATCGATGCCAAAGAGCCGATCAGCCCGACAGCTTTTCAAAACTCGGTTTATAACACGGCACCCTCTTACTTTTCACTGCTGCATGGCAACAAGAAAGAGATCTTGACGATCTCGAGTGGTGACAACACAGCAGCGAATGTCTTACAGACCGGTGCGCTTCAGGCAGTGACGACGAATGATGAAGTTCTGCTTGTCTGTTGTGAAGCGATCAACATTCCTAATATCGATGAAGTGAATACATGTACCGACTATCTTGAGTCTGGGGTGGCATTAACATTGATACCAACAGACGATGAAGCTAATGTTGATGTGCGTCAAAAAGAGCATAAAGGCTACGCTCCCTCTCTTTGGGCGATGTTAGATGTTTTAGAAGCTTGTGACGGTAAAAATGAGTGCGTTGTTGCACTTGAACTCTAGGAATATAATTGATAACAACTGAAAAATTAAAGATGGAACTGATCGAGCTCTTCAACCTAGAGGGTGTTCATGCTGAAGAGATCAGTGATGATGACCACCTTTTCCATGATGGCTTGGGGCTTGACTCTGTCGACGCTATTGAACTGACCATCTTCTTGGACAATGAGTATGGGATCGTCTTCTCTAACATCTCTGAATCCGAAAAGGTATTTGCTTCTATCAAAACGCTTCAAGAATTTATCAATGCGAATGGAAATGCCTAATGCCGGATCTTAATGAACTGCTGACCTACCTGCCGCAAAAAGAGCCGGTAGGGTTTGTAAAAAAAGTGTTGATAAGCGAAGAGCACCTCTCTCGTACCGTTGTTACTTTCGAGAGTGCACCGACACTCCCTATGCTCTCTGAAGCGGGAGCGCAGAGCTCTATATTTTTGAGACTGACCGAAGAGAAAAAAGCGGCCAATGTTCCACCGCGCGCGATGGGAATGCTGGTGAGTGTGAAGTCTAAATGGCTCCAAAAGAGTGAAAAGAGCAGCTTTGAGGTCGAGAGTCGCTATATTAACAATCTTGACAGCTTTTTTGTTGTGAATTTCACTGTTTTAGATGGCGAGACTGTTGTTGCTGAGGGTCAAGTGGCTGCGGTCTTAGAAAGAAAGGGAGTGTCATTATGAGCCAAACGTACCTCTCTAACGGACTTTACAGTGTGTTAAACCAGAGCGATGAAGCTGTGGAGATAAAACTTAGCAATGCGTCTCATCCGGTGTTTAAAGCACACTTCGAGGGTATGCCGCTTCTGCCGGGATTTTTACAGATCGATATTGTTGCTGAGATATTGGGCAAAGAGATCGATGCGATTACGAGTGCCAAATTTCTGCAAAAGGTCTTGCCTGATGAGACACTCATATATACGATTGC
>JBATWM010000176.1:0-4547 GCA_049672605.1 Sulfurimonadaceae bacterium
CCATTCGCTACTATGCCCACCACAAAGATCTGCTTGACCATCCAAATGATCGCAGTTCACATCTCACTCCTACTCCCAAGGGCGGTGGCTTGGCAATTATGATCACCTTTTATAGTGCACTGACCTATCTCTATCTTCAAACACAAGTCGATGCCAAGCTCTTTTTCGCGCTTCTTTCTGCACTGCCGGTGATCATCGTCAGTCTTATTGATGACATCTACCCGCTCTCTGCCAAGATACGTTTCAGTGTGCAGCTTGTCAGTGCAGTCTCTGCCCTCTATTTTTTAGGCGGTGTTGACACCTTTAACCTCTCCGCTTTTGCACTCTCGGGTATTTGGCTAAACCTCATTGCCCTACTGGGTATTATCTGGATGACAAACCTCTATAACTTCTTGGATGGTATCGATGGGTATGCAGGGTCTGAAGCACTTTTTGTCGCTCTGGCAGCTTACCTCCTCTTTGGCAGTGAGAGCGCACTATTGATTGCTGCAGCCACCGCAGGTTTTTTACTTTTCAACTGGCACAAAGCCTCCATCTTTATGGGTGATGTCGGCAGTGCGCCGCTTGGTTTTATTTTTGCGATCTTTATCCTTTATGATGCTAGTACGCCGCACTTTTTAGGCTGGTTGATGCTGCTATCGCTTTTTTGGTTTGATGCGACACTCACACTTCTGCGTCGGGCAAGGCGAAGAGAAAAGCTGTCACAGGCCCATAAAAAGCATGCCTACCAGCGCCTCAATCAAGCCGGATTTAGCCACGACAGAGTCGTCTTGTTTGCTATGGGCATCAATATATTGACACTCATAGCACTCTATTTCACACCGCAAAGCAGCTACCTATATCTCTTTTTTGTGCTCTTAGTGGTATTATATTCACTCACAAAATTCATTGACACCAAGAAGGCTTTTGATTGAACCTGTTACAACCTAGTTTTGCAAAACGTCTTCTCTTCTTTTTGTTTAGCGACCTTATACTCTTTTTTATCTCTCTGCAGCTGGCTTATGCCCTGCGTTTTGATTTTGTTATCGACCCCCGTTTCATGGAAAACTTTATAACGGTTTTTATCTCTCTTGCTCTGCTGAAAATAGTTTTCTTTTTTATATTTAATGTCTACAACATCACCTGGCGTTTTTTTGGTCTTGATGATGCCTTGCACCTGATCAAAGCACACATAAGCGCCGCCATCGTCTTCGGTATTCTCTTTTATCTCTTTTATGACTTCTTTATGCCAATGCCGCGAAGTGTTATCATTATCGATCTGTTCCTCTCACTTATGTTGACCGGTGCTTTGCGTATCTCAAAACGGGCACTTTCCGAACAGCTCACGCAAGGCGAGAACAGACAGACCCTGATCATCGGTGTCAACCCGAAAACCAGTTCTATCATTAAAAGTGCTCTCAATGGTGAGCTTAACTACTACCCGGTTGCTATCTTGGCGCTGCTCAAAGAGAATAAGAGTGCCATTAACACCTATATTAACAAGGTTAAAGTCTATGCAGCAGAAGATCTTGAAGAACAGATCACCAAACTGAATATCTCTGCTGCTATCATCACTGCAGACCTCTCTCAAACTGATCTCAAAGCCCTCTTTCAACGTCTGAAAGATGCCGGTATTGAGGAGATAAAGCTTGCCAAGATACTAGGTTCACAACACGAAAAGCTGGAAGATCTCTCTATTGAAGACCTTCTGGCCCGCCATCCTAAAGACCTTGACACAAATGCTATTGCCTCGTTTATCAAAGGTAAAAATGTTCTCATCACAGGCGCGGGAGGCAGCATAGGCTCAGAGATCACTTCGCAGTGTAAAGCGTTTGGCGCAGCCTCACTGACACTGGTTGACAATAGCGAGTTCAATCTTTATCAGATCGCTGAAGAGCTCCCCGAAGCGGTTCATGCGCTCTGTTCAGTCACCGACTACCAAAGCCTTGATCAACTCTTTGCAAAACACCCCATCGACATTGTTATCCATGCTGCAGCCTATAAACATGTGCCTCTGTGTGAGGAGAATGTTGACATCGCCCTCACAAACAACATCATCGGCACAAAAAATGTGATTGACCTCAGCATCAAGCACCGGGTTCAAAAGATGGTCATCATCTCCACCGACAAAGCCGTTCGCCCCACCAATGTCATGGGAACGACGAAACGCATCGGTGAGCTTTACGCCCAGAATATAGATAGCAAAGAGACGGAGATCGTTGCGGTACGCTTCGGTAATGTACTAGGGAGTTCAGGCAGTGTCATCCCGAAATTTAAAAAGCAGATCGAATCCGGCGGTCCGGTGACCGTCACCCATAAAGAGATGACCCGTTACTTTATGCTCATTCCGGAAGCGTGTCAGCTGGTCTTACAGGCGGCCTCCATCGCCAAGGGAAATGAACTTTTTATTCTTGACATGGGGGAACCTGTGAAGATCTACGATCTTGCCCAGCAGATGATCAAACTCTATGGCAAGGAAGATGAGATAGAGGTCACATTCTCAGGTCCGCGCCCCGGTGAGAAACTGTATGAAGAGCTGCTCATCGATGACAGTGAGAAAAAAACGGAGTACAGCTCGATCTTCATCGCCAACCCGACGCACTATCCTATAGAGCAGTTAGAGAGTGATATTCAAATGTTGTTGCAGTCAGAAAATAAGATAGAGAGTTTACAGAAGATCGTTCCAGAGTTTAATCATCAAATATGAGGCTTTGCCTCGGTAAATGGGAAATGGTGAAACGAGAAAGGGTAGATCAAAAGCTTTTCGTCGAAGATGACAAAGTTCATCTAAAACAGCTCTTTACAGTAAAAAGTTTTAGATTTGGTGTAGATTGTGCAAAATGTTTAGCCGACTGCGCACTGGTGTGCGCCGAGAGCTAAACTTTTGTGCAAGATGCGCCGAAGCTGGAACTTTTTTAGAGTTCTGTTTTTAAGGCTGCACCGTTAGACGCGTTAGAGACTAACAAGCTGTAACGCTTCAACCACTTAGACGTAATCTCTTTTTTAACAGGTACCCAGTGAAGACGACGACGCTCAAGCTCTTCGCCATCTACATTCAACTGAAGAAGATGGGTATCAACATCAAGTTCGATCTCATCACCATCTTCAATAAGGGCGATTAGACCGCCTTCTGCTGCTTCAGGACTAACGTGACCGATACTTGCGCCACGAGTGGCACCAGAGAAACGACCATCAGTGATGAGGGCAACACTCTCACCAAGGCCCATACCCATGATCAGTGATGTCGGTGCAAGCATCTCTTGCATACCCGGGCCACCTTTAGGACCTTCGTAGCGAATAACAACAACATCACCCGCTTTGACCTTATGACTCATAATCCCTGTAATCGCCTCTTGCTGCGAGTTAAAGCAGACGGCTGTCCCTTTGAATTGGCGCATGTTAGGCGTAATACCCGCTGTTTTAACAACTGCACCCTCTTCTGCAAGGTTTCCAAACAGAATTGAAAGCCCACCCACAGGAGAGAAGGCATTTTCATTGGTGTGGATGATGTTGGTATCTTTGATATCTGCATCTTTAATACGCTCAGCCAAAGTCTCCCCTGTCACAGTCAACACATTAGTACGGAACACATCCCCGCGTTTACTCACCTCTTTCATCACAGCGTTAACGCCGCCTGCACGGTTGATGTCATCCATGTGAACAGTAGAGAGTGATGGTGAGATCTTGGCAATATGACAGACCTGCTTACCGATCTCATTGATGTTGGTAATGTCAAAATCAACTTCAGCCTCTTTTGCAATTGCAAGAAGGTGCAGAACAGTGTTTGAGGAACCGCCCATTGCCATATCGATGACAAAGGCATTATGGATCGCGTCTGCATTCAAGATATTACGCATCTTCCATTTTGGATCTTCACTTTTTGCCATCTCAACGATACGTTTAGCAGCCACTTTAACCATTTCGATACGCTCTGGCGTCATTGCCAAGACCGTACCGTTACCCGGCAGTGCGACACCCATCGCTTCACAGAGTGTGTTCATTGAGTTGGCTGTAAACATACCAGAACATGAACCGCCGCTTGGACAAGCCTCACACTCGATCTCGTAAAGCTCTTCATCACTCATATTACCTTCGGCGTGTTGTCCAACGGCTTCAAATGCTGTAGCCAGATCAATAGGTGTACCATCAGCTTTATGACCCGCTTGCATAGGACCGCCTGAAACAAAGATCGTTGGTACATTCACACGAAGTGCGCCCATCAACATACCTGGAACGATCTTGTCACAGTTAGGGATACAGATCATCGCATCAAGCTTGTGCGCGTTCATAACCGTCTCAATAGAGTCAGCGATCAATTCACGTGACGGTAGAGAGTAAAGCATCCCGTCATGACCCATTGCGATCCCATCATCAACACCGATAGTGTTGAACTCAAATGGAACACCACCCGCTTCGCGGATCGCCTCTTTAACAATTCGTCCATACTCTTGCAGAAAGAAGTGACCTGGAATAATATCAATATGAGAGTTCGCTACACCGATAAATGGTTTATCGAAATCTTCGTCTTTTAGACCTGTTGCTCGTAAAAGTGAGCGGTGAGGTGTTTT